>CABQJJ010000003.1 GCA_902464485.1 uncultured Collinsella sp. | reverse complement strand
CTGCAGAGCCGGAGCCCGAGCCGGCAGAGCCCACGACGGCTGACCTCTACGCCCGCCGTCCCCGCAAGCGCAAAGCTGTCGTCGACCAGCTCGCCCGCGAGCTCGAGGCCGAGGGCGACGCCGCTGCCGCCGACGCCCCGAAGGGAGGCGATGAGTAATGCCTATCGGACCTGCGCGCATGCCACTCTTCGATCACCTGGGAGAACTCCGTCGCCGCCTGACTATCGTGGTCGTTTCGGTGTTTGCCGCCGCTATCGTGCTGTATTTCGCCACGCCCGTGGTGCTCGATATCCTTGAGGACCCCATCCGCTCCTTTGTGCCGGACGGTAAGTTCTACATCACCACTACGCTCGGCGGCTTTGGCCTGCGCTTTTCACTGGCCATCAAGATGGCCGTGGTCATGTGCACGCCTATGATTATCTGGCAGATCCTGGCATTTTTCCTGCCGGCACTTCGCCCCAACGAGCGCAAATGGGTTGTGCCCACGGTGCTTGCCTCGACGGTGCTGTTCTTCCTGGGCGCTATCTTCTGCTACTTCATCATTATCCCGGCAGGCTTTGAGTGGCTCATCGGCGAGACCTCGGCCGTCGCCACGGCGCTGCCCGATCTGGAGAACTACGTCAACATGGAGCTGCTCTTTATGATCGGCTTTGGTGTGGCGTTTGAGCTGCCGCTCATCATCTTCTACCTGTCTGTTTTCCACATCGTGTCCTATGCGGCCTTCCGCAGCGCCTGGCGCTACGTGTACGTGGGCCTGCTCGTGGGTTCGGCTGTGATTACGCCCGACGGTTCGCCCGTCACGCTGGGCCTTATGTACGGCGCCCTGCTTTCGCTCTACGAGATCTCGCTTGCCATCGCCCGCGTGGTCATTACCGCGCGCGAGGGCAAGGAGGGCCTGTTCGTGAGCCGTCTGGACCTGTTCTCGGATGACGAGGACGACGAGGAGTAAATCGGTATGCATGAGGTTGGCATCGTCAACGGCATACTCGATACGGTGATTCGCGCGGCGCGTGGGGCAGGGGCCTCGCGCGCCGTTTTGGTAACGCTGCGTATCGGGGATATGACCGAAGTTGTGCGCGAGGCGCTCGACTTTGCGTGGGAGACGTTTCGCGACGAGGATCCGCTCACGCAAGGCTGCGAGCTCGCTGTAGAAGAGATTCATCCGCAAAGCGAATGCCTGGACTGCGGCGAGGTTTTCGAGCATGATCGCTTTCACTGTCGCTGCCCCCACTGTGGAGGCGCCAACGTGCGCTTGCTGCACGGCCGCGAGCTCGACATCGCCAGCATCGAGGTCGAAACTCCCGACAATTAACCAGCCTGCCATTTGGGGACGGGGTATAAATGGTAGAAATAGATGTGCCGGGCAGCTTGACATTTCATTTTGATGTGTGCAAGCAGGCAAAACGGTATATGTCAACGACGAAATCTACCATTTCTACCCCGTCCCCAGATGGCAGAAGTAAGGAGTGCCGAGTATGGCCGAGAAAACGATTGATATTGCATCGCCGATTTTGTCGCGCAACGAACGCCTGGCAGATCAGCTGCGTCAGCGATTTAAAGAGACGAATACCTTTGTGATCAACGTGCTGTCGAGCCCGGGCTCGGGTAAGACCACCACGATCTTGGGTACCAATGAGCGCCTGCGTGACAAGGCGGACTTACGTTGTGCCGTCATCGAGGGCGATATCGCCTCGGACGTCGACGCCATCACCATGAAGGAAGCTGGCATGCCCGCCATTCAGATCAATACGGGAGGCCTGTGCCACCTCGAGGGCAACATGATCATGGAGGCCGTTGACGCGTTCGATCAGGCCGTCGGGCTCGAAAACATCGATGTCATCTTTATCGAAAACGTGGGCAACTTGGTCTGCCCGGTCGACTTTGACCTGGGCGAGAACCTATCCATCATGATTCTTTCGGTGCCCGAGGGCGACGACAAACCTATCAAGTACCCGGGTATTTTCCAGCACGCCGGCGCGCAGCTGCTCAACAAGGTCGATGTGGCCCCGGCTTTCGATTTCGACATGGATAGGTATACTAAGACACTCGATGACCTCAATCCGCAAGCGCCGCGGTTTGCCGTGAGTGCACGCAAGGGCGAGGGCATGGATGCCTGGTGCGATTGGCTCATCGGGCAGATTGAGCAAGCAAGGGCGTAAGTCGGCCGCTGCAAGTGCGGGCGCAGCCGCAGAGATACGAGATAGGAGCCTCTTTTGAAGCTCATCATCGCCGAGAAAAACGACGCCGCGCGTCAGATCGCCGAGCGCCTGTCCACGGGCAAGCCCAAAAAGGACAAGGTATACAACACCGCCATCTACCGTTTTGAGTGGAAGGGCGAGGAGTGCGTGACGATCGGCCTTGCCGGTCACATCCTTGCACCCGATTTTTGCGACAGTGTACTGTTCGATAAAAAGTTGGGCTGGTATTCGGTCACCGAGGACGGCGAGATGCTGCCGGCCGACATGCCCGATGGCCTGGCTCGTCCGCCCTACGACACCAAACGTAAGCCGTTTCTTGCCGACGGTATCTCCATCAAGGGCTGGAAGCTCGAGAGCCTGCCATATCTCACCTGGGCGCCCGTTATTAAGCTGCCGGCCGAGAAGGAGCTCATCCGCTCGCTCAAGAACCTCGCCAAGAAGTCTGACAGCGTCATCATCGCCACGGACTTCGACCGTGAGGGCGAGCTGATCGGTTCGGACGCCCTCAATAAGGTGCGCGAGGTGGCGCCCGACCTGCCGGTCGCCCGCGCTCAGTATTCTTCGTTTACCAAGGCCGAGATCACGCAGGCCTTCGATAACCTTGTCTCGCTCGACCAGAACCTGGCCGACGCCGGCGAGAGCCGCCAGCACATCGACCTCATTTGGGGCGCGGTGCTCACGCGCTACCTGACGCTCGCCAAGTTTGGCGGCTTTGGCAACGTGCGCTCCGCCGGCCGCGTACAGACCCCGACGCTCGCCTTGGTGGTCGAGCGCGAGCGCGAGCGCATGGCGTTTGTGCCCGAGGATTATTGGCAGATTCGCGGCATGGGTGCCGCGCAGGGCGCTGCCGAGGACGACCGCTTTAAGATTGCGCACAAGACGACGCGTTTTACCGACAAGGATGCTGCCGAGACGGCGTATGGCAACGTCGACGGTGTCAAGACGGCAACCGTCGCCGCGGTGACCAAGCGCTCGCGCAAGCAGCAACCGCCTACGCCGTTTGCGACCACCTCGCTGCAGGCTGCCGCCGCAGCCGAGGGTATCTCGCCTGCACGTACCATGCGTATCGCCGAGTCTCTCTACATGGCGGGCCTCATCAGCTACCCGCGTGTTGATAACACCGTATACCCCGCGACGCTCGATCTGGGCGCCGTGGTAAGCGACCTGGCAAAGATTAACCCGGCGCTGGCACCCGTGTGCAAAAAGGTGCTCGCCGGTCCTATGAAGCCCACGCGCGGCAAGGTCGAGACCACCGACCACCCGCCCATCTACCCCACGGGCGAGGGCGATCCGTCCACGCTCGATGGCGGCCAGCGCAAGCTTTACGACCTCATCGCCCGCCGTTTCCTGGCGACGCTTATGGGCCCCGCGACCATCGAGAACACCAAGCTCGAGCTCGACGTCAACGGCGAGCCGTTCGTGGCCTCGGGTGACGTGCTCGTGACCCCTGGCTTCCGCGAAGCCTATCCGTACGGCCTTAAGCGTGACGAACAGATGCCGCCGCTTGAGCAGGGCGATACGGTTGACGTGTTCGACATCAAGCTCGAGGCCAAGCAGACTGAACCGCCCGCGCGCTACAGCCAGGGCAAACTCGTGCAGGAGATGGAAAAGCGCGGCCTGGGCACTAAGTCCACGCGTGCGAGCATCATCGAGCGCCTGTACGCCGTGCGCTACCTCAAAAACGATCCCGTTGAGCCAAGTCAGCTGGGTATCGCCATCATCGATGCGCTTTCGCAGTTTGCCCCGCGCATCACGAGCCCCGATATGACCAGTGAGCTCGACGGCGACATGACCCGCGTGGAGCGCGGCGAGGACACCGAAGAGCATGTCGTGACGCATTCGCGCGCGCTGCTGGCCGGCGTGCTCGACGAGCTGCTCAAGCATACGCAGGAGCTGGGCGACGCCATCAGCGACGCCGTCACGGCCGATGCGCGCGTGGGCGCCTGCCCCAAGTGCGGCAAGGATCTGGTTATGAAGACGAGCGCCAAGACCCGTGGCAGCTTTATCGGCTGCATGGGTTGGCCCGACTGCGATGTGACCTATCCGGTGCCGAGCGGCGTTAAGGTGAGCCCGCTCGAGGGCGAGGCGGCCGTGTGCCCCGAGTGCGGCGCGCCGCGCATTAAGTGCCAGCCGTTCCGCCAGAAGGCCTTTGAGATCTGCGTAAACCCCACGTGTCCCACCAACTACGAGCCCGACCTTAAGGTGGGGGAGTGCAAGGTGTGCGCCGAGGCGGGACGTCATGGCGACCTGATCGCGCATAAGAGCGAGAAGAGTGGCAAGCGCTTTATCCGCTGCACCAACTACGACGATTGCGGCGTGAGCTATCCGCTGCCGGCGCGTGGCAAGCTCGAGGCGACGGGCGAGACCTGTCCCGAGTGCGGCGCTCCCATCGTGGTGGTCAACACGGCGCGCGGCCCGTGGCGTATCTGCGTCAACATGGACTGCCCGACCAAGGAGAAGAAGCCCGCCCGCGGCCGCAAGACCGCGACCAAGGCGAGCACGGCAAAGAAAACGACTGCCAAGAAGTCGACCGCCAAGAAGGCTGCCGCGAAAAAGACGACCGCCAAGAAGGCCGCCGCCGACAAGTAGCGGTGCAGTCGAAACATTACCCAAAACAAAACGAGCGAGGGTCCTATGATCCTCGCTCGTTTTTTGGTTAGTCATTGGGAACGTTCTTTAATGACTAGTCGTTTAAGAACGTCGCATGCGACTAGTTCACTTCGACGGGCTTGGCGCCGGGATAGCGGTCCTCAAAGTCCAGACGGTACTTGTTGTTGCTGGTCTCCGGCTCGTTGTCGCGTGCCAGCGGCGCCACGATCTCATTCTTGTGGTCCGCAGGCTTGGCGTATTTTAGGCTGATCTCCCAGGCATCACAGATTGCGTCAATGCGGTGATCCAGGTCGTCGTACAGGGCGATGATGTCCTTCCAGGAGCTGTAGTTCTTGGAGCTCGTCGGGACGTCCAGGTCCTCGACGATGTCGTAATACTGCTCGATGGTGTCCTCCGTGCGCTCGGCGACGTCGGCGAGATTTTGACGGGTGGTTCGATCCTCTTCCAGATAGCTGCCGTTGAAGTTCTGTGCGCAGCCACGGACCTGGCTGTCGAGATCCTCGAGCAGGTCGTAGTATTCGCTCAGGCGGCGGTAGAGGTTCTGCTCGGAGAGGGTTGCCTCGCTGCCAGCCTCGTCCTCCTCGTCATCACCGTCATCGTCGTAAAGGCTATTGGGGTCGCCGAGAGGCTTGAGGTCATCGGCGTCAACATCGTGGTGCAGCTTGGTAACCTCGGCGGTCGTCTGCGTGGCAGCGTTGTCGAAAGGCTTGATCACAAAGAAAATGACCAAGGCGATGATGATTGCCACCAGCACAACGATAACGGCGATAAGCAGCTTGGTGCCGCTCTTTTTGGCGGCGGGGGCCTGTGGTGAATCAGGCGCGTACGCAGACGCTGGTTGCTGTTGGGGCGGGGTACCCGCGACGGGCATGCGCTGCGTCGTTTCGACCCCTGCGGGGTTGGCGGCGGGGTCGGGACGATAGGCGAGGCGGTCGTCCGGTTTGGTTTGCGACGTATCGAGGGGGCCGGTCTGCTCAAACGCAGGCTGGCCATTGCTCGCGGCTGTCTGCTCAACGGGTGCACCGCACGAGGTGCAGAACTTGGCATCATCTGCAAGAAGCTTGCCGCACGAGGCGCAATACCGAGACATTGCCATTCCTTTCGCCACATTTCAATGCAATACGACGATTATACCCACCGCTCTAAAAAGCCGGCAGTTAGGGACGTTCCTTTTCGGCCGGCACTTTGGGAACGTCCCTAACTGTCACCTAGTCATTTAAGAACGTCCCCAATGACTGGGTCCGATTTGGGGTGCGCCTGCCCCTGGGGTATCATGACGGAGTTGCCAATTCGCATTTACGCGCTTGTAGGAAGGGGCTGCGCCCATGGCTTTTGAGTCCGCTCAACATAGCTTTATCACGCTCGAGGGCGTCGACGGTGCCGGCAAGTCCACGCAGGCGCGCCTGCTTGCCCGTGCGCTCGAGCTCGCTGGCTACCAGGTTGTGACCCTGCGCGAGCCGGGTGGCACCGCCATCAGCGAAAAGATTCGCGCCCTGCTGCTCGATCCCGCCAATACAGCGATGGGCGACACCTGCGAACTGCTGCTCTACGAGGCTGCGCGCGCCCAGTTGGTGCACGAGGTCATAGCTCCCGCCCTCGCGGCCGGCAAGGTGGTCCTGTGCGACCGCTTCTACGATTCCACGACCTGCTATCAGGCGTTTGCCGACGGCCTCGATCGCCAGATGGTGCGCGATGCCAACAACCTGGCCGTCGCGGGAACGCATCCGTCGCTTACGCTCGTCTTCCACATCACGCCTGAGCAGGCGGCGCTGCGCATGGCAGCCCGTGGCGCGGCAGATCGCATGGAGGCAAAAGGCATGGCGTTCCAGGAGCGCGTCTACCAGGGGTTCTGCGCCATTGCCGCCGAGGAGCCAGCTCGCGTAAAGCTCATCGACGCCACTACGACCGTCGAGGACGTCTTTGCGAAGACGGTCGAGCAGGTTCGCGCGTACGGCCTCGACATTCCGCAGGAAACTGTCGTCGCTGCGCTTGCCCAGGAGGCTGAGTAACATGGCCCCCGCCCAGGCAAGCCTGCTGGCCAAGCTCGACACCCAACAGCGCGTGCGCGATTTTTTGACCAACGCCGTCGCTAGCGGCCGCGCATCGCACGCCTATCTGTTTTTGGGCGCTCCCGGCGCCGGCAAGCTCGATGCCGCATGGGCGCTCGCCCAGGCCTTCCTGTGTGAGCAGGACGGCTGCGGCGCATGCGACAGCTGTGTGCGCGTTGCGCGGCACACGCATCCCGACGTGCACTATTACACGCCCGAGAGCGCCACGGGCTACCTCATTGCCCAGACCCGCGAGCTGCTCGACGACGTGCCCCTGGCCCCTATTCGCGCTAAGGCCAAGGTCTACATCATCGACCGTGCCGAGCAGCTGCGCGCCAACACCGCCAACGCGCTGCTCAAGACGCTCGAGGAGCCGCCCGAGGGCGTTATGTTTATTCTGCTGGGCACCTCTGCAGACGTGATGCTCCCCACCATCGTGAGCCGTTGTCAGTGTGTGCCGTTTCGGCTGGTGTCGCCCGCCGTGGCCGCACAGGCCGTGAGCCGCGCGACGGGTCAGGATCTCGCACGCTGCCGCATGGCCGTCGCCGTGGCGGGGAGTCCCACGCGCGGCATCGAGTTCCTTAAGAGCGCCGAGCGTCAGGACGCACGCCGTCAGATGGTCCGTGCCATCGACTCACTCATTGCCGCCGACGAGGCCGACGTGCTCAGCCGCGCCAAGTCACTCATCGTCGCCGTCAAGGCGCCGTTGGCCGAGGTCAAGTCCACGCAGGAAAAGGTGCTCGAGCAAAATGCCGACTACCTGTCGCGTGGAGCATTGAAGCAGCTTGAGGACCGCAACAAGCGCGAGCTCAACGCGCGCGAGCGTTCGGGTATCATGGAAGCGCTGGCGAGCGCGCGGACACTCATGCGCGATGTGCTGCTGACGCTTCAGGACGAGGCGGCCGACGTGGTGAACGAAGACGTGCGCGACACGATCGGGCGGCTTGCCGCCGCGACGAATGTTGCGGGTGCCGCGCGGGCCCTCGAGGCGGTCGTCGCCGCCGAGCGCAACATCGCCAGAAACGTTACTCCCCAGCTGGCCATCGAGGTCATGCTGTTCGATATCAGGAAGGCACTGAAATGCCGTTAGTCGTACCCGTTAAGTTTACCTACGCCTCGCGCGACCTGTGGTTCGACCCGCAGGGCCTGGACATCCTCGAGGCCGATTATGCTATTTGTTCCACCGAGCGCGGAACCGAGATTGGCCTGGTCACGGCCGATCCCTTCGAGGTGTCGCTGGACGAGATCGGCCAGCCGCTCAAGCCCGTGCTGCGCGTGGCGACCGACATCGACCTGCAGCTTGCCGACGACCTGGCCATCCAGGGCGACGAGGCGATGGTCGATTTTCGTCGCCTGGTCAAAGAGCTCGACCTCGAGATGAAGCCGGTCGGCGTCGAGTACCTGTTTGGTGGCGAGAAGGCCGTGTTCTACTTTGCGGCCGAGGAGCGCGTCGATTTTCGTCAACTTGTCAAGGACCTGTCCTCGACGCTGCATATTCGCGTCGACATGCGTCAGATCGGCGTGCGCGACGAGACCCGCCTGGTGGGCGGCTATGCCCAGTGCGGTCAGGAGCTCTGCTGCACGCGCTTTGGCGGACAGTTTGAGCCTGTCTCGATTCGTATGGCAAAAGAACAGGATCTGCCGCTCAACTCGTCCAAGATCAGCGGCGTGTGCGGCCGCCTGATGTGCTGTCTACGCTATGAGTTCGAGGCGTACAAGGACTTTAAGAGCCGCGCGCCCAAAAAGAAGACGCTCATCGATACGCCGCTGGGCAAGGCGCGCATTCAGGAGTACGATACGCCGCGTGAGCAGCTGGTGCTGCGCCTGGAGAACGGCAAGGTCTTTAAGGTCAACCTGGCCGACATGACCTGCACGGAGGGTTGCAAAAAGAAGGCCGCCGAGCAGGGTTGCAGCTGCCGCCCCGACTGCGTGACGCGTGACGTGCTCGAGCGCATCGATTCGCCCGAGATGCGTCTGGCGCTCATGGAACTCGACCGCGAGAACGGTGTCGACGTGGGTGACGGCCTGTCGAGTGCCGACCGTCTCGCCGGCACGTCGATGCCCAAGCGTCGCCGGCGCGATGCCGATTCCGATGCTCGCGCCGGCCAGGGCGAAGGCCGCGGTCGTGGCAAGGGGCGCGGCAAGGTCGAGGCACCCGAGGCCGAGGAGGCCGCCGGTGGCCGTCGCCGCCGCAAACGCGCTGGCTCGGGCGATGCAGGCGAGGTCGCAGCTCCGGGTAAGAATGCCTCTCGCGAGCGCGAGGTTCAGCAGCCCCAGCAGCAAAGCCGCGGCGGTGGCATGAACCCCACGCGCCGTCGTCGCCGTCATCTGTCGAGCGAGGAGCGCGAGGACGCCTTCCGCGCCGCAGCCGCTCGCGAGGCCGGTGTCGCTCCCAAGGGCGCCTCAGCCTCCGACGCGCCTGCCGACAAGGGCGGTAGATCCCGTGGCGATGAGGAGCGTGCGCCGCGCTCGCGTCGCCGCCATTCTTCGGGCACGCAACAGAAGCCCTCGGTTCCCTCTGTGGCTGACCAGGTCTCGGACGGCGAGGTCAAGGTCACGCGCCGTCGTCCCGGTGACGGTGGAGGAGCCGCAGCCAAGGCTTCGCGCGGTGTCTCTCGCGACGAGCGCGACCCGCGTGAGGGTCGCGGTGGTGAGAGTTCTGCCGAGCAGGGCCAGAAGCGCCGTCGCCGTCGTCGTTCCCGCAAGCCGCGTCAGGACGGTGGCGAGGGCTCGACTCCTAATTCGTCCGCGCCGCAACCGTCCGCCGGCGAATAGCGCTCGTAAGCGGATGTAAGCCGCCTAGTCCCCAATGCTTTTGGGTATCATGGCTCTGAATCGACAACCCTCCCTCGTCCATGCGCAGGGAGGGTTGTGTCATGAAGAGCTATTTGAACGCGTTGCGTTGTATGTGGGGTCTCGTGCCCCTGCCGTTTGCGGATGAATCGCTACCGTTTGCCGAGCGCGTGGCATACGAGGTGCTCGAGGTACTGTCGCCCACGCGATGCGCCGGATGTGAGCGCGCCGGAGCGCTCATCTGCCAAGACTGCTTGGCAGAGCTCACGCTTATCGATCCTCGCCATAGCTGCATGAGGTGCGGCGCTCCGTTTGGCGACTTGCTCTGCACCGAATGCTCGGTTGAGGGCACTTCTTCCGCGATGGCAGAATCTCTTGATCGCTGCCTGGCGTGCGCAGTCTACAAACACCCTCTGCCACGCATTATCAGAGCATATAAAGATATGGGCGAGCGTCGTTTGGCCTCGTACCTTGCCGAGTTTTTGTTTGATGCCGCCCTGCATGCTCAGACCGTGGCGCCTCGTCGCTTTGACGGCCTGTTGTCCAATGCCGATGCGGTGGTGTTTGTGCCCGCGACTGCGGCAGCGTTTCGGCGGCGTGGATTCGATCACATGGAAGCCATCGCGTGCTCGTTTTGCGAGCTTTCGGGTTTGCCGCCGCTCGATGCCCTAGTCAAATATGGCCATGGCGACCAGCGTGAGCTCGGTCGCGATGAGCGTCGGGAGCATGCCCGGGGCATGTACGAGACGGTCGAGGATGTGCGCGGCCGCCGCCTACTGCTCATCGACGATGTCATTACCACGGGTGCGACTATGGCTGCGGCTTCGGCGGAGCTCAAGCGTGCCGGCGCCGCGGCAGTCGATGGCCTCGCTATCGCACGCGTTTGGTAGGGGTGATTCATATGGCGGTAACAATCGGTCAGGGCAACAAACCGACAAAAGAGCAGTTAGCGGCTTCCGTGATCCTTGCGGGCGCCTCGGCGTTGCGTATGATTCGAGCCGAGCGCCGGCAGATGGGCTACATCGGCTGGAAGGATCTTGAGCCCGAGGAGGAGCGCCGCGTACTGTGTACGTCATCGCCTTCGGCCGAGGATATCTATCTTTTCGATTTGGTGCGAATTGGAGCCAAAAGCGGTGAGGCGCAAGAAGATCTGCGCTTGCTGGTGGGATCTGCGGCGCAGCGTCGCCGCATGCCTGGCGTGGGCTGGTCCGTGCGTTCCGAGTTGCCTGCCGGCTCGATTCTAGAGGTGGAACCGGGGGTGTACAGCCTATCTCCCGAGGCCCTTTGTGTTGCCGTCGCCCGCGAGGTCGGCTGTATCCAGGCGTTTGCCCTGGCCCAGGAACTGTGTTCTAAGATTTCACTGAGCGATCGCGGGAAGTATCTGCCTCCCTACACCTCGCCTGTTGCGAATAGACTTGCAAAGGACAAGGACCAACCGGCAGACGTGGGCTATTTTGAAGTCGAGCCGGTGCTGACGCCCGATCGCCTGGCAGGTTATCTTGCGGCATGCAAGGGGAATGTGGCCAAACAGCTGCTGCGCCTGTGTCCCTACCTGTCAGAAAACCTGCGCTCGCCCATGGAGTGCATCATGCTCGCTCTGTTTTCGCTTCCGTTTTCCTATGGTGGATTTGCCTGCGGTCCCTTTAAGACCGACTACAAGATCGAGTTCGATGACCGCGCGCAGGCAATCTCGGGGATGCCGCATGCAGTTTGCGATGCGTATCAGGAAGCAGCCCGGTTTGACCTGGAATACAACGGTGAGCTGGGCCATTCCTCCCGGAGGGGACGTATCCATGATGAAAAACGCAATACGGGCTTGATTACTATGGGAATCGAGGTCGCGACGGTCAACAACGAAATGCTCTGCGACATGGAAGCGATGGAAGCGCTCGCATGGCGCATTTACCAACGCATAGGTAAGCGATATCAGAATCGCGTAGAGGCTCGTCGAAAGAGGCAAGATGCTCTGCTGAATACGCTCCGAGCGTGCTTTGGGCTCAAGCCGGCGTAAAACTATGGCTTTATAGGGGGTCTGTTTATATGTCCTGTGCAAAAAACGGCAAATATGAGTACTGTTACTAGATTAGTGGCAGCAAAAACAAAGAAACTTGGGCCGAAAATCTGGATTCATTGAAGAGATAATAAAGGAATGTGGAATATCTTGACGTCAAGCAGGCTGTGCGGAACTCAAAAAGGGCCCGTGGGGCGGAAAAACGCTGCTACTAAATTGGTAATATTACTCATATTTGCCGTTTTTTGCACACGACACCCTGAGACGGGTGCCCCGGAGCTCCCCGTAGGGGAGCTCCGGGCTTCATGGGGGCACGAATGGTTCGCTCCGACCTGCAAAATCTGTGCTCGCGGTGCGAATGGCGCCCCTAACCTTAAGCTTTAGCTTGAACTTAGTTATAATGCGCTACGTTCCTGCCAGGCTGTGGTTGCGGGTGGACGAAATGCCCATCCAAGTCCAAGACAGACGCGGTCAAAGGGATCCACGTAAGCGACCGCGTGCGCGCGGCGCGATCATGGCGCGTCCTAGATGTAAGCCGCACCGTCCGTTCTACTTTATTTGGGGCAATACCGCCTCGCGGGCGAGCGGGTCAGTCGTGAAGGTGGCTACGGCTTCCCGAGCAAACGCCCCGGTGCGCAAGTGTGGGGTCAAATACCAGGTCAGCTGGTGGGAACAACCCGATAGCCGCGGTTCCGTGGCTTGCATACGACACAGAAGGCAGGGTTGTAGACATGGTAAGGGGCAGCTTGATGCATGCGGCTCGGTTGTGGGCTGGGACCGCGGTGGTCATTGCCGTACTAGGCTTGAGCGGATGTGCGCTTAATCCATTGTCTTCGCTTACAACGCCCACGATCGACCAGATTGAGCGCCAAACCGTCGCCCCTGCAGTGTCGGACGATGCCCTTGTTGCACCCGGTACCCTTACGGTTGCCCTTGATACCTCGGACACCCCGCAAGCCATGCAGGATGCCGATGGCAATCTTACGGGCTATGCGGTCGATGTCGCCCGTGCCCTTGCGTGCCGTATGGGCCTCAAGGTCACTTTTGTTGACGCCTCTTCGGTGGATTCCTCGCTCAGTGACGGACAGGCCGATATTTACATCGGGGACGTCCGCTCTTCTGATGATGGAATCAGCTCGCTTGGTGCCTGTCTGTATGATGCTGCCGCCGTATTTGGCAAGACCGGCGACGGCAAGGCGCTGGATGTTTCGGTCGAAACACTTAGAACTTCTACCCTGGGCGTTCAGACGTCATCGGCTTCGCAGGAGGCGCTGGCCAAGCAGAGCATCACTGCCGATCAAAAGACCTTCTCCAACGTTAATGAGTGCTTCAAGGCCCTCGAGTCCGGTGAGGTCGATTATGTGGTTTGCGACTCGACTGCCGGAGGTTACCTCGCGCGACTTATAAACCAGATTTCCTATGCTGGCACGCTCGAGAACCCCTCGACGTTCGAGGTCGCAGGCCTTGCGTCCAATGATGAGCTCTGTCGCGCCGTCAGCGAGGCACTCGATGACATCACGGTTGACGGCACGCTTGAGGCCGTTCATTCCTTTTGGTATGGCCAAATGCCCTATGACCTTTCCGACACGGTAATCTCGGGCGTCGATACAAAGACGTCTTCTACCAAGTCCAGCGAGGACAAGCCGGCCGATGCCGAAGGCGGGTCTTCGAATGATGCGCCTTCCAGGCAAGAGGGCACCATCACCGACGACGATATCAACAAGCTCAATACTATGTAGTTATTGCCAGGGGTGCCGATCCCGCTGCAGTGGTTTAGGGGCGCCTTCACGGTTTCGACACGCATTACCGGACCTTTCCAGTTGAAAGGTCCGGTTCTTTTTTATAGAGAGAAAGTGCAGGTAAAAAGCATTTTCTGGAGGAATTTCTGTAACCTTCGTCGCGCGCCTATAACGCACTTTTCCACAGAAAAGTGCGACTCTTCGGTATTCGGTATCAAGCAATCGTTATTCGGGTCTTTGAGAATCCGCGTGATTAAATACACAGCAATGGGTACATAGCCAGTACAGTTAGTCCCCGAGGCAGATTGGAGCCACGTATGGATATTAAGGTTTCTGGACGCAAGACGACGGTAACCGATGCTCTGCGTGCGCATGTGGATGAGAAGATCGGCGAGGCGCTTAAGGTTTTCGATATCGAGCCCATGACGGCCGACGTTGTGCTTCGTTACGAGAAGAACCCCTCGAACCCCAACCCCGCGATTGTCGAGGTTACCGTTCGCGCCCGCGGTTCCGTGATTCGCGTTGCCGAGCACGGTGCGGACATGTATGCCGCAATCGATCTTTCTGCTGACAAGGTCACCCGCCAGCTGCGTAAGTTCAAGACCAAGGTCGTGGACAATCGTCAGGGTGGCGCCAGCGCCGCTGAGGTCGCGCCGGTCGAGCGCGTCGAGGATTTGGCCGACCTGCTGCTGCCCGAGGAGGACGACGACCTGCTCGTCCGCGAGAAGGTCATCGATGTCACCCCGATGACTGAGGAGCAGGCGCTGGTGCAGACCGATCTGCTCGGCCACGACTTCTACGTGTTCGAGAACGCGACGACTGGCCTCATCAATGTGGTGTATCACCGTAAGAATGGTGGATATGGCATCATCAAGCCCCGCATCGAAACACTTGACGAGTAAAATACGTTAACTTGCATGAGTTAACGGTTGGCGGCCATCCCATGCGGGTGGCCGCCTTTTTTACGTAAGGAGCGCTTTGATGGACAAGGCCGCATCCGCCGGTCATTCGGACCGTTGCCGCATCGTCGTCGATACCTGCTGCGACTTTAGCCCCGAGGTTGCCGCGAACCTCGATGTCGATATCCTGGGCTTCCCCTTTATTATCGATGGCGAGGAGCGGACGGACGATATCTGGTCGACCATGACCCCCAAGGAGTTCTACGACCGTATGCGTGCCGGCGCCCGCGTGTCTACCTCCGCTGTGTCGCTCGGTCGCTATATCGAGTTCTTTACCGAGTGCGCCAAAGAAGGCACGCCCACGGTCTACCTGTGCTTTACCTCGGCGCTGTCATCGAGTTACAACTCTGCATGCCAGGCGGCAGATGCCGTGCGTGCCGAGTATCCCGATTTTGAGCTGTACGTGGTCGACAACGCTCTGCCCTGTGCGACCGGCGAGCTCTTGGCGCTCGAGGCCGTCCGTCAACGCTCGGCGGGACTCACCGCCAAGCAGCTGGTCGACTGGGCAAACGAGGCCAAGACCTATGTCCACGGCTACTTTACGCTCGAGAGCTTTGACGCGCTGGCTGCCGGCGGCCGCATTCCGCCCGCGGCGGCACAGCTCACGGCTAAGCTCGACGTCAAACCCGAGCTGTCCTACGACCTGGCCGGCTCGCTGTCGCTGATCGGCGTCAACCGCGGCCGCAAGAAGGCGCTCAAGTCCATTCTCAAGTCGTTCCGCGAGAACTATGTGCCCGATCGCACCATGCCTATTGCCATTATGACTGCCGATGCCGAGAAGGATGGTGACTGGCTCGAGGCCGCCGTTCGCAAGGAGGAGGGTTGCGCCGACGTCACGATTATCCGCAGTTCCGTCGGTCCTACCATCGGCTCGCATGTGGGGCCCGGCATGGTGGCACTTGCGTTTTGGGGCAAGAACCGCGCCGAGAAAGCCTCGCTTTCCGACCGCATCGCGCGTCGTGTGCGCGGTGAGTAGACAGGCGCTACGACCGCAGGCGCCCCGCAGCTCAAGCGCTGGCGCTGAGTATTCAACCTGGTAACAACACCCAACCCAAAAGGAAAGGTTTCATGGCAAACAAGCTCTCCGTCGCATTTATCGGCACCGGAATCATGGGTGCCCCCATCGCCGGCCACATCCTGGACGCCGGCTATCCCATTACGGTCAACAACCGTACCAAGTCCAAGGCCGCAGCGCTCGTCGAGCGTGGTGCCGTCTGGGCCGATACGCCGGCCGAGGCTGTGGCGAACGCCGATGTCGTCTTTACCATGGTCGGCTATCCCTCCGAGGTCGAGGAGCTCTATCTGGCGGGCGAGGGCTTGCTGGCCTGCACCAAGCCTGGCGCGGTCCTGATTGACCTCACCACGAGCTCGCCCGAGTTAGCGCGTGACATTGCCGAGGCTGCCCAGGTCTCCGGTCGCATGGCGTTTGACTGCCCCGTCACCGGCGGCGAGTCGGGCGCTATCGCCGGCACGCTCACCGCCATCGTGGGCGCCACCGAGCATGACATCGCTCCGGTCCGTGACATCCTTGCTACCTTTGCGGCCAACATTTGCTGCTTTGATGGCGCCGGCAAGGGCCAGGCCGCCAAGCTCGCCAACCAGGTGTCGCTGGGCGCCTGCATGGTCGGTATGGCCGATGCGCTGGCGTTTGCCGAGCTTAGCGGCCTAGACCTGGAAAAGACCCGTCAGATGATTCTGGGCGGCACCGGCAAGTCCGGCGCCATGGAGAACCTTGCCCCCAAGGCGCTCGACGGTGACTACAAGCCCGGTTTTATGGTCGAGCACTTCATTAAGGACCTGCGTCTGGCCCTTGCATACGCCGACGACCGCGAGCTCGCGCTGCCCGGTGCCGACGTGGCCTTTACGCTCTATGACATGCTCGACGCCATCGGTGGCGCCAAGCTGGGCACCCAGGCCATCACGGTCCTCTACAAGGAGGAGGCCGACGCCATTGCCGCCGGTCTGGACTGGTCGCAGTATCGTCCCGAGGAACACGGTGCCCACGAGGACGGCTGCGGTTGCGGCGAGCACGGCGACGACCACGAGTGCTGCGGCCATCACCATGGCGAAGGCCACGAGTGCTGCGGCGGCCACGGCCACGATGACGGCCACGAGTGCTGCTGCGGCCATCATCACGAGGAGTAGCGCCCATGAGCTGGACGTTCGTGGCGCTCGCGCTGGTGCTTTTTATCTTTGCGATCTACATTGGCTTTTTGTGCGGCCAGTGGGCCTGCGAAAAGCGCGTCATCACTAAGCGCGACTACTGGATCGCCAACTTTGCAGGTGCGGCAGCGGTCGTCCTGCTGACCTGGGTGTTTTCGCTGTTCCCGCTGGTGCAATTTGCGCCGATCGGCTGGCTCGGCGGCTTTATCGCCGGCCTTAAGATGAGCTTTGGCGAGTCCGTTGGCCCGTGGCGCAAGCACGATGAGGTCTTTAACGTCAACAAGGCCCATCGCGCTGCCGCCGATGCGGGCGACGCCGAGGAGCGCCGCCGCGCGCGTCGCAACGGCGCGGCCGACCGACAGCTTATCTCGGTCACCGATGACAGCAAGGGTGCTGGCAAGCACGCTAAGAAATAGTAAGAAGAGGTAACTATGGCAGAAAACAAAGACGAACAGCTTACCGACGAGGAGCTGGCGCAGCTTCAACTGGCAGAAGAGAGCGAGAACGCCGTCGACCGCTTGGTACAGGAGCTTGGCTGCCCCACGCGCCGCATCCGCCAGTTTGCCGCTCGCGTGCTGCACTTGCTTGCCGAGCGCGATCCCCAGCGTGTCGTGCCCTGCGTGCCTGCGCTGATTGAGGCGCTCGATCGCCCCGAGGCTCAGACCCGCTGGGAGGCCCTTGATGCCCTGGCGGCGCTTGCGTCCATCTGTCCCGAGCAGATGGAAGATGCTTTTGAGGGCGCCGAGACCGCGCTCTTCGATGAACTCTCTTCCACGCTGCGCTATGCGGCTTTCCGCATGCTGTGTGTCTGGGGCTCCACGAGTGTCGACCGTTCGTGCGAGGCCTGGTCGATTCTGGACGAAGCCATCCAGTGCTACCACGGCGACCTCGAGTATCGCGATATGCTTGGCTGCCTGTACGAGTTTGGCCAGGGCGAGATTGATGCCGAGATTGCCGAGAAACTCGCATTGCGCCTTAAGTTCGATGCCGAGAACGGCAAGGGCACTTATCTCAAGGCTCGCTCGTCCGAGATTTGCGAAATGCTTGTTAAACGTTTTGGTCTGGATCTCTCTAAAAAGAAGAAGCGTGCTAGCGTTAAAAAATCTGACGACGCCGAAGACGAGGAGTAACAGATTATGGCGCACGATGTAGTCCTGATTCCCGGTGACGGTATCGGTCCCGAGATTACACGGGCCATGCGCCGTGTGGTCGAGGCCACCGGTGTCCAGATTAACTGGAATGTCCAGGAGGCCGGTGCCGGCGTCATGGATGAGTTTGGTACGCCACTGCCCCAGCATGTGCTCGATGCGGTCGCCCAGACCAAGGTTGCCATCAAGGGCCCCATCACCACGCCGGTCGGCACGGGTTTCCGTAGCGTCAACGTGGCCCTGCGCAAGCACTTCGACCTGTATGCCTGCGTGCGCCCCTGCCTGTCGCAGCCGGGCGACGGCTCGCGCTTTCGCGACGTTGACCTGGTTATCGTGCGTGAGAACACCGAGGACCTCTATGCTGGCATCGAGTTCGATGAGGGTGCTGCCGAGGTTGAGGAACTCTCGCGGCTCGTCGAGCGTTCGGGTCAGAAGGCCTTCGCCGCCGATTCCGCAATCTCGATCAAGCCGATCTCTATCGCCAAGAGTCGCCGAATTGTGGAGTACGCCTTTGAGTACGCCCGCCGCTGTGGGCGCAAAAAGGTGACGGCCGTGCATAAGGCCAACATTATGAAGGCGACCGATGGTCTGTTCCTGCGCGTGGCGCGCGAGGTGGCAGCAGGCTATCCCGATATCGAGTTCAACGACAAGATCGTCGACGCCACTTGTATGGGTTTGGTCCAGAACCCCAACGACTTCGATGTCCTGGTGCTGCCCAACCTGTATGGCGATATCGTGAGCGACCTGTGCGCCGGTTTGGTGGGTGGCCTTGGCATGGCCCCTGGCTCCAACATCGGTACCGACTGCGCCATCTTCGAGGCCACGCACGGCTCTGCGCCCGATATCGCGGGCCAGGATATTGCCAATCCCACGGCTGAGATTCTGTCTGCAGCCATGATGCTCGACCATCTGGGTGAGTATCATGCCGCCAGCCGCATCCGCGCCGCAGTTTCTGCCACGCTCGACGAGGGCGAGCATGTTACCGGTGATGTTCGTCGCGCTCAGACGGGTTCTGTCGATGGGGCTGTAGGAACCCAGGCCTTTGCCGATGCCGTTATCGCTCATTTGGGCTAACGTGGAATACGCCCCCATGTGACAATTAAACTTAAACGTGGCTGAGTGTTTGCGTTTAACCTGAGAATCATGCGCCCGGCAGCGATGTCGGGCGTATCCTATTGCCGACTGTGTTTTCCATCAAGGAGTTACAACTATGGGTTTGATTCAGAAGAAAGACGAGAAGGACGAGATCGACGGCATCCAGATCATCGAACGCGGCGAGGGTCCCGATGGTGATGAGACTGAGAAGATCGACCTGGTTGCCGGCACCTCTGCCGAGCACATTGCTGCTGGTACGACTGCCGAGGAAGAGGATGCTCGTCTCGAGGCGCAGATCGCCGCAGATGCCGCTGACGAGAACTTGATGCCCGACATCGACGAGGACGACGAGGAGTCTGAAGTGGATAACCGCACCTCTAAGCACAAGATTACGATGATTGCCGCTTTCGTTGCCGCTATTGTGATCGCGGCGATTATCGGCTTCTTTGTGGGCAATGGCGGCTTTGGCGGCAAGGGCGTTGGGTCGTCCACGCTGACCAAGGACCAGCTTGATGCCACCGTTGCCAGCTATAGCTATGACGGCAAGAAGAAAGACGTCTCGGCTCGCGAGGCCATCGAGAGTCAGTACAGCCTCGACGCCGTCAAGGATTCGGACGGCAACTACGCAGCTCCCTCTGCCGACGTTATTTTGGCCTATGTGCGCAACAAGATTCTGCTCGATGCCGCCGCGGACGAGGGCATTACCGTCTCTTCTAAGGAAATGAAGAAGTACGCCGAGGATTCCATCGGCACTTCTGACTATGACACCATGGCAACGCAGTATGGCGTGTCCAAGGACCAGGCCAAACAGATCGTTCGTCAGTCCGCGACGCTGCAGAAGCTCTACAAGAAGAAGGCGGGCGACTCCTCCGCGAATATGCCGACCGCTCCGACCGAGCCTTCCGACGACAATAAGGACGCCGCGAGCAAGGAGTATGCTGACTACATCATCAAGCTTGCCGGCGACGAGTGGGACAGCAAGAAGGGCACTTGGAAAGATGCCGACAGCACCTTTGCCAAGGCGTTCGCCGACGACGAGTTTAAAGCCGATGGAGCTACCTATCAGCAAGCTATGACTGCCTACTATACGGCCTACCAGCAGTATTCGACCGAGGCCTCGAGTGCCAGCTCCAAGTGGACCGAGTACGCCAACGGCCTGTATTCTAAGGCCAATATCAGCATCTACGGTCTGTTTGCATAAAGCCCTCTGGTCCGCAAGATTCGCTAATTTTAAGCCGCATGCCCGTCGGGACGATGACGATCGTTCTGGCGGGTTTTTTGCGTTCTGGGACGCGGTCATCAGTATTTTTTTTGTCTCACAGACGGTGCGGCGGAGAAATGACTTGCTAGCCTGCGCATCGATGCTCCATTAATTCATACCATACGGTATCTATTCAGTTTTCCCGTAAACGATTTCAGGTCTGGTGGTTGTAACAATTAGGTACCAGTGCCCCGTTGGTAGTAACCACTTATTTAGTGAAATCGTTTCAATTTAGCCAAAATTGGTATGAAAAAGACGACAGACTCCACGCTTAACCTGCAAAAACTACCGTTTACGGAAAAAAAATTACCGTCTGGCAATGAAATTGCAATTTGAACGAAATGTGGTGGACGTTTGAATTGGATGTGTGTTAACGTACTCAGCAGCAACCCGAAATAGGGACTGGGTTGTCTTAGTTTGCGCTCCAATGCCGGCAAGCGGAGAAGCCGGTATGCAGAAGGCGCGGACATGGAACTCGTTGGTGAACAACGAAAGAAAGGTTGGAGGAGATACCATATGATGAAGTACCTCCAGAAGCTCGGCAAAGCGCTGATGCTTCCCGTCGCGGCGCTTCCCGTCGCAGGTATTCTTATGGGCGTGGGCTACCTGCTCGCCCCCGCAGTCATGGGCGCTGCCGGTGACACTACCGGTTTTGCCTACACCGCCGGCTTCCTGCTCATTAAGGCAGGCGGCGCTCTTATCGATAACATGGCCTGGCTGTTCGCAGTCGGCGCCGCTGTCGGCCTCGCCGACGATCATGACGGCACCGCTGGCCTCGCTGGCCTCGTTGCCTTCCTGATGATTCAGCAGCTCCTGAGCCCCGCTGTCGTTCAGACTGTCCAGGGCGTTGCTGATCCCGATGCATGGCTCGCTACTACCGAGGGCATCGCATTCTCCAAGATCGCTGGTAACTCCTTCATCGGCATCCTGTCCGCCGTCATCGGTGGCACTTGCTACAACAAGTTCAAGGACACCCGTCTGCCCGACTGGCTGGCCTTCTTCTCCGGCAAGCGTTGCGTCGCCATCATGACCGCCGTCATCTGCATCGTCGTCTCCGTCGTCCTGCTCTTCGTGTGGCCCCTCATCTTCGGTGCCCTCGTTGCTCTTGGTGAGGCTATCGCCGCCATGGGTGGCATTGGCGCTGGCATCTACGCCTTCCTCAACCGCCTGCTCATCCCGACCGGTCTGCATCACGCCCTGAACAACGTGTTCTGGTTTGACACCATCGGCCTTGGCGACCTGACCCACTTCTGGGCTGGCGAGACCTCTGCTGACGTCAAGTGGAGCCTCGGCATGTATATGTCCGGCTTCTTCCCCTGCATGATGTTCGGTATCCCGGGTGCTGCCCTGGCTATGGTTCAGACCGCTAAGAACAAGAAGGCTGCTATCGGCCTGGTTGTCTCCGCTGCTATCTGCGCCTTCGTCTGCGGCGTCACTGAGCCCTTCGAGTTCGGCTTCATGTTCCTGTGCTTCCCGCTCTACGTCGTGTACTCTGCCCTGTACGGTATCTTCACCATCATCACCTACTATGTTGGTTTCCGTGCTGGCTTCTGCTTCTCCGCTGGTGCTACCGACCTCCTGTTCTCCGCTAGCCTCCCGGCCGCTGCCAACACCTGGGCGATCATCCCGCTGGGCATCGCTGCCTTCGTGGTCTTCTACCTCGTGTTCCGCTTCGCCATCACCAAGTTCGACCTCACGACCCCTGGTCGCGAGGACGAGGATGTCGAGGAGACCTCCGTTTCCGCCGCTGCTGGCGACGACAAGTTCGCCGCTGAGGCTGCCGCTGTTCTCGCCGCTGTCGGTGGCAAGGAGAACGTCAAGACCGTTGACTGCTGCGCTACTCGCCTGCGCTTCGAGCTTGGCGATTCCGCTCTGGTCGACGAGGCTGCCTGCAAGAAGGCTGGCGCTCTGGGTGTCATGATCATCAACAAGGGTGCTGCCCAGGTGATCATCGGTACGCAGGTTCAGGCTGTTGCCGAGGAGCTCAAGAAGCTTCTCTAAGCCTCACCAGACATACCGTGTCTAGTAAAGGGTCGTCCCACTCCGCGGGGCGGCCCTTTTTTAAATAAATTGATATGTATTGGTATTAACTAGCCATGTCAAAATGCTGACAAACAGTATTGATATATACGCATTTACCTGCTGTTATAAGCAGGAAACTGCTATAGTACGTGGTGTATGGTTATAACCACTTTCAAGCAATTCCCCGGCAGGTTTCATTATGGCAATCGGAGCGCGCAAGCAACCTCTGTACGATCAGCTCGTTGATGTTCTGACCGATAAAATCAATCACGAACTTCGTCCCGGTGACTATCTTCCGTCCGAGCGTGACCTCTCGGAGCGTTATGGGCTTTCGCGCACGACTGTTCGTCTTGCCTTGCAGGAGCTTGAGCGGCTCGGTCTGGTTGTTCGCCAGCGCGGCCGAGGAACCATGGTTACCGATCGTTCGCTGCAGACGGCAAATCTTAGCCAAACTTATAGCTTTACGGCACAGATGAAGGCCATTGGACGTGTTCCAAAAACGACGATCTTGGAGTTTACCGAGGTCGAGGCCGATAAGAATATCGCAGCCGAGATGAACGCGCGTTTGGGTGAGCGTCTCTACAGAATTAATCGCTTGCGTATCGCCGATGGCGTGCCGCTTATGATTGAGTGCACGTATCTTCCTGCTCGCAAGTTCTTTTCGCTCAAGCGTCCCATGATCGAGAATAAATCTCTGTACGATATGATCGAGCAGGATTATCACGAGAAGGTCCGTATGGCCGAGGAGGAGTTCTATGCGAGCATCGCACGCCGCTCCGACGCTCGGTTACTCGAGATTGCAGAGGGCGCTCCGGTTTTAGATCTGGTTCGCACTACATACGACATGAGCAACGATGTTATCGAATATACGCGTTCGGTTGCACGTGCCGACCAGTTTAAATACAAGGTCTATCACAACCGGTCCGTTTAATCGGTTTGGGTATACGGCGCCGTGCATTTTAAGGCGGGTGCAAAATACATCGAGCGCTAGTCCTTTGGCATCAATCATTCAAGCAAATTACGCAGTGGTTTTTGGACCCGCCCAAAACGCACTGCGGGTATGGGAGCTTACATGAGCATGTATGCAATTAAGGCCGACAAGTTCTTTTTGCCGGCGGGGCCGCAGCTGGGCGGCTACCTTATTGTCGAAAATGGCGTTTTTGGCGCATGGCAGGCTGAGGAGCCGACCTGCGAGATCAAAGACTATACGGGCACGTGGATAGCCCCGGGCATGGTTGACACTCATATTCACGGTTTCTATAACCACGCCACGACCGATAACGATTCCGAGGGTATCAACATCAGCTCGACCGAGCTCGCTCGCCGCGGTACCACCAGTTGGCTTCCCACGACGTTTACCGATGGCGTTGAACAGATTAAAGACGCTTGTACGGCAATTGCTCAGGCCGATGAGGAGCGCGGACCGGAGTTCTGCGGTGCCCGCATTCAAGGTATTTATCTCGAAGGCCCGTTCTTTACCATGAAGCACGTGGGTGCTCAGAACCCCGCTTATTTGATTGATCCGTCCGAAACGGTCTTTGACGAGTGGCAGGAGGCCGCTGGTGGCCGCATCGTCAAGAGCGCCATGGCTGCCGAGCGTGATGGGGCTGTTGCCTATGCAGCCGCCCTGAGCGCCAAGGGCGTGGTGACTTGCATCGGTCACTCCGACGCTACCTACGACGAGTGCGCCGCCGCCATCAACGCCGGTGCCAGCTGCTTTACGCATACCTATAACGGCCAGCGAGGCCTGCACCATCGCGAGCCCGGCGTTGTGGGTGCTGCCATGGCCACGCCCAACACCTATGCCGAGATTATCTGCGACGGCAAGCACGTGAAGCCTGCCGCCATCAAGGCGCTGCTGCAAGCCAAGGGTTGGCAGCACACGGTGCTCATCACCGACTGCCTGGGCTGCGGCGGCATGCCCGAAGGCAAGTACACCAGCGGCGGTATGGATGTTGTCATGAAGGACAACCTGTGCTGGCTTGCCGACGGCTCCGCTATTGCCGGTTCGGTGCTTACGCTGGCGCAGGGTGTCAAGAACATTGTCGATTGGGGCCTTGCGAGCGCAGATATCGCTATTCGCATGGCGACCGAGGTGCCGGCACGCTCCGCTCATGTCGAAGATAAATGCGGCAGTATTATGCCTGGCCGCGATGCCGACTTCGTCGTCTTTAATCCCGATCTTACGCTTGTCGAGACGTATGTGGGCGGTCAGAGCGTGGGTAATGCCTTTAACGAGTAGCTGCTAAACGACTGGGCTCGCATCAAAGTGATTCCCTTGGGGAAATCACGATTGGGCCTCGCTTGTCGTATTTCCCTAGGGAAATCACGATAGGCGAGGCCTATTTGCATCGAAATGGGTTATATCAAGGGAAATACGCTGACGCGTGCGAGCTGCATGGAACTCAATCTGGCAATAAAAAAGCCGCCCGTAGGCGGCTGTCTTGTGTAATGGAGCCAGCGACCGGGCTCGAACCGGTGACCCCCGCTTTACGAGAGCGGTGCTCTACCAACTGAGCTACGCTGGCGACCATGGGTTGATGCAATTCGTGCGTCAACGGCTGTCTATGATACGGGACATTGTGAGTCTGTGCAAGTGTTCCAGCGGCTTTTCTCATTTTAAAGACACTAATCATCCAAGATGAGATGTATCGAGTTGCGGTGACATTCTTGAATGGCGAGCTGTCTAAGATCGTCACCGCGGCTAGATGGAAAAGTGCCCGCCGGCGACGTTGCCGGCGGGCACTCCTGTCTGTGATTGCAATGTGGCCTTAGTGCCTCATAAAGTGATACTCAATCACATTGCCGTAGGGGTGACCCGGGCCCACAATGCCCTGTGGGAACAGCGGGTGGTGCGGCGTATCGGGATACATCTCGGCCTCGAGAGCAAAGCCGGCGCCCCAGTCATAGTTGGCATCGTCCTTGGCGTGCTCGTCGCTAAGCCAGTTGCCGGTATAGAGCTGAACGCCCGGGGCGGTGGTGTAATAATCCAGCTCACGACCGGTCCACATCTCCTCGACATGCAGCGCGCAGCGCAGGTTGCGGCCGTACTGATAGCCATCGATGCACAGACAGTGATCGTAGCCGCGGGCCTGCTTAATCTGCGGGTCGTCTGCCTCCATGCCGGGTGCGACGGGGCGCAGCTCACGGAAGTCAAACGGCGTGCCCTCGACCGGAGCGATTTCGCCGGTGGGAATGTTCTGCTCGTTAATGGGCAGGTAGTGAGCGGCGTTGGCAACAAAGAAGTGTTCACAGTCCATGCCGGCGTTATGACCGGCGAGGTTAAAGTATGTGTGGTTGGTCATGGACACGTAGGTGGCGCGGTCGCTCTCGCAGCCATACTCGATGCGAAAGACGCCGGTGCGCGTAACGGTAAACACGGCCGTAAACGTGCGGTTGCCGGGCAGGCCCAGCTCGCCATCCTTAAGCGAGGTGGTCATGCGCACGGCGTTGTGAGCCTCGTCGAGTTCAACGTCCCACACGCGCTTGTGCAGGCCGTGCTCAAGATCGCTGTGCAGGTTGTTGACGCCTTCGTTGGCTAGCATATGCCAGTCCGTGCCGTCAATGGTGATCGTGGCACCCGCAGTGCGGTTGGCCACAGGGCCGATGGTCGCGCCAAAGCAGGCGGGGTTGTCAAAGTAATCCTCGAGCTTATCGAAGCCCAGCACCACATCGCGCACGTTGCCAGGGATGTCGGGCACATCGATTCCAAGCACGGTGGCGCCATAGTCCATAATGCGAACGCAGATCTCGGGCCCGTTGAGGGTGTAACGATGAACGGGAGTACCGCACGGCGCGGTGCCGAAAAGCTCGGAAGTGATCATTTGGTTCCTAACATCGAGGTATTTCGGACAAACTGTAGCGCGAACAGGCGAGATTATCACTACATCCCACTAAAGCAGGGGTATTTTTCTCAAAAAAGTGATGATTGGAACTGTGCGGGCGTTCATTTTTGACGCGTACGAGTCTGATACAATTTGTTCGTTACTGTTTGAATGATATGCGCGCAAAGAACGGCGAGGATTCATCGTGATTAAGGCAGAGCGACAGGATAAGGTTCGTCAGCTGCTCGAAGAGCAGGGTACGGTCTCGGTTAAGGAGATTTCGGATGCGCTGGGCGTTTCGGACATGACGATTCGCCGCGACCTCGAAGAACTTGCGAGCCTGGGCGAGATTGAACGCGTGCACGGAGGAGCCCGCAGTGCACAGGGCCGTCCCCATGCTATGTTGCGCCGCGAGTATTCGCACAGCGAAAAGCGCGCTAAGCATGCGGAGGAAAAGCTGCAGATTGCGCGCCATGCTGTGGAGCTTATCGAGGAAGGCTCGACCATCTTTTTGGGCACGGGTACTACGGTGGAGCAGATGGCCTCGATGCTGCCGGCGTTTCGCCTGCGCATTGTGACCAATTCGCTTTCGGTGTTTAACCTGCTTGAGGCGCGCGAAGACTGCGACCTGTGCCTCGTGGGCGGTATGTACCGTCGCCGCACCGCCGCTTTTGTGGGACCAACGGCCGAGGATACCCTGCGGGCACTGGGCATCGATGCGGCGTTTATCGGTGCCAACGGTATCTTGGACGGTGACGTATCTACGTCCAACATGGACGAGGGCCGTATCCAGCAGCTCGCCTTTAGCAAGGCAGACTCGCGCTACCTGATCGCTGATTCCAGTAAAATCGGCAAGCGCGACTTCTACACCTTCTGCCGCCTGGACAGCTTGGACGCCGTGGTGTGCGAACCGGGTATCGCCGCCGAGGACCGCGTCGCCATCGAGGAGCACACGCAGATCATTTGCTAGCTATCGCTGCGTGAGGACCTTTGCCCTCTGTCATTGTGGGGAATCGGCGCGTCAGTGCTATGCAATATGACACGTAAATGGGGACTCCACTATCAAATTGTCTCAATCTGTAACAAGTAGGGGCGAAATCATCAGCCAGATGTTACAGATCGAGATTGAGAAGATTGTCCTGTGCATTTGTCTCAATCTGTAACAGCTAGGACCCAAAAACTCGACTAGGTGTTACAGATCGAGATTTTGTCTACCCAGCCATCATCTTTGTCTTGATCTGTAACAGATAGGGGCGAAATATCCGTTTAGATGTTACAGATTTAGATATTTCGAACCGGGTGCCCCCGTTCATCTCAATCTGTAACAATTGGAGTCGAAAATCCCTGCTAGATGTTACAGATTGAGACAAAAGATTCGTTCAAGCCGAGCAAAAAATAAATAGGCCGCATACGAACCCGTGGAGGGATTCGTATGCGGCCGACAGGGGGTATGCGGCGGAAACTAGGCCATGAGCAGGCCGGTCTCCGCGACGTTCTTGTACCAGTACGCGCTCGCCTTGGGATAGCGCTTCTGGGTCTCAAAGTCGATGTAGAACAGGCCGTAACGTTTGTTATAGCCGTTGGTCCAGGAGAACTGGTCCTGCAGCGACCACACGAAGTAGCCGTCGACGTTTACGCCGCCGTCGATTGCCTTGAGGATCCACGCGAGATGCTGACGCATGTAGTCGATGCGAGGGGCATCGTCGATAAAGCCGTCCTCGAAGTCGTCCTTATAGCCCATGCCGTTCTCGGTGATGTAGATCTTCTTGTAGTTGGGGTAATCGTTCTTAATGCGCAGCAGCAGGTCGTAGAGGCCCTCGGGATAGATGATCCAGTCCCAATCGGTGGTGGGAACGCCTTCGCGCACGCATGCCTCGCCCACGCCCTTGAGGAACCAGCGCGAGGAGCCCTTGTCGCCGGTGCCATTGTGGTTGATGTCGTTTTCGCCCTCGGCGGCACGCAGGAACTGGCACTTGTACGTGTTGACGCCCAGGCAATCGTTGTAGGGGAGCGCAGCGGTCAGCGCGGCGATGTCCTCGTCGCGGACGTCGAGCTCACCGCCGGCGATATGGGCCAACTTGGTCGCAGCCTCCATGGTGTCGGCTGCATAGTGGCCGCGGAAGGTGGCGTCGAGTACCCAGCGGTTGTTGATGACGTCGGCCATGCGAGCTGCCTCGCAGTCGGCGGCGTTGTTGGGGTCGAGGGGATACTTGGGCTCCAGGTTCTGGACAATGCCGATCTCGCCCTCAAAGCCGCCCTCATGGAAGGCGACGACAGCCTTGGCGTGGGCCACCATCATGTTGTGCATGAGCTGGAAGGCCTTGTCCAGGCGATACTTCTCGCCGTGCGGCCAGTTGCCGACGATAAAGCTGCCCTCGGCGGTCGCGGGAATCTCGTTAAAGGTAAACCAGTGCTTGACCTCGGTGAACTCGGCAAAGCAGAACTTGGCGTACTCGACAAAGGCGTCGATCGTCGTGCGCGTCAGGAAGCCCTCGCCGCCGTTCTGGTAAAAGGCCTCGGGCGTATCAAAGTGATCGAGCGTGACATAGGGGATAACGCCGGCTTTATTGCAGGTGGCAAAGAGCTCGTGATAGAAGGCGACACCCTCGGGGTTGATCTCGCCAGTGCCGTTGGGGAAGATGCGGCTCCAAGCGATGGAGACGCGGATACCGTTGATGCCGAAGCGCTGGCACAGGTCGATATCGACCGGATACTTGTTGTAGAAATCGCTTGCGGGGTCGGGGGAGAAGCGACCCTGGGCTGCCAGGAAATCGTCCCAGGGCACTTTGCCCTTGCCGTGCGTACGGGTCTCGCCCTCAACCTGGTAAGCAGCAGTGGCGCCGCCAAACACAAAGCCGTCGGGGAACTGCATGGGGTTGGTCATGAGTCATCCTTTCTGTGGGATTCGAATAGGGAGAGGTGCCCGAACAGGGGATCCGGGCACCAACAGAGGGAGGAAACTAGTCGAGGTTCTCGCGGAGCCACTTAATGGCGCCAGCGGGGTCGCGAGTAAGGTCGATATATTCCTTACCGCGCGGGGCGAGCAGCTTAATGCCCAGGCGATCGGTGTCGGCCTTCATGTCGTTGTAGTAGCTACGGACTTGCGGGGCGAGCACGATAACGTCGTACTGATCCATGATGGCAGTGTGCTGGCCATAGGCGCCTGCGGAGGAAGCGATGTTCTCTCCGGTCTGCGCAGCACCTTCCTTGATGGCGTTGGCGAGCATGGCAGAGGTGCCGGCGCCGGCGCACAGGACGAGGACCTTCAGACCGTCGACACCCTTCTTAGCGGATGCGTCGGCGGCGGGCTCGGGCTGATCGGCGACAGGCTTGCTGTCGGCGGCAGCGGCGGTCGGCTCGACGGAAGCGGTAGTCTGCTCGACAGCGGGCGCAGAGGTGCTGGCGGCGATGGTGGCAGCACCATCGGACTCAAGACCCAGCTCGGCGGCGCGCTCGGCCTCCTGGTCGCAGAGCAGCTTATCGTATGCCTTCAAGAACGGCAGGTAGATGATGGCGTCCAGCAAGATGATGATCGCGACAAACACCAGGGCGATAAGCTGGAAGTTTGTGGTGATGAAGATGCCGATGGGGGCGGGGGTGGCCCAAGGTACCACGAAGGAGAAGCCGTTCATGCCAACGTTATCGATAAAGAACTTGGCAACACTCACGTTGACGCAGCCGGCGGCAACAAAGGGGATGAGCATGTAGGGGTTAAGGATCATCGGCGCGCCAAAGAGCAGCGGTTCGTTGACGGCGAAGGCAACAGGAACAATCGAGGCCTTGCCGACGGCTTTGAGCTGCTTGGACTTCATAAAGAGAATCAGCAGAAGCGGCACGATGAACGTGGCGCCAGTGCCGCCGAACTCACCCACGAGCGACATGTTAAAGGTGAGGGAGTGAGCGGGGTGACCGCCTGCCAGCAGAACCTGCAAGTTCTCGGCCTGGTTGGCAAGACGGATGGGGTCGATGCCCGGCTGGACAATCGAGGGGCCATGGACACCGATGAACCAGAAGAACGCGGTGGCCGCCTGGATAAGGATGAGGCCAGGATAGGTTTCTGCAGCGGTAAAGAGCGGGGAGAGCAGTTTGATGAGCAGCTCGGAGAACGGAACGCCTATGAGGTTACGTACGACGACATCGATGATGCCGCAGATGATGACAGCGCCGCCAAAGGGGATGATGTCGCGGAAGTTCTGAGCGATGGCGCCCGGGACCTCCTTGGGCAGCTTAATGGTCAGATCGCGCGAGACGCAGAATTTGTAGACCCACACGGTAATAAACGCGGCGATATAGGCCGAGAACAGACCGCGCGTGCCCATGCTGGTGCAGTCGAAGACCGAAAGTTCGGAGCCGTTGAGCTTGGTGGTGAACTGTGTGACTGCGAGCAGCAGCATGCTGCACTGGGCGGCCACCATGGTGGAACCGTCGTTGAGCACTTTGCCGGCGGGCATGCGACGGTTCATGGATGCCGTGAAGTTCTTGGCGGTGGTGCCGGCAACCATGATGCCCATGACGCCCATGGTGAAGTTGTACAGCTTGTTGCACCAGTCGATGAGCGGCTGGGGCAGCGTGATGCCAACTACGCCAGGAAGGGTGGCAATTAGCAGGAAGATCGAAGAGGTGAGGACGATGGGCATGCACCCAAGGAATCCGTCCTTAATGGCCTGGAGGTAGATGTTCCTCGAGATCTTCTCAAAGAACGGTTGATGCTTTTCGAGCATCTTTACGATGGCGTCCATAGAGCTCCTTTGCTGCTTGATGCGCGATGCATGTGGATGGAACTGGTCGTCGATGGATGGTCAGGACTGCCCGGAAACCTTCCTGCTTAAGGAAGGCATTGCGAAATGACAACGTTGTCATTTCGTTAATGACAACGTAAGACATTTTTGGAAGAGCAACAAGGATTTACAGGTGAACGGTCGATATTGTCCGATAAACGGCTGATTTATCAGTTGGGCAGGTGGTGTATGCTAGAACGCAAAACACAAGTGATAGAGAACCGAGTGGAGAAGCAGTGGCAACGATGGACAAGAAAAACGTCTCGATGAACGATGTGGCGATTGCCGCGGGCGTTTCTCTCAAGACGGTGTCGCGCGTGATCAACGAGCCCGATAGCGTGCGAGAGTCGACACGCGATAAGGTCCATTCGGCAATGGAGGCGCTCGGGTTTCGAACCAACTTCGCCGCGCGTTCGCTCAAGTTGGGCCGTTACGGGTGCATCGGCGTGGTGCTGTTTCACTTGTCGGGCGGTGCCGTGGACATGATTGACGGTATTGCCGATGCCGCCGAAGAGCGAGGCTTTGCGCTCACGATGATCAAAAAGCGGGCGGGGGAGAAGATGACCCTTGCCGAAGCGGCGCGTAGGATGTCGCAACTTCCCGTCGACGGCATGATTTTCAACCTGCGCCAGATGGTCGATGATTTCGATACGTTTGAGGCACCGAAGGACCTCAAGACGGTGATTATCACACCAATGGAACATCCTACCTGCTCCACTGTCAGTGACGACCAAGAGGGTGGCGCGCGCATGGCGTGCGAGTACTTCTTGAATCGCGGGCACAAGAACGTGTACTTCATCTCTGGTAAGAAAGAGTCGCTGTCGAGCCAGTGCCGTATGAAAGGTTGGCGTGCGGCACTCGAGGCGCGTGGCATTGAGCCGCCCGAGCCTCTGCAAGGCGATTGGAATGCGGATAGTGGTTATGCCGCGGGCTTTGTGCTTGCCGATAAACCCGATTGCACGGCGGTCCTCGCTGCTAACGACTGCATGGCAAACGGCGTGATGGTGGCTCTACGTGACAAAGGGCTCAGTGTGCCCGACGACGTGTCCGTGATCGGCTTCGACGATGAGCTCTACAAGACGATCCCCAACTCGATTCTGACGTCAGTGAAGTTTCGCCATCGCGAGCTGGGCATCCGTGCGCTTAACGAGGTCGTCGCAGGTCTGGAAGCCCCGAGCTCCAGAAGCCGTACGCTCGTTTCGGGCGTGTTGGTCGAGCGTTCCAGCGTGAAAGACCTACGGGCGTAGACGTGCTCGGCTCGTTCATCTCAATCTGTAACAACCAGACGTTCAAAACCGGTTTTCGTGTTACAGATTTAGATTTTCGGCTTGGCCTGTGCGTTCATCTCGATCTGTAACAGCTAGGAACGAAAAACTCGGCTAGATGTTACAGATTGAGACAAACGTGCGGCACGGTCCGCCCAAAAAGGCCGGGGGCGGCGCGCTGTGTGACGTGCCGCCCCCGGCTGAGAAATGGGGACAGGTTGTGTGGGCGGGCAGCCCCGCCAGCCGCTAGTCCAGACGACGGGTCTGCGCCACGTGCTTATACCAGTAGGCGCTTGCCTTGGGCGTGCGCTTCTGGGTTTCAAAGTCAACGTAGAAGAAGCCATAGCGCTTGTTGTATCCGTTGGTCCAGGAGAACTGGTCCTGCAGGCTCCACAGGAAGTAGCCGCCCACGTTGACGCCCACCTCCATGGCCTTGAGCAGCCAACGCAGGTGCTGCTCGATGTAGTCGATGCGCGGCTGGTCGTCCACAAAACCGTCCTTGTAGGGGTCCTTGTAGCCCATGCCGTTTTCGGTAATGAAGATCTGCTTGTAGTTGGGGTAGCGCTGCTTAATGTAGACGAGCAGGTCGAACAGGCCCTCGGGATAGATGATCCAGTCCCAGTCGGTGGTGGGGATGCCAGGCTTGTTCACATGCTCGCCAATACCCTTGACGCGCCAACGGCCGGTGCCCTTCTCGCCCGTACCGTTGTGGTGCAGGTCGTTCTCGCCGTCGTAAGCCTTGAGGAAGCGGCACTGGTAGTTGTTAACGCCCAGGTAGTCGTTGTAGAGCGCGGCTTCGCGCATAATCTCAAGGTCCTCGTCTAGGATCTCGATGGTGCCGCCCGAGACGGCAGCCAGGCGGTTGGCGCACTCGAGGGTGTCGGGCGCGTAGTCGCCGCGGAAGGTGGCGTCGAGCAAAAACTGGTTTTGCAACACGTGCTCATTGTTGGCGGCTTTGATGTCGGCGGGGTCGTTCTCGTTGAGCGGGTACTTAAACTCCAACGACTGGATGACGCCGATTTTGCCCTTAAAACCGCCATTGTGGAAGGCCAGCACGGCCTTGGCGTGGGCAAGCATCATGTTGTGCTCGCACTGGAAAGCCTCGGCCAGATGCGCCTTGACACCACCGGGGAAGGTGCCCTCGATGTAAGTGTTGGAGGCGTCGGCCCAGATCTCGTTAAAGGTGAACCAGTAGGTCACCTGGTCGGCGTACTCCTTAAAGCAGAAGGTGGCAAAGTCCACAAAGGCGTCGATGGTCTTGCGGTTGAGGAAGTCGCCCTTTTCAAAGAGGGACAGCGGCGTGTCAAAGTGATGCAGCGTGACGAACGGCTCAACGTGGTGCTTGTGGCACTCGGCAAAGAGGTCGTGGTAGAACTGAACGCCCTCGGGGTTGATCTCGCCGGTGCCGTTGGGGAAGATGCGGCTCCAGGCGATGGAGAGGCGGATGCCATTGATGCCGAACTCCTCGCACAGCTCCAGGTCGACGGGGTACTGGTTGTAGAAGTCCGAAGCGGGATCGGGGGAGAAACGGCCCTGGGCCTCCAGGAAGTCGTCCCAGGCAACCTTGCCCTTACCGTGAGTGCGGGTCTCGCCCTCTACCTGGTAGGCAGCAGTGGCGCCGCCAAAGACAAAGTTCTCGGGAAACTGCGCAGGCGGGTTGGTGACGCCAGCAGGGTTAACGGACATGATGATCCAATCGTCTAAATCGAAGGGCCAGCCGCTCTTGGATGGTCGGCTGGCCCTGAGCGTTACTTACTTCGAAAGCTGCTCGGAGACGAAGGCGAGAGACTTGTCGCCGTTCTGGGAGAGCTCGATGTACTGCTTGCCACGGCAGGCGACGCACTTGTTGCCCACGCGCTCGCAGTCCTTCTGCAGGTCGGCCAGGTAGCTGGCAGCCTGCGGGGCCAGGACGACCAGGTCAAAGTCGGGGAGCATGTCCACGTGGTTGCCATAGGCCTCGGCGGCGGTTTCGAGGTTAATGCCGCGCTCCTTGGCAGCCTTGGCCAGCGCGTTGGCGAGCAGGCCCGAGGTGCCGCCACCCTGGCAGAGCACGAGCACACGCTTGCCGTTGAGGTCGCTGGCGGTCGTTGCCTCGGCAGCGGGTGCTGCGGAAGCGGCGGGGGCGTCGGCCTTCACGGCATCGGCAGCGGCGCCGGCGGCAACGCTCTTGGCGTCAGCCCTGCCCTGGAAGGCATCGTTGAGCTTGGCGGCCTTCTCGGCGTTCTTGGCGGCGAGCTCCTCCTGGGAGATCTCGGCTTCCTCGGCGCACTTCTGGGCGTCATAGGCACGGAAGAACGGGTAGTACAGGGCAAAGTCGACGACCAGGATGATGGCGAGCATCACAAAGGCGAGCGGCTGGAAGCCCAAGCCCATGATGGTGCCGATGGGGCCGGGGACAGTCCAAGGCAGGGTGTACATAAAGCCGTTCATGCCCAAGAAGTCGATAAAGATCTTGAGGATCCAGATGTTGGCGATCGGGGCAAAGACAAACGGGACAAAGAAGACGGGGTTGAGCACGATGGGCGCGGCGAACAGCAGCGGCTCGTTGACAGCGAAGCAGACCGGGACGATGGCGGCCTTACCGACGGCGCGCATCTCCTGAGACTTGGCCAGGAAGCAGAACATAAAGACCAGGACGAGCGTGGCGCCGGTGCCGCCCATGCAGACGACGAAGTACTGGGCACCCTGGGTCAGGACAGCGGAAGCGTGCTGGCCGGCCTGGAACGCAGCCAGGTTGTCGGTCATGTTGGCAACGAGAGCGGCGGCGATGGCGGGCTCGACGATCGAGGGGCCGTGGACGCCGACGAACCAAAACAGGCTCATAGCGCCGTAAATCACAGCGAGGCCGATGTAGCCGTCGGCAGCGGTGAACAGGGGCTGGAACACCTGGATGACGCCCTGGGCAAAACAGAAGCCAAAGGCAGCGCGGAAGACGATGTCGAAGACCCAAAAGACGGTGATGCAGACGGAGAAGGGGATGATGTCCTTAAAGGTCTGCGAGATGTTGGGCGGAACCTGCTCGGGCATCTTGACGGTGATGTTGCGCTTAATGAAGAACTTGTAGATGATGCCGGTCACAAACGCAGCTATGAAGGCGGTCAGCAGGCCCTTGGAACCAAGGTAGGTGGTGTTGAAGCCGCTGGCGGCGTCCGTGGCGATGGTGTCGCTCGAAAGGAGCAGGAAGCCGATGATGGCCGCGCACATGCACGAGATGAAGTTGATCTGGTTGTTCTTGGGCAGATCGCGGTTCTGAGCGTCGGCGAAGTGCTTGGCAGTGGTGGCGGCGCAGGCGATGGCCAGGATACCCATGGAGTAGTTGTAGCACTTCCACAGGGCGTTGTTGATGTCATCGGGCCAGTAGAAACCCCAGATGTTGGGGACCGAGGCTACCAGGCAGAAAATGGACGAGAAGATGATGATGGGGATGACGGAGATAAAACCGTCGCGGATCGCCTTGAGGTACTTGTTGCGGGCGATCGCGTTGAAAAAGGGCTGGCCCTTTTCGATGATGGCGATGAGTTGCTCCATGCAAAGCTCCTAAGAGTCGGTGGGTTGGCAACGATGGTAGCTTTTGGCGTTCGGTTGCCAAAATGTTGACGTTGCCATTTTGCGACACAAAAAAGACGCGAACCGGTGGTTCCTGTGCCTGCGAACCGTCGATTCCTTATGCGTAAACGTTTGAGCCGCCCGGTGGCTCTGTGTTTGCACAATGGCAACGTTAACATTTGGGCGACAAAAGCCGTTCGTGGAAGCGGGATTGTCGGTGAACGGTAGGTTTTGGGTGGTGAGCGTATGGCGGAGGAGGCGTTAGATATACTTGAAAGTGTTCAAAATAACTGCGTAGGATGCCATCAATGGCATCGTTGACATAGAAAGATCGACCTATGGCCGCTGTTAAAAAATCGGTTTCCGTTAAGGACGTAGCGCGTCTCGCGGGCGTCTCGGAGCAGACGGTCTCGCGCACCGTGCACGATTCGCCCAGCGTGCGCCCCGAGACCAAGGAGCGCGTGCGTGCCGCCATGCGCGAGCTGGGGTATCGTCCAAACTTTGCCGGCCGTTCGCTGCGTCGCGGCAAGTTCAAGACCGTCGGTGTCGCCATGTTCAACATTACCGGTACCGGCAACCTCGACCGTATGGAGGGCTTTGCCGCCGCGGCCGACAAACATGGCTACGCCATTACCCTCACTAAAGTAGACGGGCATCCGTATACCCTCGAGAGCGCATCGTCGCGCATGAGCGCACTGCCAGTGGACGGCATGGTCGTGATCATGAACCGCATGCCGGCGGACTTTGGCACCTTTGAGCCGCTGCCCGGTATGCAGACGGTGCTCGTTACCATGCTGGAGCACCCGCTGTGCTCGACGGTTGATAACGATCAGTTCGATTGCTCGCGCCAGGTTGTCGAGTACTTGCTGGGGCAGGGGCACAAGACCGTGCACTTTATCTCGTGCCCCGAGCGCTCGCTTTCGGGCATGCAACGCGAGGAGGGCTGGCGTGAGACATTGCGCGCGCATGGTATTGAGCCGCCGCGGCTCGTCCGTGGCGATTGGACGGCGCAGAGCGGGTATGCTGCCGGTCAGGCTCTGGCGGACGATCCGACCTGTACGGCCATTTATGCTTCTAACGACGCCATGGCCTACGGCTGCATTCGCGGGCTCGAGTCGCGCGGAAAGCGCGTGCCCGAGGACGTGAGCGTGGTGGGTGTTGATGACAGCCTGGGCGATATCGTGCCCGATCGTCGCCTGACTACGGTGCGCTTTGACAACAAGCGCGTCGGCATGTGGGCGGTCGACAAGATTGCCGGCGCCGAGGGAGGTGCGTCTGGCGTGGAGCACATGCTGATCCCCGGTGTGCTCGTAGAGGGCGATACGGTGCGCGATTTGCGTTAGGGTGCGGTCCTGTTTAGGTTTCTGCTAATCATGTTTGATATTGTTCGAAATGGTTTGAAAACCGTTCACGGGTGAAAATAGACCGTTCACGGCTCGAAATAACGGTTTGTATTGTTCTTTTTTGTTTGAATGTTATTGTTTCTGTCATACAAAGCGCAGCGCGTATGCCCGGACGCGATGCTCTCCATTGGTTCATATGTGAAAGGAACGCAATATGGCAACCAAAGAAGAAATCTCGATGGTTGGATTCGAGATTGTCGCATACGCAGGTGACGCCCAGACCGATCTGCTTGCAGCACTCGATGCTGCTCGCGAGGGTGATTTTGAGAAGGCCGAACAGCTGCACAAGGATGCCAGCGATGCACTTATCGGCGCCCACGACACGCAGACCAAGCTGCTTTCGCAGGAGGCCGGCGGCGGCGAGATGGAGATGACCTTCATCATGGCTCACGCTCAGGACACTCTCATGACCACTATGATCCTGGAGAAGCAGACCCGCTTTACCATCGATGCCTACAAGCGCATCGCCGCACTCGAGGCTAAGCTCGCCTAACGAACCCTCACAACCTCGTCCCCTTCCAAAAACCCTGCCGCTATCCGCGGCAGGGTTTTTCTGTATCCCACCTATCTAGGTTGCGGCGAAATGGGGGTCGACAGCCCGTCGCGCGTTCTCCCGTTCGATTTTTGCTCGGTGGGTATACTTCCTTTCGCATTAAACGCCGGACTGAGGAGGTATCCAAATGCCGGATAACGGGTCAATACAAAAAAGAGACGCGCACGAGATGGCTCATGGGCGTCCTGTCCAGATAACCGAGCACACGACGGTAACCGAGCTGCAGCCCAGCCTGTCCGATGTCGTGTGCGCAAACAAAAAGCTGCAGATTGGCTTTATCGTTGCGCTCGTGGTACTGGCGCTGCTGTCGGGCTTTGTAGCTCGTCCGCATTTCGCCGATACCAAAACTTGGGACTCCACCATCGAGGTCATCGATCAAAAGAAAGGTAACGTACTGGCGCTCACGACCTCGTGCGTGGCGCTGTCTGCGGGCATCACTGCGTTGCCGGGTGATACGGGAACGCCGGTTGCCGAGCAGCTCGCACAGCTTTCGGGTAACTTGGGCATCGTGCTTGCCGTGCTCTACCTCGAGAAATATCTGCTGACCATTTTGTGGTCGGTTGGCCTAGGCATCCTGATCCCGTTTGCGCTGGCGCTCTTCGCGATCTCACTTGGCGTTCATGGGCGCTGGAGTACGAGCGCCGTCCTGCGCCGCGTGGCGACTCGCGTGCTGGTGGTCGCCATGATCGGAATGGCCTTGGTGCCTGCAAGCGTATGGGTGTCGCAAAAGGTCGACGAAACGTATCGAGTGAGCATCGAGGCGGCCGAGCAAAAGGCGGCCGACGCTGCGGGTGCGGCAGATAGCGACAGCTCCAATGCAAGCAAGAAAAAGACCGAGTCCACAGAGTCCAAGAATGTGCTTGAGCAGCTTGCCGATGGCGCCTCGAGCCTGGTCACGTCGGTAACCAGTGGTGCCAAGCAGATGACCGATGAAATTGTGCAGCAGGTGACCGATCTGATCGAAGGCGTCATCGTGATGATCGTGACCTCGTGCGTTATCCCATTGCTGGTGCTCGCAGCGTTTTTGTGGCTGGGGCACACGTTGCTGGGAATCGATATTTCCGGTCCAGCGAGCTATTTGACGGGCCGTTTTCTGAGTGCTCCGTCCAAGCACACCAAAAAGGGTGGGCAGTCCGAGTAACTAAAACAGCTGTATATACCGGGGCATACCGCCGAAGGGCGGCCGAGATGCGTTCTCGGCCGCCCTTTTTGTTTGTTGAATACGTGGCAGGCTGGGCTTTTCCCAATCCCAAGCGGTCAGCAATCATCCGCGAGCGGTATTTGTTCAAAAAAGAACAGAGATAAACAAATAATTGTTGCAGTCGATGTTCGAATGTGTTCAAATAAACATGAACAGTGAAGAACCGCATATTCAGATGCCCGGACCTGAACGCGATTCAACACTTCCAAACAGAAACTACGCACCTGCGTATCTCTCAAGGAGGATGTCATGAGGGTTGTAATCGCTTCCGATGCCGACGGTATGTCGATGAAGGAGTCCATCAAGGAGATGCTCATCGCCGACGGTCACGAGGTCGTCGACTATTCCGAGACCCCTGCCGCGGACTTTGTCGATTCCGCGACCGCCGTTGCCAAGGACTTGCTGGAGCACAAGGATTCCCAGGGCTTTGCATTCGACAAGTACGGCGTCGGCTCCTATATGGCCGCCGTCAAGATCAAGGGTATGGTCGTCGCTAACATTTCCGACGAGCGTTCCGCCTACATGACCCGCGAGCACAACGGTTCGCGCATGGTCACCATGGGCCCGGGCGTTGTGGGCACCGAGGTCGCCAAGAAGATTGCCCGCGAGTTCCTGCGTGCCAAGTACGCCGGCGGTCGTCACCAGATCCGTGTCGACATGCTTAACAAGATGGCCTAACGAGAGCCACCGAGAACTCGAACTTCTATCTCAACTTGTGAATTCAGACGAAAGGACGTTCTGATGAAGAAGACCATCGCAATCGGTTGTGACCATATCGTTACGGACGAGAAGATCTACCTGGCCGACCGCCTGGAGCAGGCTGGCTACAAGGTGCTCGACTGCGGCACCTACAGCCACACCCGCACCCACTACCCCATCTACGGCAAGCGTGTCGGCGAGGCTGTTGCCAGCGGCAAGGCCGGCTTTGGCGTGGCCCTGTGCGGCACCGGCATCGGCATCACCAACGCCGTCAACAAGGTTCCCGGCGCCCGCTGCGCCCTGGTTCGCGACATGACCTCTGCCCTCTATGCCCGTCGCGAGCTCAATGCCAACATCGTGGGCTTTGGCGGCAAGATTACCGGCGAGTTCCTGATGGCAGATATTATGCTCGCCTTCCTGGAGGAGCCCTATGAGAAGACTCCCGAGCACGATGCTCTGATCGCCAAGATCGACGCCTGCAACAAGGCCGATGCAGAGGCTCAGGCTGACCCGCACTTCTTTGACGAGTTCCTCGAGAAGTGGGACCGCGGCGAATACCATGACTAGCGGGTATCCGGCGTAATTTACTAGTCCGTTGACGGCTCGCGTTTCTGTGAGGGGGCGCGGGCCGGTTTTCTATCAGCCCCACTGACTCGGCGGGCTGGCGTACGAAAGGGAAGGCTCCTATGGAGTTTGTTCTTGATAACGGTTTGATTCGCGTGGCGTTGAGCACGGCGGGCGGGTCATTCACTTCTATTGCGGCCAACGGCCGTGAGTACCTGTGGCAGGGTGACCCGGCGGTCTGGTCGGGCCAGGCACCCATTTGCTTCCCGATCTGCGGTGGCCTTCGTGACGGTCACGCAATGACCATGAGCGGCCGCGAGGTAAAGCTCGCCCGCCACGGCTTTGCGCGCAAACAGGAGTGGAAGCTCGAGGAACAGAGCGACAACATGGTTGCGCTGAGCCTAAGCTCTGCCGACCACGCCGAGCTGCTCGAACAGTATCCGTATCCGTTTAAGATCGTTGCCCGCTACACGATCGATGCGGCTAAGGTGACCGTGTCGTACGAGGTGACCAATGAGGGCACCGAGGACATGCCGTTTTTTGTGGGTGGCCACCCTGGCTTTAAATGCCCGCTCGACGAGGACGAGTCCTACGACGACTATGAACTTCGTTTCGATCAGCGTGAGGCGGCCGAGCTTTGCAGCGCTGTTCCCTCCACAGGCCTGATCGATGTCGAGCACCGTAGCAAGAACCCGATGGTCGGCCACGATCTGCCGCTTACCCATGAGCTCTTCGACTTCGCCGAGACCATCTTTGATGTGCTCGAGAGCCGTGTGGTTACGCTGACCAAGAAAACCGAGGACAAGGGCGTGCGCCTGACGTTTTCCGATATGCCGTACCTGATTGTGTGGAGCAAGCCCGAGGGCGACTTTGTGGCCGTCGAGCCGTGGGGCGGCTTGTCTACCTGCTCTGACGAAGACGATATCTTGGAGCACAAGCGTGGCTGCTTGGTAGCTAAGCCGGGGGAGACTGTTGCCCGCGGTTTTGAGATTGAGATTCTTTAACGAGTTATCGCATGTTTGGGGTGGCGCAGGCCGCCCCGGAAACAGGAGTTCAATATGATTCTGACCGTTACCATGAATCCGTCGATTGATACGCGCTATCAGCTCGATAAGCTGGTCATCGACGACGTCAACCGCGTGACGCCCGAAAAGACCGCTGGCGGCAAGGGCCTCAACGTGAGCCGCGTGCTGCTGCAGCTGGGCGACGACGTGCTCGCGACCGGCCTACTTGGCGGTCACATGGGTGCCTATATGGCCGAGCTCATGGATGCCGATGGCGTCAAGAACGACTTTGTGCCCATTACCGGCGAGACGCGCATCTGCCTGAATATTCTGCACGAGGGCAATCAGACCGAGCTGCTCGAGAGCGGCCCGCAGATCGCCCCGGCCGAGCTCGAGGCCTTTACGACCAAGTTTGCCGAGCTCGCTGCGAAGGCTGACGTCGTGACGCTTTCGGGCTCGCTGCCGCGTGGCGTCGATGCCGGCTACTATGCCGAGCTCGTCAAGATTGCCGAGGCTGCGGGCGCCAAGGTGCTGCTTGATACCTCGGGCGCATCGCTGGAGGCCGCGTTGGAGTCCGACGCCAAGCCCGAGCTCGTAAAGCCCAACCTGACCGAGATTAACGGCCTGCTGGGTACGTCCTTTACGACCGACGACGTCGATGCCCTGCGCGAGGCACTTGCCGCCGACGGCCGCTTTGCCGGTATTCCCTGGGTTGTCGTTTCGATGGGCGCTGCCGGTTCGGTGGGCTTCCATGAGGGTCGCGCGTTTCGCGCCAAGACGCCCGCGATTGCGGCTGTGAACGCGACGGGTTCCGGCGACTCGACCATCGCCGGCTTCGCGCATGCCATTGCTGCTGGTGCCGACGATGCCACGGTGCTCAAGACCGCCAATGCCTGCGGCAAGCTCAACGCCATGGATCCCAAGACCGGGCATTTGGTTATGGAGAAATGGGACGAGGTCTACAACAGCGTTGTCGTGACTGAACTGTAGGGTTGGCGTTTTATCAAACGCCGTAACGGCTCGACGTTGCACCTCAGGTTCCGCCGTTCTGCCGAACGGCGGACCGGCCGACGCTGCAAACCCGCCAGAGCGGCAATCTGCCTTTCAGCTTCGGCGGCATGACCAGAAGGTCAATGCCGCCTCGCTTCAAGGCACCTTGCTCGCTCTGGCGGGTTTTCGCTCATATGACCCAATCCGCTGTCAAGAGCCACAATGGCCCCGCCGACCGCTTGCAATCGGTCGGCGGGGCCTGCCGTTGAACCCGTCCCGGTCCGCCCCCGGCATGTCGTCGACGCCTTCGGCTCAGTCTCATATCCGCGGATACCGCTCTGGCGGCCCGCAATCCTCTCCTTCGGCGGGGGTTCCCCAAGTCTGTCGAGGCGCATGCGGAGGGCTCCGCGCGCACAGCGAAATAGGGGGTATCCCCGAAGGCCGCCCGGCTCGCCGGGACGGGGGCTATTTCTATTCCGCGCCCTCCCGGCACATCATGCCGAGGGCCCAGAGCCACCTCACGAGCTCGGCCGCGGTGGCCGCGTTGGCCTTCGCCGCGGGCATGCCGCGGGCGAGCATCTCCTCGCGCCGCCGCAGGAGCCGCTCGGACCCCTTCCTCCCGTGCATCCTTATCTCGAGGGGCACGCCCGTGTCCCTTGGCATGAGCTTCGGCTGGTGCCGTGCCGCGGCGTAGCACCATGAACCCTCAACGGCCAGCTTCCTCACGAGCGCGTTGCCCGCGCCGCTGATGCCTCCGAGCCGCACGGAGTCGCCACTCGGCCTCTGGCTCGGCGCGAGGCCGAAGTAGGCCGTGACCTGCCTTCCGGAGCGGAACCTCGTGAAGTCGCCGACCTCGGACGCGAAGGCGGCGGCCAGCGCGAAGGCGCAGCCCTTGATCGACTGGAGGGCGGCCGCCTCCGCGGCGATCGGGCTGGCATCCACGGCCGCCCTGTACTCGGAGAGCAGGTCCGCCCGGGCCTCCGCCGCGGCCTCGACCTCGTTCCTCAGGGCGGCGAGCGTCCGAACCCCGCCATCGTCCTCCGGCCTGACCTTGTCGAGCCACCTCAGGAAGTCGTAGGTCCAGTACTTCCTCGGGTTGCCGGCGGGCGTGGTGCCGCCGTAGACGAACCCTCGCTTTGCGAGGAAGGCGAGCAGCCGCTGCTTGGCGGTCGCCAGGCGTGCGGTCGCTCCGTCGCAGGCGCCGGCGAGGTCCCTGATGCCTTCGACCTCGGGGGAGGGGACCCATGCGGGGGAGATGTCGTGGGCGAGTATCGCCTTGGCCATCCTGGCGGCGTCGTTCCTGTCGTTCTTGGAGGCCGAGTCGGCGGCCGACCTGGGGATCTTCGAGACCGCGGCGACGACGCACTCGACGCCGAGCCCGGCGAGCTCCCTTTGCGGGGCGAAGCCGAGGTAGCCGCTCTCGTAGGCCGCGAGCGACGGCCCGGGGAACCCATCCATCCACCCGGCGATCTCGCCCCAGGGGTTGCCGGGGAACCTCCTCGTCACGGCCTCGCCGGTGTCCGCGTCGAGGGCGCAGACGGTGGTCGACCTCAGGTGGACGTCCATCCCGAACGCGGTAGAATACTTTGGCATGGGAGCCTCCCAACCTCGTTGCGGCGCGGCTGCGCCTATGGCACTTCAACATCATTGCCGCAGCCCCGACCCGCGGTCACGAGCGGGGGCTCCTATCTTTTTAGTGCCCTCGGATTGGGTCACAGTGTCTGTCGTTGCCAAAACATCGACGTTGCCCTGGTCGCAAGTAGTCATTGGGGACGTTCTTAAATGACTAGTCAAACAAGAACGTCCCCAACGACTAGTCGTTTAAGAACGTTCCCAATGACTAGCCAATAAAACGGCGCCCGTCGGCGATGTTGCCGGCGGGCGCCGTTGTCTTGAAGACGAAATGATCCGTTTTCCTCCGTCCCCAAGGGATCATTACAGTGAGTCGATAAAGCGCTGCTGGGCGGCGCGGCCGGCCTCGTCCCACTTAAAGACGCCGGCGTTGTCGAGCACGTGGCCAAACACCACGCCGACCTCCTCGTGCAGGATATCGATGGCGTTGTCCGCCGTAAGCTCGTCGGCGCGGCGGGCAAAAACATCTTCGGCCCATGCGGCGTGGCTGCGGCAAAGGTCGTCGCCCTCGAGCGCGCTGGCAAGGTCGTAGCTGGCATCGGCTTTGGCCGCTAGCAGGTGCTCGCGGACAGCGCCGAGCTCGGGAACCAAGCGCGGCGGCAAAATGGCCAGGCCCATGACCTCGATCAGGCCGATGTTCTCCTTTTTAATATGGTGATACTCGGCATGCGGGTGGAACACGCCCAGCGGATGCTCGTCGGTCGTGATATTGCAGCGAAGCGCCAGGTAGGCCTCGTAGATCTCGCCGCCGGCGTTGCCGCGGGAGTCGACGCGGCGGATGACGGGCGTCACGGTGTTGTGCGCCATGCCATCGGCTGTGTGCGCGATGACGCCCACCGACTCATCGGTCCACTCGCGCCATGCCAGGATAATCTTCTCAGCAGCATCGAGCAACTGGGCGCGGTCGTGCGAACGCAGTCGTAGCACCGAAAGCGGCCACTGCAGCACAGTACCGCTGACCTGGTCAAAACCGGGCACGCTAAACTGCGAGACCTCGGCGGCGTGCATCATGGGGAACTCGTGCGCGCCACCCTGGAAATGGTCGTGCGACAGAATCGAGCCGCCCACGATGGGCAGGTCGGCATTGGAGCCGATAAAGTAGTGCGGGAACAGGTCCACAAAGTCGAGCAAACAGGAGAGGCTCTTGCGGTCCACGTGCATCGGACGATGCTCGGAGCTCATGGCAATGCAATGCTCGTTAAAGTACGCGTACGGGCTGTACTGGAAGCCCCAGCGCTCGCCGTTGAGCTGGATGGGGATAATGCGCAGGTTCTGACGGGCGGGGTGGGCGCCGCCGTCGGCTGTGGCAGAACGTCCCGGATAGCCCTCGTTTTCGATACAGAGCTGGCAGGCGGGATACTTCTCGCCCGTGTTCTTGGCCGCACCGGCTGCGGCGATATCGCGCGGGTCCTTTTCGGGCTTGGACAGGTTGATAGTGATCTCCAGGGCACCCCAGTTGGTGGGGGTGCTCCATTTGATATTGCGCGCGATGGCGGCGCGGCGCACGTAACCGGCGTCACAGCACAGACCGTAGAACCAGTCGGTCGCGGCGCGGGGCTCGTTGACGCCCATACGTCCGTTGAACTCTTCGTTTACAACCGAAGGCCTCGGCATGAGCGCGCCCATGATGCGCATGGCGATGCGGTCGCGGCCCGACGCCGTGTCCTCGGCAGCACCGTTGGCAACGGCGGCCTCGGAAAGCACGACAAGCGTGCCTTCAAGGTCGAAGTCGGGCAGGGTATCGGGGTGCAAGAATGAAATCTTCTCGGTCTTGAGCGCCCAAGCCATGTCGAGTGCGGGACCCGTGGCGCCGATGCACTCCAAAATGGTGTTGTATGCCCAGATGCGATCGTCCTGGCCGATCATCGACCGGTGGATAGCGTACTCGATCAGGTTCTGCGCGACCTCGCGCACGTCGGTCATTACAGCCATGCCGCGTAAGCCCCCTTGTCAGAGATGGCGTAGTGACGGGCAGAGCCCTCGCCCAGCCAGCCGTTCATCTTGGCAATGAAGGTGTCGACCAGATCGAGCGGCACGAAGGCCTGAATGGTGCCGCCAAAGCCGCCGCCGTGGATACGGACGGCGCCGCGGCCGTCGAGCACGTGCTCGGCCAGCGCCAGGGCATACATGGAAGGCTGCTCGGAACCCAGTTTGGCAACGACATTTTGCAGGTACATGGCGGAGCTGGCGCCGGACTCGCGCGTCAGGACCAGGAACTGGTCAATGTCGCCGGCGTTCAGAGCTGCCCAGCGCTTGTCGACCAGGCCGTTCTCGTACCAGTAGTGAACGGCGCGCAGGCAGGCTCGGTCACCGAGCTTGGCGCGCAGCTCGGGGAGCTTGGCGTCAAAGTCGGCAACGTCGACCTCGCACAGGCGTGCCTTGCCAAACTCGGCGGCGACGTCCTGCATCTCGCGCGGAACGGCGGCGTAGTCGTCGGTAGCTGCCACATGGTCGGCGCCAACTTTAACGAGCACGAGCGCATAGCCGTGATCCTCAAAGTTGAGCTCGAGCTTCTGGGTTTTAGGCTGAGCCTGGTCCTCAAAGTCCATGTAGGCAAGGCCGCCCAGGCACACGGCGGCCTGGTCCATCAGACCGCAGGGCTTGCCGTAGTAGTTGTTCTCGGTGCGCTGGCTCATCTGAGCGAGCGTGACGGGCTCAATGGCGGGCGCGCCCCAAAGCGTCTCCATGGCACGACCGTACGCGGCCTCGACGGCGGCAGAGCTGGAAAGGCCACCGCCCGAGGGGACGGAGCAGGTGAAGGCGAAGTCGAAGCCGTGGGGCTCAACACCAAGCGCTGCGACCTCGTGGGCCATACCACGCACGAGGCTTGCGGACGTGCCCTTCTCGGACTCCTGAACATCCAGCGTGTCGAGCGCAATCTCAAACGTGGGATAGCCCTCGTCGGCAACGCGAACCTTGTTGGAATCGGTTGCCACGGCGATACCGTCGACGGCGACATCGAGCGAGCCGGCGATAACGTGGCCGCCCTCGTGATCGGTGTGGTTGCCGCTGATCTCGGAACGCCCAGGTGCGTGCACAAAGAGCACCTGGCGGTCGCCAATGGGGCCAAACTCATCTTCAAACAGTTTGGTGAGCGTGGCGAGTGTCTTTTCGTCGGGGGCGGTCATGGTGTCATCCTTTCTTGGTTATCCCGAGTTACCGGGCTTTGCTTATGAGCACGTAAACATATCAAGGTGCGAGGGAGTAGGCGGGAGTCATAACGCTGCTCCCTTGCACCTTGACGAGGGTGGGTTAACAAATCGTCGAGAATCGGTAGACGATCGTCGAGCTAAACGGGTGGTCAGGCGTGCAGGCGGGATGCGCCCAATTTGTGTGATGGTTGTTGTCAGGCCAAAACTCGGGCTCAAATGCGACGCCGTCGCGAGGACCGTAACTGCAGCCGTCTTTGGCGTCGATATCGCTGAGCCAGTTGCCGGTATACAGATGCGCGCCCGGTGCGGTTACGAAGATGTCGAGCGTGCGGCGCGAGTTTGGATCTTGCAAACGCAGTGCGTGGCGCGGGTCGGCGTCGGGGGTAAAGCCATCCAGGCAGAAACAATGGTCAAAGCCCCGTGCAATCTTGAGCTGCTCGTCGTTCGCCTCGATGTCGCGGCCGAGCGCCTTGGGTGCGCGGAAATCGAATGGCGTGCCGGCCACGGGGCGAACCTCGCCAGAAGAGATGTTGTCCTGGCGCTGGGGGAGGAAAGCCTCGGCGTCGATAGTCGCGACCTGGTCCAGAACCGTGCCGGCGTCGTGCCCCGCAAGGTTGAAGTACGTGTGGTTGGTCATGTTGACGAAGGTGTCGGCATCGGTAACGCAGCTTTGCGTGCAGGTGAGCTCTGCGGCACCCGTTGGCCCTGCCTGCAGGACATAGGCAACGGTAAAGGTGCGGTTGCCCGGGAGACCCAGTTCGCCGTCGGCCAACTTGCATGTAAAACTCACCGTGTTGGTAATCTCGTCGACTGTGGCGTTCCACACGCGCTTATGAAGGCCATGTTCAAGGTCGGTGTGCAGATTATTGGCTTTGTCAGGACCATCGTTGCATGCCATCTGATAGACCGTGCCGGCAATCTCGATTTGGCCTTTATCCGTTCGGTTGGCCGAAGGGCCAATAGTTCCGCCGTAGCACGCCGGATTGTCGAAGTAGCCATCGAGGGCATCGAAGCCGAGCGCGATGTCGGCAACATCGCCTGAGGCATCGGGAACCTCGATGCTAAGGATGGTCGCGCCATAGTCCATGACGCGCACGCGGGCACCTGCGCAAACAAGGTTATAGACCGTAACCGGCGAGCCGCTGGGGGCGGCGCCGAACGGAGTTGTGGTAATCATGAGCGTCCTTTCGAATACGACGCCATGGCCTGCGCTCCGGGAGCGCAGGCCATCATGGTATCGGTGTGCTTACGTTTTATGTTAACGTACTCATAGCCTGGAACCACGGACTTCTTCGCTTTCCTGCAATCGGTCGAAAATGAGCCGTGAACGGTATTCAGGTGGTGTTGAGGGCGTTACATAACTGCTGATAGGTATAGTAGAGTACGTTAACATTATCGATAGACAACAAAGCCTCCCGCGTGACCAGCAATTTCGCATGGGGTATTTAGGCTTCCTACAGGAGCGAAGGTGATTTTGTGGCAAGGCGCCCTTCCAACGACACGGGTTCGCGTCCGGTTTCCATGGTCGACGTTGCCCGCGCTGCCGGTGTTTCGCAGCAGACGGTTTCGCGCGTTGCCAACGGATTGCCCAACGTGAACGAGCAGACGCGTCAGCGCGTGCAGGCAGCCATGCAGGAGCTCGGTTTCCGTCCGAGCTATGCCGGTCGCTCGCTGCGCGACGGCCGCTACCATTCGGTCGGGCTGTGCGTTAATGACGTCACCAAGTTCGGTAATCTGACGATGATCGACGGCATTGCCAGTGCGGCCCGCGAACGCGGTTGTGCTATCACACTGGTCGAGATGTCCAAGACCGAGGAGTTTTCGCTTGCCGAGGCCACTCGTCGCATGGCAGCGCTGCCCGTGGATGGCATCATCATCGGCATGAGCCGACTGGCGCCCGACTTTGAGACGTTTGTGCCTCTGCCGGGTATCGGCACGGTCATCGTCACCATGTATGCTCACCCGCGGGTAACCACGGTCGACTCTGACCACTATGGCTGCTCTCTGCTGCTTATGGATCATCTGTTTGAGCTGGGCCACGAGCAAATTCGCTTTATCGGCGGTCCGTCCTTCTCGGTCGACGAACAGTTCCGCCGGGCTGGTTGGAGAGATTCTCTCGAGCGCAGGCATATCAAAATGGCTGAGCCGCTCGAGGGCGACTGGTCTGCCAACAGCGGTTACGAGGCCGGCAGATATCTGGCCGAGCACGACCGCACCATGACGGCGATTTACGCGGCAAATGACCAGATGGCAAACGGTGCGATCGCTGCGTTGCGCGACAGCGGATTGCGTGTGCCCGAGGACGTGAGCGTGGTGGGCGTCGATGACTCACTCGACGACTTTGTCGCGCATAACGAGCTCACGACCGTACGATTCGATCTACATCAGCGCGGACGCGAGGTATTCGAGCATGCGGTTCCCAAGGCGGGAGCAACGGGCAAGACTGTTGCCATTCGTATTCCGGGCAAGCTCATCGTTCGACATACCACGGCAGAGCCTCGCATATAGTTTTTGCAGGTCAAAAGCGATATATTCCGCATCAATAACAATCGGCAGGGATGCTAGCAGATAGCCGTGGCTATGAAGGCGAGTGCTATGATGGACAAGTTCTTTTGTCTATCTAGGAGGCTTTGCCTGATGGAGATCACCAAGGATATCCGCTACATTGGCGTCAACGATCACGACATTGACCTGTTCGAGGGCCAGTACGACGTGTCCGAGAACGGTATGGCATACAACAGCTACGTCATCCTGGGCGAGAAGATCGCTGTCGCCGATTCGGTTGACGCTGGCTTTGTCGACGAGTGGCTCGGCAACCTCGATGCCGTGCTCAATGGCCGTACGCCCGACTACCTGGTCGTCCATCACATGGAGCCCGATCACTCCGCTGGTATCGCCACCTTTATGGAGCGCTATCCCCAGGCGCAGATTGTGGCCAGCATGGGCGCTTTCCGCATGATGGTCAACTACTTTGGCACCGACTTCCCCGAGCGCAAGATGGTCGTCAAAGAGGGCGATGTGCTCGACCTGGGTGGTCACAGCCTGACGTTTGTCGGCGCTCCCAACGTGCACTGGCCCGAGGTGCTCTTTTCCTACGAGTCCACCGACAAGGTGCTCTTTAGTGCCGACGGCTTTGGCAAGTTCGGTGCTAACGACATCGAGGATCCCGAAGGCTGGGCTTGCGAAGCGCGCCGTTACTACTTTGGCATCGTGGGAAAGTTTGGCAAGTTTGTGCAGGCCGTGCTCAAGAAGGCCGCCGATTTGGACATCCAGATCATCTGCCCGCTCCACGGTCCCGTTCTTAGCGAGAATCTGGGCTATTACCTCGACACTTACAACACCTGGTCGAGCTACCAGCCCGAGGACGAGGGCATCACGATCGCCTATGCGAGTGTGTATGGCCATCTGAAGGCTGCCGTCGAGGAGCTCGCATCTGCGCTCGAGGCCCGCGGCCAGAAGGTCTCCGTCTTTGACCTGGCTCGCGACGATATGGCCGAGGCCGTTGAGGACGCGTTCCGCTATGACCGCCTGGTGCTCGCTTCCATTACCTATCAGGGCGAGATCTTCCCGTTCATGAGCACTTTTATCCATGCGCTTGCCGAGCACGCCTATCAGAACCGCACGGTGGCACTTGTCGAGGCCGGCTCTTGGGCGCCTGCGGCCGCCAAGGTGATGACCAAGGAACTCGAGGACATGAAGGATATTACCCTGGCGCAGAATAAGGTGACCGTTCTGGGCTCGCTCAACGACACGTCGCGCGCCCAGATTGAATCGCTTGCCGACGAACTTTCCAAGTAAACCCATTTCCACCACAAAAGGGACAGGCACCTTTGTGGTGGTTTCCCTTTTTGTCTCACGGTTTTATGGTAAATCGCTTAACCCTGCCGTTACCTGCGGTGACGGCAGGGTTTATTTGTAAAACACCCTGTTTGACCTTGAAACGCGTTCATTTGATACCTACCGTTCGCGTCTCCGTATCGACCGTTCGGCATCTTTGATAAAACTCTGGCCTGACTTTAATCGCCATGCTGTTAACGTACTCATTAACGACTCGTCTCTGCCGCTGCGCTGCGGCGGGGAGTTGGAGCCTGTCGAGGGACATTAAATGCTAGCGCAAGCATCGAATGTCCCCTGACGCTCGTTTTGGTAGTCAAAGCGCATTAAGGGATGCGCTAAGAAAGGGGAATTCCTCATGGCACTTTCTCGTCGTCAATTCCTTCAGGCCTGCGGCCTCGGCGTGATGGGCGTCGCAACTGCCGGCTCTCTCGCGGGTTGCGGTGGTTCCGGTAGCGACGCTGGCTCCGCTGCTGGCGGTAGCACCGCTAACGCTCAGAAGCCGGTCGTTTTCTACAACCGCCAGCCTTCTAACTCTTCCACCGGTGAGCTGGATATGACCACGCTCAAGTGGAACGATGACACCTACTACGTCGGCTTTGACGCCAAGCAGGGCGGCGAGCTCGAGGGCCAGATGGTCGTCGAGTACATCAAGGCTCATGCTGCCGACATCGACCGTAACGGTGACGGCGTCATTGGCTACGTCCTCGCCATCGGTGACGTGGGACACAACGACTCCATCGCTCGTACCCGTGGCTGCCGCAAGGCCCTGGGCACCGCTGTCGAGAAGGACGGCCAGATCGTTTCCGACCCCGTCGGCACCAACACGGACGGCAAGTCCGACAAGGTCAAGGACGGCGAGATCGAGGTCGACGGCAAGAAGTTCATCGTCCGTGAGCTCGCCAGCCAGGAGATGAAGACCTCCGCCGGCGCCACGTGGGACGCTCCGACCGCCGGTAACGCTCTGTCCGGCACCTGGGCTTCCGCCTTCGGTGAGCAGATCGATATCGTTGTCTCCAACAACGACGGCATGGGCATGTCCATGTACTCCAACTGGGCCAAGGAGAACAAGGTTCCCGTCTTTGGTTACGACGCCAACTCCGACGCCGTTGCCGCCCTGGGCGACACCGACTTCCCCTATGGTGGCACCATTTCCCAGAACCCCGCTGTCCAGGCTTACCTCACCCTGCGTCTGCTCCGCAACTCCCTTGACGGCGTCGACGTCAACACCGGCGTGGGCAAGGCTGACGATGCCGGTAACGTCATCGCCGAGGATGACTTTAAGTACAGCGAGGAGGACCGTTCCTTCTACGCTATGAACCTCGAGGTCACGGCCGACAACTACAAGGACTTCACCGACCCGGCGAATACCCTGTACGAGACGGCTCAGGCCCAGCTCGACGAGGGCGATAGCGCCAAGAAGAAGGTTTGGCTGAGCATTTACAACTCTGCCGACAACTTCCTGGGCTCCACCTATAAGCCGCTGCTCGAGAAGTATGCTCCGCTGCTCAACCTCGATCTCGAGGTTGTCCAGGGCGACGGCCAGAACGAGTCCTCTATTACCAACAAGCTTGGTAACCCGGCTGACTTTGATGCCTTTGCCATCAACATGGTGAAGACCGACAACGGCGCTTCCTACACGTCGATTCTTGGCCAGTAAGCCAATGCCTGTTCAAAAGGGCATGTAGGTATGTGTGCAAGGGGGATCAGGCGACTGCTCCCCCTTGTCATTCTGAGGTCATGAGTACGTAAACATTTGCCATGGCCTCCTATCAGGACGTTCTCCCAGACGTAGTGATGTATGATTGCAGCGTTTGGAGAGAGCATCGAGGGAAACGAGGGGTGAATACATGTCAGACAAGCAAGACGACATCGTCCTGTCGATTCGAGGAATGAGCAAGACGTTCGGGCGCAATCGCGTGCTCGACCACATTAACCTCGACGTTCGCCGCGGCACCGTCATGGGCCTGATGGGTGAGAACGGCGCAGGCAAGTCCACGATGATGAAATGCCTGTTCGGCACTTATCAAAAGGACGAAGGATCCATTATCCTCGACGGCAAGGAGGTGAGCTTCTCCGGTCCTAAGGATGCTTTGGAAAACGGCATCGCCATGGTCCATCAGGAGCTCAACCAGTGCCTCGAGCGCAACGTGGTCGACAACCTGTTCTTGGGCCGCTATCCGGTCAAGGGCGGCGTGATCGATGAGGCACGCATGCGCAAAGAGGCTTCGGACCTGTTCCGTCGTCTGGGCATGACCGTCAACCTGACCCAGCCCATGAAAAACATGAGCGTTTCGCAGCGTCAGATGGTCGAGATTGCCAAGGCTATGTCCTACAATGCCAAGGTTATCGTTCTGGACGAGCCCACAAGTTCTTTGATGGCGCAAGAGGTCGACAAGCTGTTCGAAATGATGCGCAAGCTCAAGGAGCAGGGTATCGCGCTGATCTACATCTCGCATAAGATGGACGAGATTTTCGAGATCTGCGATGACGTGTCGGTTCTGCGTGACGGCAACCTGGTCATGACCAAGCACACGAGCGAGACTGACATGAACGAGCTCGTGAGCGCCATGGTTGGCCGTTCGCTTGACAATCGTTTCCCGCCGGTTGACAACGTCCCCGGCGACAATATCCTTTCGGTGCAGCACCTGTCTACAAAGTTTGATCCGCATCTGGTCGACATCACCTTTGATGTGCGCAAGGGCGAGATTTTCGGCCTGTATGGTCTGGTTGGCGCCGGCCGTACCGAGCTGCTCGAGACGATCTTTGGTATTCGCACCCGCGCTGCCGGTCGTGTGTACTTCCGCGATCGCCTGATGAACTTCTCCTCGGCGCGTGACGCTATGGAGCACGGTTTTGCTCTCATTACCGAGGAGCGTAAGGCGAACGGTCTGTTCCTTAAGGGCGATCTAACGTTTAACACCACCATCGCCAATCTTGATCAGTACAAGAGCGGCATTGCGCTGTCTAATGACAAGATGGTTCGCGCTACGAACAAAGAGATCAAGACCATGCACACCAAATGCATGGGGCCCGATGATCTGATTTCGAGCCTCTCCGGCGGCAACCAGCAAAAGGTCATTTTTGGTAAGTGGCTCGAGCGCTATCCGCAGGTATTCCTGATGGACGAGCCTACCCGCGGCATCGACGTCGGCGCCAAGTACGAGATTTATCAGCTCATCATCGACATGGCTAAGAAGGGCAGTACGGTCATCGTGGTCTCTTCCGAGATGCCCGAGATTCTCGGCATCACCAACCGCATCGGCGTCATGTCGAACGGACATCTTTCGGGTATCGTCAACACCAAGGAGACGAACCAGGAAGAGCTGCTCCGTCTGAGCGCCAAGTATCTGTAGACGAAGGGGATGGAACACATGCCTACCGTATCCGGTAAGATTCTGTCGGTCGACGAGGAGACGAAGCTCCTCCAGCCGATCGACAGCTATGTAAACGAGGTTCAGAAGAAGGTTGACGCTCTGCGCGTCGACGGTACGACTCGTATCGTCGAGCTGCAGAGCAGCATCGATGCTGCCAAGAGCGATCGCGTTCTCACTAAGGCCGAGCGTGACGAGGCCATCAATGGCTACAAGGCACAGATGGAGCATGCCAAGCAGGTCGAAGCCCAGAATAAGGGTAAGATCGACAAGCTTGTTGCCGATGCCGAGAACTATCTGAAGGCTCACTACGAGACTGAGTACCTCGCTCCCGTCAAGGCAAGCTGCGCCGCTGAGCGCGAAGCTGCCAAGGCTGCCTACCAGAAGCATCTCGCCGAGCTCGAGAAGGAGCACCAGGCTGGCATTGCCGGTATCACCGACCAGGCCGAGATCAAAGAAGAGAAGTACGTCTACAAGAACAAGCAGTTCGACGCCAAGGTGACCTATCAGCAGGAGCTGCAGCAGATCAAGGACCGCGAGCATGAGGCATTTGCCTATCGCTATCATCTGATCGACTTGCTTCGTATTGGCAAGTTCACCTTTGCCGAGAACATGGCGCAGCGTTGGGAGAACTACAAATACACGTTTAATACGCGTACGTTCCTGCTCAACAACGGTCTATATATCGCCATTGCGCTGGTTTTCATCGCCCTGTGCGCTATCACGCCGGTTGTTAAGGGCACGCAGCTGCTCACGACTCAGAACGTGCTGAACATTTTCCAGCAGGCTTCGCCCCGTATGTTCTTGGCACTTGGCGTCGCCGGCCTGATCCTCCAGACTGGTACCGACCTGTCGATTGGCCGTATGGTCGGTATGAGTATGGTGGCGTCTACCATCATCATGCACGCCGGTCCAAACACCGGTACCGTGTTTGGCATCGCTTTCGACTTCTCCACCATGCCCGTCGTGGGCCAGATCATCCTGGCACTTGTTGTCTGCGTTGTCCTGTGCACCGCATTCTCTGCCATTGCTGGCTTCTTTACCGCTAAGTTTAAGATGCACTGGTTCATCTCGACGATGGCCAACATGCTCATCATTTTTGGTCTTGTCACCTATGCCACCAAGGGCGTGTCCTTCGGTTCGATCAATCCTCTGATTCCTGCCATGGTCACTCCGCGTATTGGCAGCTTCCCGACGATCATCCTGTGGGCCGTCGCTGCTATCGTGGTCGTGTGGTTCATTTGGAACAAGACCACCTTCGGTAAGAACATGTTCGCCGTCGGCGGCAACCCCGAGGCTGCTTCCGTCTCTGGTATCAACGTCTTCGCTGTTTCCATCGGCGCCTTCATCCTCGCCGGTATCTTGTACGGCTTTGGTTCTTGGCTCGAGTGCATCCGCATGGTCGGTTCTGGCTCCGCTGCTTACGGCCAGGGCTGGGAGATGGACGCTATCGCCGCGTGCGTTGTCGGTGGCGTTTCCTTCACCGGCGGTATCGGCAAGATTTCCGGCGTCACCGTCGGTGTGCTGATCTTCACCGCTCTTACCTATGCACTGACCATTCTGGGTATTGATACCAACCTGCAGTTCGTGTTCTCCGGCCTGATCATTCTCGTCGCCGTTACGCTCGACTGCCTCAAGTACGTCCAGAAGAAATAGCTAACGCGTGTGTCTCCATGCGATATAAGGGGAGTCGGGTGTCATTCTCGACTTCCCTTTTTTGAACCTAGAGACCGCTTGCTATTATCTGAATAATGCTGCATATGCGAACTCAATTCGCTATGCTCTTTTTTCAAAGTGATAGCTGCTTGCCTGTGGGGCAAGATTGAAGAGGAAGGCAGGACACCTTATGAAACAGGTACTCGTCTGCTGCAATACCGGTGTGACCACCAGCCTGCTGGTTTCAAAGATCAAGAGCGTTGCCGACGCGCGTAATCTTGAGATTTCGATTGAAGCTTCGCCGATGGCAACTGCTGCCGATCGCATTGGCGACGCGGATGTCGTTTTGTTGGGGCCGCAGGTTGGTTATGCCAAGGAGGCGTTTGAGGAAGCCGGCGCCAAGAATGTTCACGTGATTACCGCCGGTGATTATGCTACGCAGAATGCCGAAGGCATCTTGGATAGCATTGTGAGCGCTTTGTAGCTCGAGCTAAATCGTTTTCGATTTGCCGTGTAGGGGGAGAGCTTCTCTTCGCCTACACGGCTTTATTATTTTCACCACAAAGGTGCCTATCCCCTTTGTGGTGGTCTTGGTTTAAGGGTTGGCGATGATGAGGATTGGCCGGGTGTCGTCGTTGATCCGAGCGATTGAGTTGGAAACAGCGCCATTCGAGTCGTGGTCCATCACAATCGTTTCGACATCGGTCAGCTTGGCAAAACGGTACATGCCGCGACCGTTGACTTTACTGGCGTCCATGAGCGCCACGCTTTTGCGGGCGGCACCGATCATGGCTGCCTTGGTCTCTGCCATCTGCGGAAAGTCGGTGGTAAAGCCACAGTCGGGGACAAAGGCGCCGGGGCACATGACGGCCAGGTCGGCATGGACCATTTGGAGCGCTTGCATGGTGAGGGGGCCATACAGATAGCGATGACCCTTGCGCAACGCCCCTCCCAGCATGACGACATCGACCGACGGCATACTCTCGTCGATATAATCGGCGATGGTAATGTCGGCCGTGATAACGGTAATGCCGTCGCGCTGATCGAGGAGTCGGACGAACTCGAGCGCTGTGGTGCCCGAGTCTACGAGCAGCGTGTCGCCGTCATTGACGAGCTCGATGGCGCTTTGCGCGATGGCCTGCTTGGCGGCGACGTTGACATTGATTCGGCGATCCTGCGTGGAGACGGTCAGGCGTTTGTGGAGTGATACGGCACCACCATGTGTGCGGCGCAGCTTGCCTGCTTCGGCGAGCGCGTCCAGGTCGGCGCGGGCGGTGACGGAGGACACGCCAAAGGTCTGGGCAATTTCTGCCACCTGAACAGATGCGCTGTGCTCGAGCATATCCATGATGGCCGCGCGACGTTCATCGGCAAAAGCACGGTTGGTAGCTTGGGCCATGTTTGCTCCATTCTCGGCTAAATTTGCAGGAATTGTGTTGACTCTATTTTCGTTCATTTTCTTTTTTAATAAGAAAACAGTTTTCGTTTACTTATCTTTTCTATAAAAGAAAGGAACTCAACATCTAAAACTCAATAACGAACACAGGCGCTGGACCTCGATATCTTCCGTTTGCTTTTCAAATTTGACGATCCAGGCTCGCGAAAGGGCGTTGTCCCGCACATCTATAACGTTCGATTTGCATACAATGAGCGTAGCAAAACGCAAGGTAAAACGCCTTGTGAACAACTATGCCCGATGTCCAGATGCGGGCGAGGGAGAGGAGCAAACGCTCATGGCACTTGTTACCACCGAAAAGATGCTCAAGGACGCTCAGGCCGGTCACTATGCTGTCGGCGCGTTCAATGTCGAGAACCTCGAGTTTGTTATGGCCGTTCTGGCCGCTGCCGAGGAGACCAAGTCCCCCGTCATCATGCAGACCACCCCGGGCACCATCAAGACCGCTGGTCTGGACTACTTCTACGGCATGGTCAAGGCTGCCGCCGAGCGCGCTTCCGTGCCCGTCGCTCTGCACCTCGATCACGGCGATGGCTATGACCGCTGCATGCAGGCTTTCCGCACGGGCTACACCTCCGTTATGATCGACGGTTCGCACGAGTCTTTCGAGGACAACATCGCTCTGACCAAGTCCGTCGCCGATGCTGGCCGCGCCATGGGTGTGCCCGTTGAGGCTGAGCTCGGCAAGGTTGGCGGCAAGGAGGACGACGGTCCCGCGGTTGAGGGCGAGAGCCCCTACACCGATCCGGCCGAGGCCAAGGAGTTCGTCGAGCGTACCGGCTGCACCTCGCTGGCCATTGGCGTTGGCACCAGCCACGGTGTGTACACGAGCGATCCGCACATTGAGCAGTCCGTGGTCAAGGCCATCCGCGACGCCGTCGACGTGCCGCTGGTTCTGCACGGCACCTCCGGTGTGCCCGATGAGCAGGTTGCCGAGGCTGTGAAGAACGGCATCTGCAAGGTTAACTACGCCACCGAGTTGCGTCAGGCCTACACCAAGGGCTTCATGGCCTACATGGCCGAGAATCCCGCCTGCTTCGATCCCAAGAAGCCGGCCAAGGAGGGCATGCGCGAGATCACCGAGCTGGTTAAGATCCGCATGACCAACCTCAACTCTGTGGGCAAAGCAGAGTAACAGCAAGGGTACTCCGACTCGCTACATATCCCGGGGAGGGACGAGGGCTTAGTTCCCCAATCGTCCTCGGGCATGCAAAAAGCCTCGCTGCGCACTTCGTGCGGCGAGGCTTTTTGCCCCCCTGTGGAAAGATTGGGGAACTAAGCCCTCGTCCCTCCCAGGTTGACCTACTCGAGGTCGTCGCCCTTGTGGCGTTAGGTCTGAAATAACAAGAAGCCTTTGCGCTGCGGAATGATTTTGGAAACTAAGTACGGGGACCCGCCCAAGCCGTCCTGCTCGATCGCCCTTGTGGCGTTGGGGCGGAAAGGATGGTGCGCGAGGGCTTCTTTGTTGATGGGGGATTAGTATGCCCGGGCTTGGTTGGGGAAGGTTTTGTCTAGGGATGCTTGGAGCTTTTCGAACGATGCTCGCAAGTTGAGATTCTGATCGGTTGAGCGTCTGGGTTTTGGGGTTGGGGAGTCGAGGAGGCCGTTTCTCTGTGTCGGGGGGAAGGAGAAAAGGTCTGCATGTTTTAGGGATGGCTGCTGTACTGCGTCATTGGAAGAATGCATGCTTATGCGGCCTCCTCGATGTCCACCAAAAGGTTGCGCACGGGGTCTGCTGCTAGGTCCCGTGCGTTGGCAGTATTATGCCGCGGCTGCTGCAAAGAAGCGCTAAAGAAAAGCTTAATGAGGTTTGACGTTGTGATGAAATCGCAGGTCAAAGCTATCGAGTAACACTCTTGAAAGGTTTGAGCTTAAGGGCTTTCTAAGGTTTGTGGCGCGGATGTAGCTCGCCTGTGTGGGGCGTGTGGACGGCTCGTTCCTAGCGTTGCGGCTCTGCGGCGCGCACCTGCTCGATGACCTTTTCCATGGTGGCATCGATGCGGTCCTTTTTGAGTTCGCATTCCCAGATGGTTATGGGTGTCCAGCCCATTTGAGTGAGTGCTGCCACGGCAGCGCGGTCGCGCTCGACGTTGCGACGGAACTTTGCCTCCCAAAACTCAACATTGCGCTTGGGCTGGCTCGGATTGCACTTAGGGCAGCGGTGCCAAAAGCAGCCGTTGACGAAGATGGCGATCTTGCGTCCGGGAAAGGCGATGTCGGGTTTTCCGGGCACCTTCCATTCCAAGCGATAACCCGTAAGGCCCGCTGCGCGCAGGCGCTGTCGTACGAGCAGCTCGGGCTTGGTGTTGGCGCGTTTGTTGCCCTTCATGGACTTTTTGATGGCGGCGCGACGGCGCACCAGTTCGCGCTCGTCGGCGGAAAGGTCCGAAGTGTCGATGCCGTCCAGCAGGCCGGGCTTGGGGCGCTTTTTGCTGCGGCGCTTAGGTTTACGTTTGGGCTTGGTAGCAGATTCGTCTGCCGCGGTGGCCTCGGCGCCGTTAGCCTCGAGCCGGTCTTCCTTCAGCTCAATCAGGGCATCAATGAGCCCCTTGTCGGCGGGCATCCATTCCACCGTGGCAAGCGAGGTGCGCGGAATCCAGCGGATATCGAGCTGGCGGTCGTGCTTCTGAGGTTCATCGGATTCATCGGCGAGCGAGCAGTAGTAGCACTCCATGGAGAGATGAAAATCGGGGTAGTCATACTCAACGGTGTAGAAATCACGCAGGTTGATGACTTTGACCTGCAGCTCCTCCATGAGTTCGCGGCGTACGGCGTCCTCGGGCGTCTCGCCGCGCATGAGCTTGCCACCGGGGAACTCCCAAAGTCCCTGCATGTCGCCATAGCCGCGCTGCACGGCAAGCAGCTCGTCAGATCCTTCCTTGCGAATGATTCCAGCGGCAACATGAACAGTCTTCAACAGGAGTCCTCTCTCAACATCAACACGTGGCAGGGCGGCTACCCGTACCTTACACAACGGTAAGGCAAGCGTAAGTCATATCGATGGTAGCCGACTCGGCTTCTTGCGACTATAGATGCCGTAGACTAATCGCAAGAAAGGACTCGGTATGCAAACCACGCACATGGCGACCCCGGTACTGGAGGTCGCGCATCTCGAAAAGGTATATGGAGCGCTGGGCAACGTGACCCGCGCGCTCAACGACGTCAGCTTTACCGTCAACCGCGGCGAATTTGTTGGCATCATGGGCGCCTCGGGCTCGGGCAAGTCGACGTTGCTCAACTGCGTCTCGACCATCGATAGCGCCACGAGCGGCGCCATCCGCATCAACGGGCAGGACGTTACGCGCATGAAGCAGGCCAAGCTCTCGCAGTTCCGCCGCGAGGAGCTGGGCTTTATCTTCCAGGACTCCAACCTGCTCGATACGCTCACAGCACGCGAGAACATTGCCCTGCCGCTCACCATCGCCCGCACGAACTCGGCAGAGATCTCGACCCGCGTGCAGGATGTGGCTGCGCGTCTGTCTATCAGTCAGGTGCTCGATAAGTATCCCTACCAGATGTCCGGCGGTCAGCAGCAGCGCGTTGCCGCGGCTCGCGCACTCGTCACCGACCCCACTATGATCATGGCCGACGAACCCACCGGCGCCCTCGATTCCAAGAGCGCTCGCCTGCTGCTCGAGAGCCTGGAGGCCCTTAACCGCCGCCTGCGCGCCACGGTGCTCATGGTCACGCACGACAGCTTTGCCGCCAGCTACACGAGCCGTGTGCTGTTTATCCGCGACGGCAAGATCTTCACCGAGCTGCGCCGCGGCGACACCGACCGCCGAGAGTTCTTCGACCGCATTATGGAGGTCGTTGCCATGATGGGCGGTGAGGGCTCCGATGCTCTGTAAACTCGTTTGGGGCAACGTCCGCCGCGCCGGCCGCGACTACCTCGTCTATCTTTTGACGCTCACCCTGGGCGTCACGGTCTTCTATGCCTTTAACACCATCTCGATGCAGGTCGACATCGCCGGAATCGATGAAGAGGGCTTGGCGCAGGTTATGGGCAGCATGCTCGGCTACCTGACGTACTTTTTGGCCGGTGTCATGGCCTTTTTGATGGTGTATGCCAATAACTTCATCATGAAACGCCGTAAGAAGGAGTTTGGCCTGTACCAGGTGCTCGGCATGGGGCGCGGGCGCGTCGCCACGATCATGGCGCTCGAGACCGTGATAGTATCGGTCGTGGCCTTTGTCGCCGGCATTGTGCTGGGTGTGGGACTCTCCCAGCTCATGACGTTCTTTACGGCCTCGCTCTTTAAGACACAGATCGCCAATTTCCACTTCTTTTTCTCGGTGCATGCGTTCAACCTGACCCTTGCCTGCATGCTCGTGATGTTTGTGCTCACGCTACTGCTGAACCTTCGCGCTGTGCGTCGTACCAAACTCATCGAGCTCATGGGTGCCGAGCGTCGCAACGAGAGCATCAAGACACGCAACCCCTGGATCGCGATTGCCATCTTTGCCGTGGGCGTGGCGCTTGTGGGCGTGGCCTATTACCGTCTGCTACGTGATGGGTTCCCGCTAACCGCGACGGACAGCAAGCTACAAGAGGCCATGAACCAGTTTGGCATTACGACCGCTATGGTTACAGTGGGCACCTTTGCCCTGTTCTGGGGACTCTCGGGCATGCTCATCAAGCTGCTGCAGAGCCTGCGCAGCGTGTATTGGCGCGGCCTCAATATGTTTACCGTGCGTCAGCTTTCGGCCAAGGTCAATACGGTGTGCTTTTCGATGGGCGTCATCGCGATGATTCTGTTTTTGGCCATTACCTCGGTGACCTGCGGTATGTCGATCGCCAACGTGATGAACGAGAATCTGGAGCGCTATAACCCTGTTGACGTGTCTCAGACGTATGTCTATTACACGCCCGAAACGCTCGACTACTACAAGGAGTATGTCAATCCGTCTGAGGCCGATCGCATGGTGCTGGCCGATGCAACGGTCGATTTGTACGCTGCATGGCATGGCGAGCGCAAGTCGGCGGACAACAACGACGAGACCGGCAAAAAGGTCAATATCGCCGATGTTGCCGGTGAGCATGTGCAGATCGATTCGTATCTGAGTTACCCGCTTGGCGGCTCGGGCCCCTCGGTGGTGGCAGGCGAGATGTGCAAGGCCATGGGCAAAAAGCTTCCCAAGGCGCTCGAGGGAAGCAACGCCGATGCGATGGGTCTGTTTGTGACGCCGGCGAGCCAGTACAACAAACTGCGCCAGATGATGGGCGAGGAGCCGGTGAGCATTGGCCGCGACCAGTATCTGCTCACGTGTGATATGGGCGGTGAGCTGAGCGACCTGTACACCAAGTATATGGCTGGCGGCCATGCCCTTACCTTGGGCGGGCATACGCTCAAGCCCGCAACCGATAAGGCGGACGAGGACACGGCGGCCATCGCCAACTCGGCGATGGGCAGCAATCCCGGCACCGTGGTCGTAGCCGATGAGCTGCTGTCCCAGCTTAATCTGCAGCCGTATTCCAGTAATCTGCTCGTTAATTACAAACAGGGTATGGATACGACCGAGGCAGACGAGAGCATTAAATACACCTTGCTCGACGATTTGCTCGTTGACGGCAAGGAGCCGGGGTCGTGGGGAGTCTTCATCACGCGCTCCGAGATGTATACGCAGGCGGCTCAGATGAACGGCATGATTAGCTATCTGGCCATCTATATTGGCTTTGTACTGGTCGTTGCGTGCGCGGCGATACTGTCGATCCAGCAGCTCTCCAATGTGGCCGACGGCAGCCGCAGCTATCGTGTACTGGCACAGATCGGCTGTGACGACCGCCAGATTCGTCATTCGGTGATGGCGCAGCAAGCGGTGTTCTTCCTGTTCCCGCTGGCAGTGGGCCTGGCGCACTCCTTTGTGGCACTTAAGGTGATCATCGAGCTGGTGAGCATATTCGGAAATATGAGCATCGGCGGCACCGTGGGCCTCACCTGTGCGATTTTCCTGGCGGCCTATGGCGGCTACTTCCTGGTGACCTACCTCATGAGCACCGGCATGGTGCGAGCCGCTATCGCTACCCGTTACAGCGAGTAACAAGCGGGTAAAATCGTCGCAAAATCGGAGGTGTATGACCGCCGCGAAGGGACCAGGGACCCTTTCGCGGCGGTTTTTGCCAACCTGGTGCGTCTCAGATACAAGTGAGTAGACTTTTTTGAACCTGCCGAGCACATCGCGACAAATACTCAATAAAACCGCAGGTCAGAGCTATATCGTTTTGGCGTGTGCTCGGCCTTCTGCAAAAAGCCTACTCACTTGGTTTTTCTGCTAGAAGACCGCCGCGAGAGAAGGCAGCTCTCTCGCGGCGGTTGGCGTTTGCCCAGATAAAACCTACCAAAATAAACCTGTCCCTTTTTGGCAGGAGGTCTCAGCTGAACGGCGGGCCGTGCGGCTTGGGTGTGCGGGCTCACAATCTGGGGAAACCGAACAGATTGGGGGGCTTGTATGATTGATTCGAAGTGAAACGTGCGACCCGAGGGCATGTTTAACAGAGTGCGCCTGGCCCCCGAAGCCCGGCGCGCATACGATACGCGAGGGGTAGTCGTTGGGGACGTTCTTAAACGACTAGTCAAACAAGAACGTCCCCAATGACTACTTTGCGGGTAGCTAAAAGAGCCCCATCCTAAATTAGCTACCCCGCCAACACCGCAGGTAGAGCAAACGTCAGCGAAAGCCCGCCAGAGCGAGCAAGGTGCCTTGAAGCGAGGCGGCATTGACCTTCTGGTCATGCCGCCGAAGCTGAAAGGCAGATTGCCGCTCTGACGGGTTTGCAGCGTCGAGCCGTTACGCGGTTTGGTAAAACCGCGTAACTAAATCCGCTCCGCGATCTCGTGGATGAGGTAGTCGGTCTTTTCCCAGCCCAGGCACGGGTCGGTGATCGACTTGCCAAAGACGCCGCCGTCGACCGGCTGGTTGCCGTCCTCAAGGTAAGACTCGATCATAAAGCCCTTGACCAGCTTGGAGATGGACTCGTTGCGGCGGCAGCTGTCGAGCACCTCCTTGCAAATGCGATACTGCTCCAGCGGACGCTTGCCCGAGTTGTCGTGGTTGCAGTCGATGACCGCTGCCGGATTGGCATAGCCGGTGCGCTCGGTGTAGCGCTCGGCCAGGCGCTCGAGGTGCTCGTAGTGGTAGTTGGGGTAGGTGCGCCCATCGAGACCGATGTAGCCGCGCATGACAGCGTGCGCAAGCGGGTTGCCATCGCACTCGACTTCCCAGTTACGGAAGATGAAGCTCTGGTGAGCCTGGGCGGCGTAAATAGAGTTGAGCATGACGGTGGTAGAGCCGGCAGTGGGATTCTTCATGCCGACGGGTACCGAAATGCCGCTCGACACCAGGCGATGCTCCTGGTTCTCGACCGAGCGTGCGCCCACGGCAACATAGCTCAGCAGGTCAACGAGGTACTGGTAGTTGGACGGATAGAGCATCTCGTCGGCGGTGAAGAAACCCGTTTCCTCAATAACGCGCAGGTGCATATGGCGGATGGCCTTGACGCCCTCGAGCAGGTCGTCAGGAGCCTCGGGGTTGGGGTTGTGCAGCAGGCCCTTGTAACCGGTGCCCTTGGTGCGCGGCTTGTTGGTGTAGACGCGCGGAATGATGATGAGCTTGTCCTTGACCTCTTCGGCGGTCTTGGCCAGTCGGTTCATGTACTCAAGCACCGAATCCTCGCGGTCGGCAGAGCACGGGCCGATGATGAGCACCTTGCGTGCGTCCTCGCCGGTAAAGACTTTGGCGACCTCGGCATCAAATGCCTGCTTTTTGGCGGTAAGCTCGGCAGAAAGCGGCATTTCCTCGCGGATCTCCATGGGGATCGGCAGCCTGCGTTTGAATTCCATGGCCATAGGGTCCTCCTCAATCTATAGAAAGAGTAATAAGCGTATTGTCGAGTGTTCGGCATTATCCGCTGTCGCACGCTAAAGTGCAAGTCCTTGTCACCCCGAAACCTACCAAAAAGGGACAGGTATATTTTGGCAGGTTTTATCTGGGCAAACGTCAGCTGGTCCTGGAATGGAATGATGCCGCGTGGCTTGGAGGGGGCTGCCAATCAGGTCCCAGGGGAGGCGGTTCGAGGCCGCAGAACGAAAAACGGGGGCGCAGGTTGTCCTGCGCCCCCGTTCTTGGGCGTCATCCGTTCCCTGCGGCAGTATTTACGCCGCTTCGTCGAACTGCGAGTTGTACAGGTCGGCGTAGAAACCGCCCTGGGCGAGCAGCTCGTCGTGCGTGCCCTTCTCGACGATGTCGCCGTCGCGAATCACCAAGATCACGTCGGCGTTGCGGATCGTGGACAGGCGATGCGCGATGACAAAGCTGGTACGGCCCTGCATCAGCGCATCCATGGCGCGCTGAATAAGCTCCTCGGTACGGGTATCGACGTTAGAGGTCGCCTCGTCCAGAATCAGCGCCGGGCGGTCGGCCAAAATGGCACGGGCGATGGTCACGAGCTGGCGTTGACCCTGCGACAGGTTGGTACCTTCTTCGTTAATCATAAAGTCGTAGCCGCCGGCGAGCGTATGGATAAAGCGGTCGCAGCGTGCGGCGCGTGCAGCGGCCTCGACCTCGGCATCGCTTGCATCGGGACGTCCGTAGCGAATGTTCTCGCGAATGGTGCCGTTAAACAGCCAGGTATCCTGCAGCACCATGGCAAACTCGCCGCGCAGCGCCGCGCGGTCCCAGTCGCGCACGTCGACGCCCTCGACACGCAGCGAGCCGCCGTCCACATCGTAGAAGCGCTGCAGCAGCTTAATGAGCGTGGTCTTGCCGGCGCCGGTGGGGCCGACGATGGCGATGGCCTGGCCGGGCTGCGCCTCGCAGCTAAAGTCGTGGATGATGGTCTTGTCGGGCGTGTAGCCAAACTTGACATGGTCAAACTCCACGTGGCCGGGGCGCTTTTCGGGAATCTGCGCGTCGGCCTTCTGCTCCTCCTCGGGCGCGGCCAGGAACTCAAAGACGCGCTCGGTGGCAGCGGCCATCGACTGCATCGTGTTGCTCACGTTGCCCAGCTGCTGCACGGGTTGCGTAAAGTTGCGAACGTACTGGATAAAGCTCTGGATGTCGCCGGGCGTGGCATTGCCGGTCAGCGCGAGCTGCGCGCCCACCACGACAACGCCCACGTAACCCATGTTGCCCACCAGGCTCATAAGCGGCATCATCAGGCCCGACAGGAACTGCGAACGCCAGCCACTAATAAACAGGCGGTCGTTTTGACGGTCGAACTCCTCGATCGAGGCTTCGGCGCGGTCGAACACCTGAATAACGTTCTGGCCGGCAAAATCCTCTTCGATAATGCCGTTGACGGTGCCCAGAACCTGCTGCTGCTCGCGGAAGTACGGCTGCGAGAAGTGAATCATCACGGTCAGGATAATCGCGGCTGCCGGCAGCGTGAGCACGGTGACGCCGGTGAGCGGCAGGCTGATCGATAGCATCATGACGAGCACACCGATAATCTGCGTTACCGACGTGATGAGTTGCGTCACGCTCTGATTGAGCGACTGGCCCAGCGTATCGACGTCGTTGGTGATGCGGCTGAGCACGTCGCCCTTGCTGTGGCCGTTGAAGTAGCTCATCGGCACGACGGCGATCTTGGCGGCGATTTCCTTGCGCATGCGATAGCAGATCTTTTGCGTGACGCCGGTCATGAGCCAGCCTTGGATGAGGCTGCAGGCAGAGCTTGCCAGATACAGGCAGAGCAAAAAGCCGAGCGTCTTAGCGATCCAGTCAAAGTCAACGTCGCCGGTACCGTTGACCTTGGCGACCAGGCCTTCGAACAGCTTGGTCGTAACCTGGCCGAGTACCTTGGGTCCCACAATGTTAAAGACGACCGAGCACACGGCAAAGGCGACGGCGGCAAACACGGCAATCTTGTGCTGGCCGATATAGCCGAGCAGCTGCCGCATGGTGCCCTTAAAGTCCTTGGCCTTTTCGCCGCGGCCCATGCCACCCATGCGGCCCATGGGACCACGCTGGCGGGTGGGCTTGGGAATCTGAGTCTTGGTCTCGTCTGCCATTAGTGCTCGCCTCCTTCCATGACGGCTGCAATTTCTTCTTGGGTGAGCCCCAGCTCCTCGGCGGAAAGCTGCGACTGTGCGATCTCCAGGTACGCCGGGCAGCTGCGCAGCAGCTCCTCGTGCGTACCGGTGCCCACCACGTGGCCGTCGTCGAGCACGATAATCTGGTCGGCGTGCATGATGGTCGCGATACGCTGCGCCACGACCACGAGCGCGGCGTCGGTGACGTTTTTGGCGAGCTCCTCGCGCAGGCGCGCGTCGGTCTTGTAGTCGAGGGCGCTAAACGAGTCATCGAACACCACGACCTCGGGCTTTTTGGCCAACGCGCGGGCGATGGCCAGGCGCTGACGCTGGCCGCCCGAGACATTGGAGCCGCCCTGGCTGATGGGGGAGTCGTAACCGCCCTCGCGCTCGGCGATAAAGTCCTCGGCCTGTGCGATGCGCGCCGCCTCGTGTATGTCATCATCGCTCACCATGTCGCCGGCAAACTTGAGGTTGCTCTCGACAGTGCCCGAGAACAGGCGGCCCTGCTGCGGGATGTAACCAATGCGCCGGCGCAGCTCGGAAAGGGTCATGTCGCGCACGTCGATGCCGTCGAGCGAAATGCTGCCGCCCGTGACGTCGTACAGGCGCGGAATCAACTGCACAAGCGTGGACTTGCCCGAGCCCGTGGAACCAATGATGCCGAGCATCTGACCAGCATGCGTGGTGAAGTTCACGCCGCTAATGACGTCGGCGCGGGCATCGGGATACTGGAAGCTCACGTCGTGGAAGGTGAGCTCACCGCGCGGCGCGTTGGCCGCGGGCAGCTTGGGCGAGACGGGGTCGTTGATGCTCGTGGGGCAGGTGATGACCTCTTCCACGCGCTCGGCTGCGACTTCGGCACGGGGCAGGATGACCGAAACCATGGTGAGGATCATAAACGCCATGACGATCTGCATGGTGTAGGAGATGAACGCCATCATGTTGCCGACCTGTATCACGCCGTCGGACACGCCCTGTGCGCCAAACCAGACGATAAGCACGGTGATGCAGTTCATGACCAGCATCATGAGCGGCATCATAAAGCTCATGGCTCGGTTGGTGTAGAGCTGCGTGGTCATCAGGTCGAGCGACGCCTTGTCAAAACGCTCGAGTTCATGCTCCTCACGGTTGAACGAGCGGATAGGCATAAGGCCGTCGAGCAGCTCGCGGGCGGTAAGGTTCACGCGGTCCACAAAGCTCTGCATCTTTTTGAACTTGGGCATGGTGAGGCCCATGAGCACGCCGACGACGGCCGAGACCGCGATGATGGCCACGGCGATGGTCCACTCCAGGCCGGTGTGGTTGGCCAGGACGCGCATGACGGCGACGATGCCCATGACCGGTGCCATCAGGCACATGCGGATAAACAGGGTTGCGGCCATCTGAATCTGCTGAATGTCGTTGGTGCAGCGGGTGATGAGCGAGGCCTGGCTAAACTTGCCCACTTCGGCCGGCGAGAAGTGCATAACCTTGTTGAAGGTCTCGCGGCGCAGGTCGCGGGCGATGGAGCAGGCGGTGCGCGAAGCCACGGCACCGGTCAGAATGGTGGCGACCAGCGAGATCAGGCACAGCACAAACATCGTGGTCGCCATGCGGCCCAGGTAGGCGTTCTGCACGTCGGTGGGGTCGATGCCCTGTGCCTTGTACTCGTCCTGCACATAGCTCACGGCGCGTTGGGTTACGATGGAGCCCGACATGGAGCCCATTTTGTCCGCCATACCGTTGGCGCCCTCGACGAGCTTGCCCTGGCCGATGAGGCCGCCTTCAACGCCTAGACGCAGGCTCTTCATGGTGATCTTGCCGCCGTCGGCATCAATCTGCTTTTGCATATTCTGCGCCGCTGCGGCCTTTTGCTGTATTTCGGCGAGCTGCTCGGGCGTCATCGCTGCCATCTGCTCGGGGGTGGGCATGGCCTGAGCGGCACCGCCATCGCTTGCCTCGGTGGATGCGCCGGTCATGTCGCCCATGGAGTCGGCGTCGATGCCCTGGTTGAAGGCGAGCACGACGGTCTCGGGCAGGCTCATGATATCAGCGAGCTTGCTGCCGTCGGCGCGCTCATCCTCGGTTCCCTTGTACGTGCGAATACCGTTTTTGTCTGCCCTGCCAAACGCAGCTTCTACCGTCTTGGCGTCCTTGGCGCTCATAAAGAGTTCGAGGTCGTCGAGCGATTCGGTGCGAATGGTGTCGGGCACGGGCGAGGAGATGCCGCCTTGCTGCACGCCCACGTCGACGATGTCGCTCATGTAGGTAGGCAGTGCCAGATCGGCGTTGCAGCTGATTACGATGAGTACGATAGCTGTAAACAGTGCCAGGATATGCTTTTTAAAGAGCTTGAGAATCCTCACTTGGCATCTCTCCTTTCTTGATTGCAATCGATAATTTCGTTGGCACGCCTAAGAAGGCGCACCATCTCTTGGGTATCTGTTTCGCCGAGCTGCTCGAGGAAAGCTGCGGTGCGGTCCTCGAATTCCCGACGTTTGATTTCGAGAACCTGGAATCCCTTGTCGGTCACTGTGACGTGTACGCGACGACGGTCAGTCTTTGAGTGCTCGCGCTCAATCCAACCCTTGGCCTCGAGGGCGCGCAAGATATTGGCGATGCGGGCGCTCGAGACCCAGGCGCGATCGGCGAGTTCGCTCGGCGTGAGCGAACCGCCAGCGAGCATGAGGGCGCGCATGACGGCCATCTCGCCGCTGAGGGCTTTGTCCACAAAGCGCGAAATGCGCTGGTGAATGCCGCCAAACTCGATAAGGAGTTGATGCCCAAGCTCATGGAAATCGGTATCTTCCACCGAAAACCCCTAACACTAGAAACTATTTTCGGTAGAAGATGATACCCCTGCGTTCGCATCTCATACAGTAGATATTTGGGACATGCCTAGAAATCTGTCTTCGCGGGCATCTCGCGCTCCCGCTCCGCCGAAAAGCAGGGCTCTAGGTACGTCCCAACCATCTGCTCATAGGCGCTTTACCCTGCTAAAGCTGGCATACTGCTAGAGTGGAGGACGTATAAAGGCAAGGGGAAATATCAAACAATTCGGTGAACGGTAGCTGATGGCGGGAGCGTTTCCTGCGGATTTGTTAAAAACACCCTAATGGTACAAAAAAAGGAACATATAACAGCCCTGATGAAGGGTGTGGCTATGTTATCCTTCACAAACGGGTGAAATCTTGGGTTTAGGGTTGCAAGACAAAGGTGAATAAACGTTTTTCCCTGTGCTAATGCGCGGCGGAAAGCGAATGAAGCCGGTCATGCAGGTCTAACATTCAAGAATTCAATAAGCAGCGGTGTGAGAGAGCGCCGCATTACACGTAACTAGGAGCGTGGTTACACAATGCAGGAGGCATGGGAAGGCTTCAAGGAAGGCATCTGGACGGGAGAGGTTGACGTCCGAGACTTCATTCAGAAGAACTACACCCCCTACGAGGGCGACGAGTCGTTCCTCGCTGGTCCGACCGAGCGTACCAAGGAGCTGTGGGGCGAGGTTCTCGACCTGCTGCTCAAGGAGCGTGAGCAGGGCGGCGTCCTCGATATGGACACCAAGACCGTCACGGGCATCGTGAGCCATCCCGCTGGCTACATCGATAACGCCCATCGCGACAAGGAGACCATCGTCGGTCTCCAGACCGACGAGCCGCTCAAGCGTGCGCTGCACGTCAATGGCGGCATTCGAATCGCTTGCCAGGCTGCCCGCCAGCACGGCTACGAAATCGATCCGGATGTTGTCGAGCGCTATACCTTTGAGCGCAAGACCCACAACGCCGGCGTCTTCGATGTCTACACCCCCGAGATGCGCGCCTGCCGCTCGGCTCACATCATCACCGGCCTGCCCGATGGCTATGGCCGCGGCCGTATCATCGGCGACTACCGTCGTGTTGCCCTGTACGGCGTCGACTACCTGATCAAGGACAAGGAGGCCCAGAAGGCTTCCACCCCGACGGTCATGACCGCCGACAACATCCGCGATCGCGAGGAGCTGCAGGAGCAGATCCGCGCCCTCGGCGAGCTCAAGATGATGGCCGAGACCTATGGTTTCGATATTTCCAACCCTGCTACCAACACGCAGGAGGCTATCCAGTGGATGTACTTCGCCTACCTCGCTGCCGTCAAGGAGCAGAACGGCGCCGCTATGTCCATCGGCCGTACCTCTACGTTCATTGACATCTACGCTGAGCGCGACCTTGCCAACGGCACCTTCACCGAGGAGCAGATCCAGGAGTTCGTGGATCACTTCATCATGAAGCTTCGCATGGTCAAGTTTGCCCGTACCCCCGAGTACCAGGCCCTGTTTACCGGCGATCCGCAGTGGGTCACCGAGTCCATCGGCGGCATGGGTGTTGACGGCCGTACGCTCGTTACCAAGATGAGCTACCGCTACCTGCACACGCTTGAGAACATGGGCACCAGCCCCGAGCCCAACATGACCGTTCTGTGGTCGACCCGCCTGCCCGAGAACTTCAAGAAGTTCTGCGCTAAGACTTCTGTCGCCAGCTCCTCGATCCAGTACGAGAACGACGACCTCATGCGTGTTTACCACGGCGACGACTACGGCATCGCCTGCTGCGTGTCCTCCATGCGCATCGGCAAGGAGATGCAGTTCTTCGGCGCCCGTGCCAACCTGGCCAAGTGCCTGCTCTACGCGCTCAACGGCGGTGTTGACGAGGTCTCCAAGAAGCAGGTTGGCCCCAAGTATCGCGCCGTCGAGGGCGATACGCTCGATTATGATGACGTTGTGGCCAAGTACAACGACATGATGAAGTGGCTCGCTGGCGTGTACGTCAACTCGCTGAACATCATTCACTACATGCACGACAAGTATTGCTACGAGCGCATCCAGATGGCTCTGCACGACAAGCACGTGCACCGCTGGTTCGCTACGGGCATCGCTGGCCTTTCCGTTGTGGCCGACTCCCTGTCCGCCATCAAGTACGCCAAGGTCCATCCCGTCCGTGACGAGAATGGCATTATCGTTGACTTCGAGACCGAGGGCGAGTTCCCCAAGTACGGTAACGACGACGACCGCGTCGACCAGATCGCTCACGACGTTGTGCACCAGTTCATGGAGTACATCCGCATGAACGACACCTACCGCAACTCCGTGCCCACGACCTCGGTTCTGACCATTACCTCCAACGTCGTGTACGGTAAGAAGACCGGCTCCACGCCCGACGGCCGTAAGGCTGGCCAGCCGTTCGCCCCGGGTGCTAACCCCATGCACAAGCGCGATAGCCACGGCGCCATCGCTTCGCTGTCTTCGGTTTCCAAGCTCCCGTTCCGCGATGCTCAGGACGGCATCTCTAACACCTTCTCCATCATCCCGAGTGCGCTCGGCAAGGAGGACCAGGTGTTCTTTGGCGATATCGACCTTGATCAGCTGGGCGAGTAACTATTGTTAGTGCTATACTAACAATAACGATTACTGATTAGCGCGCCGGTTTCGGCCGGCGCCTATCAATCGAAGGAGACACATTATGAAGGTTTCTGAAGTTTCCGAGACTCAGGCCGATAACCTGGTCCACATGCTCGACGCTTACGCCGAGAAGGGTGGTCACCACCTGAACATCAACGTCTTCAACCGTGAGACGCTGCTCGACGCTCAGGCTCACCCCGAGAAGTACCCGCAGCTGACCATCCGCGTTTCCGGCTATGCCGTGAACTTCCACACGCTCACCAAGGAGCAGCAGGACGAGGTCATTTCGCGTACCTTCCACGACAAGTTCTAAAGGGACTCAACTCCCGCAGGATCGCCGGGGCTGTTTGGGTTACCTCCCAAAACGTCCTCGGACATGTCGGAAGCCCCCGCTGCGCGCTACGCGCGGCGGGGACTTCCTCCGTCTTGCGGAATGTTTTGGGAGGTAACCCAAACAGCCCCGGCTGGGGGCCTGTGTAGTCACCCTTTAGGCGGAACTCTCCAAATTATTTGGATGAGTCGTTTACTTACTTGTACTGTTACCGTTTTCCCGCTGTTGTTGGGGTATGCTTTGTTCGTATGTAAACGTATGACATGTTGATGGGGGAGGGTGCTATGGCTCGCGAGAGTACTCGTTCTAAAGATACGGCTAAGCCTGGCATCAAGGAAGTTGCAGCGGTGGCGGGGGTTTCGCCTACTACGGTATCTCGCGTGCTTAATAATCGCGGCTATATTAGTCAAGAGACCCGCGATAAGGTCCATGCCGCGATGGAGCGCGTCAACTATACGCCCAACGATATCGCCCGTGCCATGCTCAACGGTCGCCTGAATCTTATCGGCATGATCGTCCCCTATGTCAGCAGCCCGTTTCATGCACAAGCGGTTCAAGCCGTTGAGCGTACCTTGGCCGAAAACGGTTTTAAGATGCTGCTGTGCAATAGTGCCAATCGACCTGATCTTGAGCGTTCTTATATCGATATGCTTCGGCGCAATATGGTTGATGGCGTCATTGTCAACTCCCTTAATATCGGTGCCGAGGCGTATGCCGAGATGGGTTTGAGCCTGGTTGGTATCGACTGCGACCTTGGCGAGGCCTCTGTTCAGATTGCGAGCGACAGCTATAGCATCGGCGAACTTGCCACGCGTCGCCTGATCGATGACGGGTGTTTGCGCATCTTGTGCCTGCGCAACAATAGCCGTATGCGTATGCCTGCCAATAAGCGTACCGATGCCTACCACGATGTTGTGGAGCAGGCTGGTTTGTCCGCACTTGTCCGTGAGGTCGAGTTCGTTAAGTCCGATGACGAAAAGAGTGCGGTCGTTGCGAAGATCCTCGATGAGAACCCCGATATTGACGGCATCTTTGCGGGAGACGACACGATGGCGGCCATCTGTCTCAACGTGATGAAGCAGCGCGGCTTGAGCGCTCCGGACGATATTAAGGTCGTGGGCGCGGATGGTGCCCGCCGCACTATGACGTTTATGCCTGACTTAACAACCGTACGTCAAGATATCGATCGCATCGGAGAGCTCGCGGCGCAATCCATCATCGCTCTTGTTAACGGTGAAAAGCCCGAATCGAATATCAAGCTCCCCGTTGAACTTATCGAGGGCAAAACCGCGTAGTTCATCCCGTGCCAAAAGAATTCCTCAAACGCCTCTGATGACCGTTCGCCGGCATATGTCAACCGTTTGCCGACGACTGGAACTGCGAAAAGACGTATTGGTGTGAAAACGTTTGACATATGAAAACGATTGACATATCTTGCAGTTGTACCGAGTTAGTATCTCGTGGGAAAGGAAGTCTCAGATGCACAAGGTGTATTACCAGCCTGAGGGAATTTGGGTAGGCGACATCATGCCGTACGGCGAGGACGGCACGTTCTATCTCTATCATCAGCGTGACACGCGTAACCCCGGACCTTTCGGAGAGCCGTTTGGCTGGGCACTCGCGACGACCAAGGATTTCGTCAACTACAAGGACTTTGGCGAGAGCCTTGAGCGTGGCGGCGACGAGGAAGTCGACCAGTACGTTTATGCCGGCACGGTGTTTAAGGTGGGCGACAAGTACCATGCGCTCTACACTGGTTGCAATCGCGATAAGGTCCGCGCACGCTTGATGAAGCAGGTTCTTCTTCACGCAACGAGTGACGACGCCGTCAAGTGGGAGAAGAACATCGCCGAAACGCTGCTTCCGCCCCAGGAGGGTTACGATGACCGCAACTGGCGCGATCCCTTTGTGCTTTGGGATGAGGAGAACGAAGAGTACATGCTCATCCTCGGCACGCGCGTGGGCGAGGACAAGCGTCTGATGACCGGTCGTCTGGTCAAGTTCACCTCCAAGGACCTGGATACTTGGGAGTTCCAGGGCGACTGGTGGAATCCGGGCCTGTACACCATGTTCGAGATGCCTGATCTCTTTAAGATGGGCGACTGGTGGTATCTGGTGTTCTCCGAGTACAGTGATGGCAACAAGACCCGTTACCGCATGTCTCGCTCTATCAACGGTCCTTGGATCACTCCTGCGGACGATTCCTTCGATGGCCGCGCGTACTATGCCGCGCGTACCGCATTTGATGGCGAGCGCCGCGTTCTCTTTGGTTGGGTTCCTACGCGTGACGAGGGCGGTGACCCCAGCTCTTACCTGTGGGGTGGCACCTTTATGCCCCTCGAGATCGTTCAGCGCGCCGACGGAACGCTCGGCACCAAGCTTCCCGACAGTATGCTTGGCGCCTTTGGCGAGGCCAAGGCAGTCGAGGCCTTTGAGCTTTCCTGTGAGTCGGGCAAGGTCGAGCAGGTGCTCGCCGCGGATGCCGGCTCCACCTATATGCTCGACGCCGACATCGAGCTCGCCGGTGACGCTGCCGGCTTCTCGGTGAAGCTTGCCGAGGACGCCGAGTCCGGTCTTGCCTATGAGTTCCGCGCCAACCTGCGCGAGGGCAAGCTCGAGTTTACGGCGGCCCCCCAGTATCCGTGGTTCCAGGTCAACAACATGGGCCTCGAGCGTCCGTTGTTCTTCAAGGGCGAGGGCACTCATCATGTGCGCCTGGTCGTTGACGACGATATCGCAACCATCTTTGTCGATGATGTTGCGCTCAACGCGCGCTTCTGCAATAAGCAGGGCCAGGGTATGGCGCTGACGGTCACCGACGGTACGCTCAAGTGCGCAAATGCAACGATCGCGTCTCTGTAATGGCCACAAAACGTCTTATGATTTCGTAAGGGAATGGAGAGGAACATGGACTACAAAGTAGTGTCTCAGCAAGTCGTCGATAACGTCGGCGGTCTGGAGAACATCGAGGGTGCCACGCATTGCGTTACGCGTCTGCGTCTGGTGCTCAAGGATACGAGCAAGTACAACAAGGCCGAGCTCGAAAACATCGATGGCGTCAAGGGCGTGCTGTACAACAGCGGCCAGCTCATGATTATCTTCGGTACCGGCACCGTCAACAAGGTCTACGATGAGTTTATGGCTCTGACGGGCGTTAAGGAGATCAGCGCTTCCGAGGTCAAGGGCGCCGAGGCGGACAAGAAGGGCAAGTTCTTCTCGGTCCTCAAGGTATTCTCGGACATCTTTATTCCCATCATCCCCGCCTTCGTCGGCGCCGCTATCATCATCGGCCTTAAGTCGCTGATCGTTGCCAACGGCCTCTTTGGCATGGAGGGCAGCCTCGCCGATCACAGCGAGTTCCTCAAGAACCTCGCAAGCTTCTTTGCCATTATCGCCACCACGTTCGACTACCTGCCTGTCCTGGTTATGTACAGCGCGGTCAAGCGTTTTGGCGGTAACCCGATCCTGGGCATCCTCGTCGGTATCGTCATGGTTCATCCGAGCCTTATGAACCGCAACGCGTTCGTTATGGACCCGACGGGTGCTGAGTATTGGAACTTTGGTCCGCTCTCCATTCCCATGGTTGCTTTCCAGGGCGGCGTGTTCCCTGCAATCCTGACTGCCTGGTTTATGGCCAAGGTCGAGAAGATTGCCCAGAAGTACATTCCCGAGGTCGTCTCGTTCGTCTTTGTCCCGACCGTTACCCTGATTCTTGCCAACGTCGCCCTGTTCACTGTGTTCGGCCCGCTCGGCAACCTGATTGGCGACGTCCTTGCCGGCGTAATCGATGTCCTGTACAACAGGATGGGCGTCTTTGGTGCCTTTGTCTTCGCTGCAGTCCTGCAACCGCTCGTCGTTACCGGTACGCATCAGTTCATCCAGGGTATCGAGGCAAACCTCGTTGCCACGACCGGCTTCAACTACATTCAGGCCATCTGGTCCGTTTCCATCATCGCCCAGGGCGGCGGCGCCATCGGCATGTATCTCATTCACAAGAAGCATTCCAAAGAGCGCAACATCTGCATGTCGTCCTTTATCCCGACGCTGGTCGGAATCTCCGAGCCCGCTATCTTTGCTGCAAACATGCGCTACTCGATCATTCCGTTCATCTGCGCTTGCATCGGTGCAGGCTGCGGCGGTGCCTTCGTGAAACTCTTTGAGGTACGCGCTATCGGTCAGGGTCTGACCGGCGTGCTTGGCCTGCTCATCGTCACGCCCGAGACCCTCGTGTGGTATGTGGCTGGCAATCTCATCGCCTTTATTGTGCCGATCGTTTTGATCTTTGCCTACAACAAGGCAAAGGGCGTGCCGACCACCGATGAAGAGGGCGCTGGCGCTGGCTTCGACGTTAGCTTCTAGTTGAGCCGTTCAGTGCAATCTGCGGATAAGTCCATTTGAGGAAGGGCGTTCGGCTCGTGTGAGTCGAGCGTCCTTCCCTATAGACGAGAAGGTCAATGGCGATGTTTAATCAAAAAAATAAGGTGACACGCGCGGACTATGAGCAGTGGCGAGCCGGACAGGATGAGACGGCGGCTCGCATCGCGTCCGACCCCGATAGACTCCTGTTTCATGTGGAGCCTGAGCTCGGCTGGCTCAACGACCCCAACGGTTTGGTTCAGATTGGTGATACATATCACATCTATCATCAATACGATCCGTTTGATGCTGCGCATGGCGGTCCAGTGCTTTGGAACCATCTGACGACAAAGGATTTTGTGACGTACGAGAATCACGGTCCCGTGCTGTTCCCCGATTCCGATTTGGATTCAAGTGGAGCGTATTCTGGTTCTGCCTTTGTGCGTGATGGCAAGATTCACTACTTCTATACCGGCAACGTCAAGCTTTTTGACCGCGATGATTACGACTACGTGTTGACGGGTCGTGAGCAAAACCAGATTCATATGGTTGCCGAGAACCCCGACGAATTGGGCGAGAAGCGCATAGCTGTTGGGCCGGTCGATTACCCCGACGATATCGGTACGCACGTGCGCGACCCCAAGATCCTTGAACACGACGGTATCTACTACATGGTTCTCGGCGCTCGTACGAAAGATGACCGTGGCTGCGTGCTTGTCTATACCTCGCGCGATCTAGAGGACTGGAGCTATGCGACGCGCATTGAGCTGGGCGAGAAGTTTGGCTTTATGTGGGAGTGCCCCGATCTGTTTGAGCTCGATGGTGAGCTTATTCTCGTTTGCTGTCCGCAGGGCGTGCTCGCCGATGGTTGGCGTTACCATAACCCGCATCAGTGCGTGTGGTTTCGTATTGAGGCCGATTGGGAGGCGCCTAGCTTTAAAATCGCCGGGCAGGGTATGCCCCCGATGGTCGATGCGGGTTTTGACTTCTATGCCCCTCAATCATTTGCAGATGCCGACGGTCGACGGATTATGATCGGTTGGGCCGGCTGCCCCGATGCAACGGCTCAAAACCCGACGGTGGAACGCGGATGGCAGTGCGCGCTTACCGTGCCGAGGGTGCTGAATATGCGCGACGGTAAGCTCTGTCAGTGGCCCGCGCGCGAGGTTGAGCAACTGCGCAAGGAGCGTGTTTCGGTGACCGCCGGAGAGACCGTCGGCTCTCCTGGTCGACTGTTTGATGCCGTCGTGTCGTGCCGGGGGACGAAGTCCATTGAGCTGGAAGTTCGTGAGGGCGTTGTCGTGTGCTTTGCCAACGGAATGCTCACACTTGATATGGGCGATGAGGGCTATGGACGCGACAAGAGGTCGGTTGAGCTCGACGAGCTTTACTGCCTGCGAGTCCTTTCGGATGCCACGATGCTCGAGGTATTTGTCAACGACGGCGAGGTTGCGCTTACGAGCCGCACCTATTCGTCTGCGGCGCCGGCGATGCAGTTGCGCGCCGAGGGCGACGCCTCGATGGAGTTTTACCGTCTGGCTCGCTAGCCGCATTGTGAGTGACCATGGCGTTTTGGATACACGGGCTTTCTTGGTGGCTACCGTTTATCGCATATAGCTACCGTTTGCGGAGTAAGTAACACTCATTACTAAACCGTGTAGAATCTCATGCAAGCACGGAGTATTTCAGGGAGACGCTGTCCTTTGTTGTGGCGAAGGGCGGCGTCTCTCTGGTGCTTGGGAGTCGTTGTTCAATTGGGCGACGGGCGTGCGCGCGTAATAAATAACCAACGTCGAGATGGGTCGTGATGATAATGGGCAAGTACGTAATCGTGGTTGAGTCTGGTTCGGATGTGACGCCGGAGCTCTGCGAACGCTATGGCATCGTGCGTGTACCCATGCATGTCACGATTGGCGACGAGACCGTCGAGGATGGCTCCATCGATCCGCTTGAGATTTACTCGCGCTGCAACGAGTTAGGTGTGATGCCCAAGACCAGTGGCTGTTCGCCAGCGGATTTTGCGCATGTGTACGACCGCATTCATGCCGAGCAGCCCGACGCGACCATTTTGCATCTTGCATATTCCGAGGCCACGACCTGTTCGCATCAGTCTTCAAAGATTGCGGCCCAGGGGCGCGACTACGTGTTCTCCATGGACACGCGCTTTGTCTCGGTGGGCCAGTCGCTCGTTGTCGTCGAGACTGCTAAATACATCGAGGCTCACCCCGATGCCACCGTCGAAGAGATCTTTGCTTTTACGAACTCCGTCATGGACCGTGTGCTGCTGGGCTTTGTTCCCACCGATCTTGCCTTCCTTAAGGCGGGCGGTCGCTTGTCCAACGTTGCGTTCCTCGGCGCCCATCTGCTCAAGATTAAGCCCTGCATTGAGGTGACGGGTGGCAAGTTCGTGGCAACTAAGAAGTTCCGCGGCTCTATGCTCAAGTGCGCTCGCGCCTTTATCGATCACATGGTTGAGAAGGGCGAGATTGACTACTCGCACATTGGCCTGGCGTATTCGGTGGGTCTTTCCGAGGAGCTGCGCGACGACATGGAAGTCTATGCGCACGATCTGGGCTTTAAGGACGTTACCTGGACTCAGGTTGGCGGTGTGATCTCGAGCCATTGCGGCCCGACCGCCTTTGGTGCGGTACTCACGCTCAAGGCATAAAGGCCGGCGTCATCGATATCTATTGCCACGGCGGCGGGCGGGTTGCGATAACCTTCCCGCCGCTTTTGCGTACGTCTAAATAGGGCGGCCCAATTGAGCGCTAAGCCGTTTCAGCATCATATGTATGGGCTAGAATGGCTCTGGCATGTATGTAGCAAAAACTAAAGAGAGGCAAGGTAGCGGGAATGGCTGAGATGACGCTCGAGGGTGTGGACGCTCGTCCCGAGGACTCCGCATTTTCCCTGGGCCGCGTGCATTCGATCGAAACGCTGGGAACGGTCGACGGACCCGGCATCCGCTTTGTGGTGTTTGTCCAGGGCTGTCCTATGCGTTGTGCATATTGCCACAATCCCGATACCTGGTCGGTCAATGGCGGCACTATGGTGACCGTCGAGCACCTGATGGACGAGTTCCAGAGCAACCATGAGTTCTATCGCAGTGGCGGCATTACCGTTTCGGGCGGCGAGCCGCTTCTGCAGCCCGAGTTTTTGGCCGACCTGTTCCGCGCCATGCACAACAACCCCGATGGCCGCGTGCATACCTGCCTGGATAGCTGCGGTTATGCGTTTGATCCCAACCGCCCCGAGAAGTTCGATGCCGTTCTCAACGAGACCGATATGGTGCTGCTCGACATCAAGCATGCCGATCCAGTTGAGCATAAAAAGCTGACCGGTTGCGATCCCGCACGCATTCTGGCGTTTGGCGATGAGCTTTCCCGTCGCAAGATTAAGGTCGTTATCCGTCACGTGGTGGTGCCGGGCATTACCGACACGGTGGAGGAGTGCGAGGCGCTCGGTCGCCTGATCGCCCCGTGGCATAACGTGGTCGGCCTGGAGATGCTGCCGTATCACACCATGGGTATCGTCAAATACGAGCAGCTGGGGATTCCCTATAAGCTCGATGGCGTGCCCCAGATGGACACCGCGCGCATGCCCGAGCTGCGCAACGCCGTCATGGCCGGCATGAAAAAACGCCGCGCCGAGCTCAGGTCGGCTATCGGCTAAGGGCAGCTAAAAGGGCTCCCGTCCCAAAAAACTGGTTAAAGCTGCGGTGAAATACGCAACAGATTTGTTTGATGTGCATAGAAACACCTGTGGTTTCTTTAGAATCACCTTAAACCTTGCTGAATATTTTGGGAAAGAAATACCTGCTCGCTATTATGCTTCCTGTATATAAATGGCGGCAGTCAGGAGGCCACGTGCGAAACAACGCATCGCGGAGCGGATATGCGCCCCGGCATGGCGATAAACAGGAAGTGCCGGGCGCGTCATGTTGTGGCCTTAGCGTTATTCGTTCCCGCGTGGCAAGGCTTGCTATTGCCGGAGTTGCTGTTCTGACGGTCATTATCCTCGCAATGACCGCCAAGACCTATGCATCGCAGCGGGTGACCTTATCCGGCGACGCGACAGTACAAGCGCAAAATGAAAAAGCCTCAAAGTCAAAGTGTGAGGCAAAGCAGGCTCTATCGACGGTTGGTCTGCAGGCCGGCTTATCGATGGCAGACTTTAACGACATTCCCGCGAGTGACGCGATTCAGGCCTTTTCGCTTGTGGGCGGCAAGGCGCCCGCATGCTCAAACGTTCAGCTTGCGGCGCTCGAAGATGCCGTCGCAAAAGCCGAGGAATTGGGAGAGGTCGGCTTTGTGTTCTACGACCTGACAAGCGGTGAGGGCGTTGCGTACCACAGCAATCTTGAGATATACGGCGCCAGTAGCTATAAGGCACCGTACGCGCTCTATATTTGCGAATCATTGGTCGAGACGGGGCAGGTGTCGCTTGATGATCCCTTGGGCACCTATGGCAGCTCTAGCATGGGTTGGCAGACGGTGCGAGACCTGATTGAGGCGGCGGTTGTTAATTCGGATAATGATTCGTATATCGCATTGCGCAGCGCGTTCGACCAAGATGGTTATGAGGATTGGGTGGCAAGCCTCGATATCGATGACGCCCCGCTCGATGTCATGAGCGATTTTCCCACCTATTGCCCATGTTCCTCGGCAAAGCTGTGGCACGAGATGAGCGAGTATCTTAACGGGGACACCGAAACCTCGCAGTGGCTGTCGGGACTCCTTGCCGCTACGACGAGATCGTTTATTCGTGACGGCATCGCGGACAATCAGGTTTTGGTGCGCAACAAAGGCGGCTGGATCTGCGAGGACGGTTACTATTCGACCTGTGATGCGGGGCTTATCGATGCGGACGATCACGCCTACGTCATGAGCATCATGGCGTCTATGCCTTGGAGTGATCAGTCGGGTGCCTTGGTTTCGCAGATAGCCTCTGCGCTATATGACATGCGTGCCGTATTGTCCTAGCCCTTGGTGACCGAAACGTTCTAGTCTTGGAATCACAAAGCTTGCCGTGTTCATATGCTCCTAAATGGCATCGAGTGTGATGTGACGGCTTCGAATAGCTCTTAATTGCTGGTACCATACGTGGATACGAGTTGTTTATGGGTTTGGGGGACGGTATGGCCACCATCGCGATTATCGGGGCACTTGAAAAAGAGGTCGCGCAGATTAAAGAGGAGCTTGACGGTGCGCAGGTAGCACAGGAGGCCGGTCTGACAGTCGTAAGCGGCGAGCTTGACGGCCTGACGGTCGTTGCCACGACTGCTGGCATGGGTACCGTGAATGCTGCCGCTGCAACGCAGCACCTCATTAGCAAATATGCCCCGCAGGCTGTTGTGTTTTCGGGTATTGCGGGTGGTTTAAACCCTAAACTTCATATTAACGACGTGGTTATAGGCAGGTGCCTGCGCTATCTGGATACCGATACGGCACTCATCGCAGAGTCTGCTCCGGAACTTGAGGAGTTTGCTTCAACGGGTGCCCTCGTGCAGATTGCCGGTGCCGTGCTCAAAGATCATGGTTTTGTCGATGCCGGGGTTCTCGATACCGCTGCGGGCGATGATCCCAAGCAGTTCCTGTGCGGAACCATTGCCACGGGCGACCGCTTTGTGACGGGCGATGTTATGCGCAATGCCGCCATCGAGGCGACGCACGCCGATTGTGTCGAGATGGAGGGCGCGGCAATCGCCCATATCGCGACCAAGAACGGTGTCGATTGCTTGGTGCTGCGCGCCATCAGCGATAATTGTGACGAGGCATACGATGCATTTTGCGAGCGTGAGTTTGATCTGGATGAGTATGCCCGCACCGCGAGTAGCATCACGCTCGATATCGTTCGCCGCATTGCTGCAACGTGCTAACCCGTTTGTTGTAAGTGACCTACGACCAAGGAGTGTCCATGGCCGATTCCATTAACTACCAGCTTGCCAAGTTCGTCGCCAGCTACGGCAAGGTTTCACAGATTCCCGAGTCCACCTGTCCCGAGGTAAGTTTTGTCGGCCGCTCCAACGTAGGCAAGTCGTCGATTATGAACAAGCTCTTTGGCCGCAAGAATCTGGTCAAGGTTTCGAGTACGCCGGGCAAGACGAGTAACATCAACTTCTTTGAGGCCGATGATGTGCACTTTGTCGACCTGCCGGGTTACGGTTTCGCCCGTCGCTCCAAAGCTGAGCGCGATCGCTGGGCCGAGCTCATCGGCGACTTCTTCGACTCCGAGCGCAGCTTTAACCTGGTTGTGTCGCTGGTGGATATCCGCCACGACCCCAGTAAGCTCGACCACGACATGATCGACTATCTGCAGGGCAACGAGTTCAACTTTATCGTCTGCCTTACCAAGGCCGACAAGCTCAGCCGCACCCAGCAGGCCCGCCAAGCAGCAGCTATCAAAAAGCAGCTCAACGTCCCGGCCGAGAATGTGATCATCACGAGCTCCCAGACCGGCGTGGGTATCGACGAGCTCAAGCGCCGCATTGCCGAGGCTTGCCTCTAATAAGTGCCCCTATCAATAAAATGCAGAACATCAGCCTGGCGACTTTCCAGGGCGTAGTTCCCTGTAGCCGCCGCCAGCGAAGTTAACGTAGGGGAGGCCAGGGGCTTTGCCCCCAAATCTTTCCGCAGGACGGCAGGACCCCCGCCGCACGAAGTGCGCAGCGGGGGTCCTGCCATGTCCGAGGACGATTTGGGGGCAAAGCCCCTGGCCTCCCCGGCGGGTATACGGGACGGCGGCTACAGGTATTCGATCTGGGCGCCTTCCGTGTCGCACGTTAGAATATGCGTCTCACACTTGGGGAATTGCTCGCGCAGCTTGACCTGCAGGAACTTTGCCACGATGGTGTCGTCGGTTACAGCCATAAGGGTCGAGCCCGAACCGCTGATCCAGATGGTCTTGGCGCCGCCGTTAAGGCAGGTGTCACGCACAGCGTTGTAGTCGGGAATCAGGCGACGACGATAGGGCTCCTGGATGCGGTCGTCATTGGCGGCGGCAATCAGGTCGAGGTCGCCGGTCTCCAGGCCTCGTGTCATGCCGGCGATACGGCCCATTTGCCATACGGCGGTGGAGAGCGGAATCTCTTGCGGCACGACCTTGCGCGCCTCGCTCGTGTGTACCTCGTAGGGTGGGATCACGGTAATAAAACGTAGGCGATCGCTCACCTCGTAGCGCAGGCACTGGGGGAGCGAATCGGTCGGCGTAAAGGAACAGACGGCGCCGCCCAGGATAGCGGGGGCGACGTTATCGGGATGGCCCTCGACCTCGGTGGCAATGCGGACGAGCTCGGCGCGGTCGACTGTGTGGCCTGTCAGTGCGGCGGCGGCCATAATGCCGGCGACGACGCAGGTGGAGCTGGAGCCCAGGCCGCGGGCGACGGGAACGTCAGTCTGAATGTCAATGGCGACGGGGAAGGCCGGCTCGCCCCATGCAGCCAGCGCATCCACAAAGCTCACGTAGACCAGGTTGTTCTCGTTTTGGAACTCTTCGGGGCAGCCCGTGATGGTGAGCTTGTCGGCGCGCTCAAAGGTAAAGTGCGAGTAGAGGCTGACGGCCATGCCGAGGGTATCGTAGCCGATGCCTAGGTTGGCGCTGGTTGCTGGGACGGTGATCTTGATCATGGGAATCTCCTGGGCGGTCTGCCTGTTTAGTTCGCTGCTCGGGCAGTCCTGGCTCGCTCGGAAAGCACATTAAGTGCTTTCCGGCTCGTGCGGAACTCGCGACGAACTAAACAGGCAGACCCGCATGTCAGTTCGTCATCATCCCGGTGGGTATCTGATAAAAGAAAGTGCGCCGGCTTTCGCCGGCGCTTAATAAGGGGTCTAGTTGGTGCTCATTCGTTTTGCTGCGGACTCGACGTAGCTCGCCATCTCATCGACGTCGCAGACGTCTTCGAAGCGGACGGGCTTGGACTCGAGTTCGGCGAGCTGCGCCGGGGCGACCGTATTGGTTGCCTGCTCGAGCACGCGCATAGCCTCAAAGTCGTCCTCGGGAACGTCGAGGCCCAGGGCGTCGCAGCAGGCGCGCGGGAACTTGTAGGGGCTGGCGGTCGAAAGCAGCACGCGGGCCTTGGCGCCCTCGGCGGGAGCGACCTTTTCAAAGACGTGATAGCCGCAAGCGGTGTGCGGATCGATCACGTAGCCGTTCGCGTCCCAGCAGCCCTTGATGGCAGCGCGGACCTCGTCCTCGCTGGCCCAACCGCAGCCAAAGACGCTCTGAATTTTTGCCAGCAGGTCGGCGGGAACCTCGTAGCGACCAGTCTGTGCTAGCTGCTCCATAAGGCCGGCAACAAGCTCGCAGTCGCCATCGGACAGGAAGTACAGCATGCGCTCCAGGTTGGAGCTGATGAGGATGTCCATCGACGGCGAGATGGTCGTGAAGAACGGACGGTTGCGGTCGTAAACGCCGGTGGTCAGGAAGTCAGCCAGAACGTTGTTCTTGTCGCTCGCGACGATGAGCTTGGCGACGGGCAGACCCATGCGCTTGGCATAGTAGCCGGCCAGGATATCGCCAAAGTTGCCGGTCGGCACGCAGAACTCCACGGCATCGCCGGCCTCGATGGCGCCGGCGCGCAGCAGCTGTGCATAGGCGGCAAAGTAGTAGACGACCTGCGGCACCAGACGGCCGACGTTGATGGAGTTGGCGCTCGAAAGCACCGTGCCAGCGGCCTCAAGACGCTCGGCAAGCTCCTTATCGGCAAAGATGCGCTTGACGGCACTCTGGGCATCGTCGAAGTTGCCGCGGATGCCGCAGACGGCGACGTTATCGCCCTCCTGTGTGGACATCTGCAGGTTCTGGACGCGACTGACCTTGCCCTCGGGATAAAAGACGGTGATGCTCGTGCCCGGGGCGTCGGCAAAGCCAGCGAGTGCTGCCTTGCCCGTGTCGCCCGATGTGGCGGTGACAATCATAATGCGCTCGGCACCGCCGTCCTTGGCGGAAGTGCGGGCCATGAGGCGGGGGAGCATCTGTAGGGCGACGTCCTTGAAGGCGCTTGTGGGGCCGCCAAAGAGCTCCATCACATAGGTCTGAGGGGCGTCAGCGCCCGGCGCAGCGTCGAGTTTGACGAGCGGCGTAACCTCTTCACTCGCGAACGTGCCGCGGTATGCCTCGTCGACACACGCCGAAATTTCTTCGGCCGTGTAATCATTCAGTAACATTCCCAACACATCTTGAGCGATTTCAAAGTACGATTTAGCTGCAAGCGAGCTGATATCGATCTGCTGGGTGCCGAGCTCGTCCGAGACAAACAAACCCCCGTCGGGAGCGATGCCGGTGCGGATTGCCACCTTACTTGAGCACGATAAAGTGCGTCCTCGTGTACTATGATAAGTTCCCATATAACACTGCTCCTCGGATGCCTTGGTCCCAATCGGTGAAACCATGGTATCAGAGCGCGCAAAATAGGTTCGCAGAGGCTTTTTAGAAAGGTAACCTCCAGCCCATGATTAAGATTGCCAAGTTTGGCGGCTCGTCGGTCGCCGACGCCGAACACTTTAAGAAGATCAAGGCCATCGTCGATGCCGACCCGGCTCGCCGTTTTGTGGTGGTTTCCGCCTGCGGTCGCCGCTTTAAGGGCGACACCAAGGTGACCGACCTGCTCTACCTGGTTAACGCGCACGTTAAGTACCACGTGTCGTGCGAGGAGCTGCTCGAGGACATTGGCCAGCGCTACTTTGATATTGCTGACGAGCTGGAGCTCGCCTATCCCATTCGCGAGGAGTTCGCGGCCTTTGCCGAGCGTGCTCGCTCGGGCGGTTACTCCACCGAGGAGCTCGTGAGCCGCGGCGAGTACTTTACCGCCCGCCTGATGGCCGAGTACCTGGGCCTGCCGTTCCTGGACGCCGCGACGGTTGTGGCGTTCCATCACGACGGCACGCTCAGCATGAATCGCACCGCCGAGCTGGTGCAGGAATACGGTCAGCAGGGCGGCTTTGTTATGCCCGGTTTCTACGGCGCGACGCGTGAGGGCCAGATTAAGCTGCTCGATCGTGGCGGCGGCGATATCTCGGGCTCGATCCTGGCTAAGTGCCTGGGCGCCGACCTTTACGAGAACTGGACCGACGTTTCGGGCTTCTACTCTGCCGATCCGCGTATTGTTCCCGAGGCTCAGCCCATTGCGCGCGTTACCTACGAGGAGCTGCGCGAGCTTTCGTACATGGGCGCGAGCGTCCTGCACGAGGAGGCCGTGTTCCCCGTGCGCGAGGCGGGTATTCCGCTGGTCATCAAGAACACCAATGCGCCGCAGGACCCCGGCACCATCATTAGCGAGACGGCTGATGAGGGCGAGGCAGAGCCCATCATTACCGGTGTGACCGGCAAGCGCGGCTTTGTCGCCATCAACGTGGCTCGCGACCGCACCAAGCCCCGTGTCGGCTTTATGCGCCGCGCGCTTTCGGTCTTCGAGCGCTATGACGTTTCCGTCGAGCATATGCCCACCGGCGTCGACCGCTTTGGCGCCGTGGTACAGGAGCAGGATGTGCACGATTCGCTGTACTCACTCGTGGGCGACATTCAGCAGGAGGTCGAGCCGCTCGAGATCGAGGTTGTCGAGGGCCTGGCGCTCATCGCGACCGTCGGCCGTAACCTGCGCGGCCGCGCTGGTATTTCCGGCCACCTGTTTGGCATGCTAGGCCAGGCTGGCGTGAGCGTGCGCATGATTTCGCAGAGCTGCGACGAGATCAACATCATCATCGGCGTCGAGGAGAAGGACTTCGACCTGGCGATTCAGACCATTTACCGTGCCTTCTCCGACGAGAACGGCATTGTGAAGGTCTCCGACTTGGAGGCTCCTGCGCCGGTCGATCCCGCCCTGGCCGCGCTCAAAAAGTAGAGACGGCTCGGTAAATTTTTGGGCATGTCTCATAAATCTACGGCATGGCGTTTCGTTTCGGTTTCGTTTCGACGGGGCGGGTTTCGTGTCCGCCCCGTTCTTGTATACACTGGCAACAATAATCGGCCTGCTCGACGTGCGGGCAAAAGCCACAGCCTTTAAAGGGGGAAGCATGAAACAGTACACGGTTGCTATTTTGGGCGCGACGGGAGCCGTGGGCACCCAGATGCTCGAGTGCCTTAACGAGCAAGAGTTTCCGGTTGGCAAGCTCAAGCTGCTGGCGAGCGCACGCTCCGCGGGCAAAACCGTCGAGTTCCGCGGCGAGCAAATCGCGATCGAAGAGGCTTGCCCCGAGGCCTTTGAGGGCTGCGACATTGTGCTTGGCGCCGCTGGCGACGACATCGCGAAGGAGCTGCTGCCCGAGGCCGTCAAGCGTGGCGCCGTCGTGGTCGACAACAGCCATGCCTTCCGCATGGATCCCGAGGTGCCGCTCGTCGTGCCCGAGATCAATGCCGACGACATCAAGTGGCATCACGGCCTTATCGCTAACCCCAACTGCGCAACTATCATCGGCCTGGTTCCTACCTGGCCGCTGCACCAGCTTGCCGGCGTGAAGCGTATGATCGTTTCGACGTATCAGGCGGCTTCGGGTGCCGGCGCTCCCGGTATGGCCGAGCTCGAGGCTCAGCTGGCCGCCCTGGGCCGCGGCGAGGAGATTCCCGAGCCGCGCGCCTTTGCCGCTCAGCTGGCGAGCAACCTGATTCCGCAGATCGGTGGCGTCAAGGAGGAGGGCTTTACTTCCGAGGAGATGAAGCTGCAAAACGAGGGCCGCAAGATCATGCACCTGCCCGAGCTGCGTGTGAACTGCACCTGCGTGCGCGTGCCGGTGCTGCGTTCGCATTCCGAGAGCATTACGCTCGAGTTTGAGCGCGACATCACGGTCGAGGAAGCCCGTGCTGCGCTGGCTGCCGCTCCGGGCGTGAAGCTGGTTGACGACATGAGCGCCGAGGATGCGCACGACCGCTTCCCCATGCCGATGGATACGTCCGACCAGGACCTGATCTGGGTCGGTCGCGTGCGCCGCGACATCTCGAACCCCGAGGCTGCGCGTGGTATCACCTTCTGGTGCTGCGGCGACCAAATCCGTAAGGGCGCGGCAACCAACGCCGTCCAGATTGCTAAGCTGCTCTGCGAGTAGTGCGACCTGTCCGGCGGGGGCCGGGCTTGGTTTTCAGAACGTCCTCGACCATGTGTGGCGCCTTGTCCTGCTCCTTCGGAGCCGCGGACAAGGCGCCACACTGGTCTGCGGAGTGTTCTGAAAACCAAGCCCGGCCCCCGCCTGCGGTGACGCTGCTGCAAGCGGCCTGCGATGGGGCCGTTGTTGGTTGGGGCCGCTGGGCTGATGTGGGGGCGCGCGGCTGTTGCGGGCCCTGGTCCCGGCGGCGGCCTCGGCGCTTCGCGCCTGGCCGTGCATGCGGTGACTTTGGGGTTGGGACGAATCGGGGTCTAATACTTTTCCTGAGAAGTGAACGACCTTATTTGGACCCCCGAGGCATTGGCATATTTTGACCGCTATTTCCTGCGGTTTTGCGGTCTAAAGGTGTGGATGCTCCGGGGCTTCGTTTTTACTCGTTCACTTCTCGGGAAAAGTACTAGAACTCAGCTGGTAGGGGTACTGCTTTGGCGTCGAAGCTCTGCGTCTTCTTCGCTTGATTGGGGAAAGCGCCCTCGCTTAAGCAATTGCGAGCCCGCCCAGACGTATCTGCGGGGTTGTCTGCACAATTCGCGGTATTATGTTGCGGAGTTTTGAAAGGAGCCGCTAGTGGTCACGACGACGTTTGCTTCGCCTTTGGGCGAAATCCTGCTTGCCGCTGATGGCCGCGGTTTGACAGGGCTTTGGTTTGAGGGGCAGGAGCATTTTGGCTCTACGCTGCTCAAAGAAGATGCGGAGCACGTTGAAGGTGTCGATGCGGTTTCCGGTGCTGGTGGTATGTCGTCGGTGAGTCCGGCTCATGGTGCGGCTTCTTCGGTGCTTGAGCGTTCCTGGGCTTGGCTGAATGCTTATTTTGCGGGGCAGGAGCCTCGGTATACGCCGCCGTTGCATATGATCGGTACGGCGTTTCAGCGTGAAATTTGGTATGAACTGCTTTCTATTCCGCGTGGCGAGGTCGCCACGTATGGCGAGATTGCGGCTCGTGTCGCCGCCCGCCATCGGGTGCCGGGGAACGAGAATCCCGTTGTGTCTCCTCGTGCGGTAGGGGCTGCGGTCGCTCGCAACCCTATTTCGATTATCGTGCCGTGCCATCGCGTGGTGGCGGCCGACGGATCGCTCAACGGATATGCCGGTGGCCTCGACCGCAAGGAGCGGCTGCTGCGGCTTGAGGGCGCGTACGAGGACTAGCGCTCGAACACTTTGCGTAACTGGGACGCCGCAAAAGGACGAGTCGCTGTCTTTTCGCGGCCGGCATGCGTCCAAGTGCTCGGCATCTGCGCCTTAAGTTTGACTAAGCCATATCCTGCGCATTTAAAAGCGCGTCGGTTGAGCAGCTAAGGCTGCGCTAAGGCAGCTTTTGGTGCGCTATCATCGGCAGTATCGAAACCTGTAGAGCCGTGCGCCAAAGGAACAACTATGAAGCTGATGCTTGCCGAGGACGAACCCGGCCTCTCCCGCGCCCTTACCGCGATTCTTCAACATAGCGACTACGAGGTTGATACCGCACTCGACGGTCTGACGGCGCTCGAATATCTACTTGCCAACGACTATGACGCCGCAATCCTGGACATCATGATGCCTGGCATGGATGGCATCGAGGTGCTCAAGCGCACGCGTGAGGCCGGCAAACGCCTGCCCATCATCATGCTTACGGCCAAAAGCGAGGTGTCCGATAAGGTCGAGGGCTTGGATGCCGGTGCCAATGATTACCTGACCAAGCCGTTTGCCGCCAAGGAGCTACTCGCTCGCATTCGTGCTATGACGCGTGCGGCGACGGCAATCGACGCCACGACGCTCAGCGTGGGCAACGTGCGTCTCGACACGGCATCGTGCACGCTTGTGGGTCCCTTGGGTGAGGAGCACCTGGCCAATCGTGAGTTTCAGCTCATGGAACTCTTTATGCGCAACGCCGGCACACGTATGCCCACCGAGCACCTGATGCTCGAGGTTTGGGGCGAGGACGCGCCCGAAGGTGCCAACGTGGTGTGGGTCTACATCTCGTACCTGCGCAAAAAGCTAACGGCGCTCGGTGCCAACGTGGCCATCCGCGCATCGCGCAATCAGGGCTATTCGCTCGAGGTTGTCGAGGAGGGCGAGCAGGCGTGAGCGTGCGCGCGTGGTGGAAACGTATGACGGGACAGCTTTGTGCCGCCTCGAGCGGTGCGGGGCAGACAAATTCTGCTGATGCATTGGGCCGCCGCCTGCGCCGCAAGTTCATTCTTGTTGCCATGGGCGCTGTGACCGTGGTGCTCACGCTCATCATCGCTGGCATTAACATCGTCAACTATTCGCATATCTGTAAGATATCCGATGTTCGTCTGGACTATATTTTGGCTGGTAAAGACGGTATCGGTTGGACATATGAGCTGAGCGCCGATTCTGGCGTTGGTATGGGCGTGGAATCTGGTAAGGGTGTGTCCGGAGACAGGGCGAGTTTTTTCATCGGTCATTTTGAAGGTATGACAGCGGAGTCACCGTTTGATACGCGCTACTTCACCGTGACGCTTGCCGGCAACGAGGCGGTCGAGGTCAACACTGCGCGCATCGCCGCAGTTGGCTCGAGGCGCGCCATGCGTATTGCCGCCAGGCTGTATGCCAAGGGCTCGACCTCAGGGTTTTCTGGTAACTACCGCTATACGACTACATCTCAAGGCGATGAGACCACCTATGTGTTTGTCGACTGTACGCGCGAACTGACGAGCTTTTATTCGTTTTTAACCGCGAGCGTGGCAATCAGTTGCATTGGCTGGTTGGCGGTGCTGGTAATTGTAACGGTCGCCTCGGGCGCCGTGATTCGACCGATGGTCGAGAGCTACAGCAAGCAAAAGCGTTTTATTACCGATGCAAGCCACGAGATCAAGACGCCGCTGGCCGTGATCGACGCCGCTAACGAGGTGCAGGAAATTGAGAGCGGCGAGAGCGAGTGGACGCAGAGCATTCACGAACAGGTTGCACGGTTGACGGCGCTCACGGAGCGTCTGGTATTTTTGGCTCGCATGGACGAGGGCTCGGCGGGCTTTACTATGACATCGATCGATCTTTCGGAGGCAGTGGACAAAGCGGCGGCGCCGTTTGAATCGGTGGCGGTTTCGCGCGGAAAGCGGCTGTCGACGTCGATCGCGAGCGGTGTGCGGGCCCATGCCGATGCCGCAGCAGTGGCGCAGGTTGTTGAGCTACTGCTGGACAACGCCACACGCTACGCAAGCGAGGGCAGCGTGATTGAGCTGAGCCTGCGTGCAGCCTTGCGCGGTCAGGGTAAGGGCACCGCCGAGCTTGTCGTATCGAACGCCGTGGACGAGCTGCCCGAAGGCGACCTGGACCGATTGTTCGACCGCTTCTATCGTGCGGACGTGTCGCGCAGCTCCAAGACGGGCGGCTCGGGCGTGGGCCTATCCGTGGTGCGTGCCATCGCCGAAGCCCATGGCGGGAGCGCTTCTGTCTGCGGCCACGGCAACCAGATCACCTTTACCGTCCGCCTCTAAAACCTGCCAAAAAGGGACAGGTTTATTTTGGTCGGTTTTATCTGGGGAAACGCCGGCGGGAGAGGGCGTGGGCGGAAACTGCGTCCTGCTTTGATCCACGACTTCTGGTATTTCATTTAAGCCTCTTGATATAAAAAGAGCTGGAGTTGCGCATCGTTGAGAGGCTTTCCAGCTTTAGCAAAACAAATTTATAAGATGTGACGGGCCGCGTCAAGATAATTACCGGACGGCCTAGGAGGCGGCTGGTTGGTTGGCTTAAAACCTAGCGCGTGAAATGACGCCCCACGCTATTCAGCGCGCTTGATGGGATGACGAACCACGGTCTTAAGTTTCTCCGGTGCACATTTGCGTGGATCGGAGAGATAGATTTCGTGATGTAAACGGGTGTCTGAGAAGTCGGGGACATAGCCCTGCTCGGTCGCGCATTTATGCATAGCGTCTACGGTCGCCGGTTCGTTGCCGTAGGGCCCGGTGTGCATGCATTGAACGCAGAGACCCTCGTCAACTTTAAGCAGCTCAACGGCGGAAAAGTCAAGTTTCTTTTTGGTCGTGGCCTCCGCGACTGCCCAGTCAAAGTCATCTCGGCTGACGAAATCGGGCAGGCGGATGCACGAGATAAAGTTGAAATTGTCTTTGCGTACATAATCGATGTCGCCGCTCGGGGAGTCTTGCCACCAGAAACCCTCGAGCGGCGGTACCACAAAGTCGAAATAGCCCTCGATACTCCTTGAGCCTTTCTTCGACATCTTGACGGTATAGGCGATGCCGTAAAGCAGCGGCATGGCGTTTTGATACTCGCCACCTTTGGTATTTGGGTTGCCCTTTCCGCGAACGGCAACGTAGCTCATAGGCGGGACGGTTACGATACTCGGCTTGCTTGCAGGTTTGTAGAGCTCCTTGCATTCCTTCTTAAAGTCGAACGCCATGTTGGCCGCCTTTCTGCGTATTGGCCTGCTTGGATAGCGGAATCATATCATAGAAACGAACAGCTGTTCGAATGATTTAGCTGACAGATAGAGATGCGTGCGTTGTGTTTGGCGATCGGCCTGACCCCGTTAATGATTTCTCTGTTTTCCCGGCGCCCGCCTGCGCTCCCCGTTTCCCCATATAAAACCTGCCAAAATAAACCTGTCCCTTTTTGGTCGGTGCGAAATGGGTAATACTAAAGAGTTATCCGACCAGATTGGAAGCGATCGATGGCCTATATCGAATTCAAAGACGTCATCAAAGCATACGGCGAGGGCGATGCCCGCATTCACGCGCTCGACGGCGCGAGTTTTACGGTCGAGCGCGGCGAGCTCGCCATCATTCTGGGCGCTTCGGGTGCCGGCAAGACCACGGCGCTCAACATCCTGGGCGGCATGGATACGGTAACCTCCGGCACCGTGACGGTGGACGGGCGCGACGTGAGCTCCGCCAACGAGGCACAGCTCGTGGAATACCGCCGCGCCGATGTTGGCTTTGTCTTCCAGTTCTACAATCTGGTCCCTAACCTGACGGCGCTTGAGAACGTCGAACTCGCGGCGCAGATCTGCCCCGATTCGCTCGATGCCGAACAGACACTTCGTCAGGTTGGCCTGGGCGAGCGCCTGGGCAACTTTCCGGCACAGCTTTCGGGCGGCGAGCAGCAGCGCGTGTCCATCGCCCGCGCGCTGGCCAAGAACCCCAAGCTGCTTTTGTGCGACGAGCCTACGGGTGCACTCGACTATAAAACCGGCAAGCAGATCTTGCAGCTGCTACAGGACACTTGCCGCAAGCAGGGCATTACGGTCATTATCATCACCCACAACTCTGCGCTGGCGCCCATGGCCGATCGCCTGATTCGCTTTAAGAGCGGCCGCGTGGAGAGCGAGACGGTCCAGCAAAATCCCGTGCCTATCGAGACGATCGAGTGGTAGCGCCCATGGACCAGGACCGCCAAAACAGCCAACGCCGCGATGCGCAGAACACGGAGCGCGAGCAGGATTTTACGACCTACCGCACCGCCCAAAGCTCAAACGATATGGTGCCGACGGTTTTTCGCCGCGGTGTCTACCGCACAATCCGAGGCAGTCTTAAGCGCTTCTTGTCAATCGTGGTCATCACCGCGCTCGGTGTGAGCGTGATGTGCGGCCTCAAGGCGGGCTGCGAGGACCTGTGTGATTCGGTCGACGCCTATTTTGACCAGCAGAATGTCTATGACATTAGCGTGCAGTCGACCTATGGTCTGACCGATGACGATCTTGCTGCGATCCAAGAGGTCGATGGCGTCGAGACGGCCGAGGGCATCTATACCGAGACCGCCTATACCGCCGTGGGTACGACGCGCGAGCGTGTCGTCGTACAGAGCCTCTCCAAAGAGAATATTGACCAACCGGTGCTAGTACGCGGCGAGCTGCCCGAGACTTCGGGCGAAGTGGCAGTGACCTCACGTTTTTTGAAGGCTTCTGGCAAGAAAATCGGCGATACGGTGAGCTTTGCCGCCAACGATGCGAGCTCGTCGAACCAAAGCGCCAAGGATCAATTTGCCGATGGGGACTACACCATCACGGCCGAGGTTCTCGATCCTACCGACGTGAGCTCCGACTCGACGGTCAACGCCTTCCGTGCCGCCTCGGCCGCGGATTACAAGTTCTACGTGAGCGAGGATGCCGCGACGTCGTCGTCCTATTCCGCGATCCACGTGGTCGTCGAGGGAGCCAAGAGCCTCAACTCCTATTCGGATGCCTACACGGCAAAGATCAATGAGGTCAAGGGCAATATCGAGAAGATCCGCGAGGAGCGTGAGAAGGCGCGCGCTCAGGAGCTGACGGTCGACACGCCGGCGAGTTTGGACGCGGCTGAGCGTCAGGCGAATATGGTCTTTGGGATCGAGCAGGACAACATCAACCGCATGGCCGAGGGCAGCGACGAGCGTGCGCAGGCGCAAGCCGACCTGGACCAGCGCCGTGCCGCCGCCGACCAGCAGTTTGCCGATGCCCGCGCCGAGCTCTCTGACCTGGGCGAATGCACCTGGTACATCCAGGACCGCGGCAATATCGCAAGCTACTCGAGCGTGGAGAGCGATAGTTCCTCGATCGAGGCCATCGCCACGGTGTTCCCGTTCATCTTCTTTATCGTCGCCGTGCTTATCAGCCTCACCACCGCCACCCGCATGGTCGAGGAGGAGCGCACGCTTATTGGCCTGTACAAAGCACTCGGCTATTCACGCGGGCGCATCCTGTCCAAATATGTGGACTACTCGCTGTGGGCGTGTCTGATCGGTGGCGTGCTCGGCAATATCATCGGCTTTGTGGGCCTGCCGCTGTTCTTGTTTACGGTGTTCGACGACATGTACTCGCTGCCCCAGATGCTACTTTCGTACGACATCGTGTCCTCGATCGTTTCGGTGGCGCTGTTTGCCGTGGGCGTGGTGGGAGCCACGATTATCGCCTGCCGCCACGAGATGGCTGAGACCCCTGCCTCGCTCATGCGCCCCAAGGCTCCGCGCGCCGGCTCGCGCATTCTGCTCGAGCGCATCGGCTTTATCTGGCACCGCATGGGCTTTTTGAACAAGGTCGCTGCACGCAACTTATTCCGCTACAAAAAGCGCGCCTTTATGACCATCTTCGGTATCGCCGGCTGCACGGCGCTTGTGATTTGCGGTATGGGCATCCGTGATACGTCGGTCGCGTTGTCGCCCAAGCAGTACGGCCACATCACGCGCTACGACCTGCTGGCAGTCGCCAATCCCGACGATTTTTCGCAGACGTGTGAGGCTCTAGATGAGCGCAATACAGCTAATGATTCCAACGTGACCGTGACTTCGACGCTGCCGATTATGACCGACAACGTTACCTTTACATTCGGCGGAAAGAGCGAGACCGTGCAGCTGATCGTGGTGCCCGATGACCGCACGAACGACCTGGACGACTACGTGCGCCTCGAGGACGAGTCCAAAGAGCCACTGTCTTTGCGTGACGGAGACGTGTATCTGAGTAAGAGTTCACAGCTGGTGCTGGGGATTCAGCCGGGCGATACGGCACACGTCCAGGATTCGTCGCTCAATGTTGCCAAGGTCAAAGTCAGCGACATCTCGCTCAACTATCTGGGCAACACGCTTTACATGACGCAGGACACCTATGAGCGCGCGTTCGGTCGAAGTGCACGCCTTAACGGCGTCTTTGTGCTGCTTAAGGGTTCGTCTTCTGACCAGATTGCGTTTAGCAAGAAGCTTAAGAGCGACGGTTGGCTTACGATTTCGAGTACGGCCGAGCATTGGGAAAACTATGAGGCGAACTTTACGATTATCAATTCGGTCGTGGTGCTCGTGACCTTTATGGCGGCGTGCCTGTCGTTTGTGGTGGTGTTTACGCTGTCTAATACGAATATTTCGGAGCGCGAACGCGAGCTGGCGACCATCAAGGTGCTGGGCTTCCGCCGTGGCGAGGTGCACCACTACGTCAACAAGGAGACGTTGATCCTCACGGCGATCGGCGCTGCGCTGGGCGTGCCGCTGGGCGGCTTGCTGGCCGAGAGTTTTACGTACATTTTGCAGATGCCGTCGCTGTACTTTGACGTCGAGGTCGAGCCGCTAAGCTACGTGCTCGCCGTAGTGCTTTCCTTTGGCTTTACGTTTATCGTCAACCTCGCCACCAACCGTACCCTCAACAAGATTGACATGGTCGGTGCCCTCAAGAGCGCCGAGTAACCTGCCAAAAAGGGACAGGTTTATTTTGGCAGGTTTTATCTGGGCAAACGCCGGACAACCATTAGGTGGCCCGGCGTTTGTCCCGTTTTGCTGGGGATGTCTGTCGTTCAGTGCTCTTACTGGCCAATCCAGTGTTGCGCATAGCTCTTAATGTCCTCGGTAAAACCGTCAAGGTCGTCAAGGGTGATCACGCTGTCGATAAGCAAATTGGCTATCTCGCGGTGCATTGTGCTGCGGCGAATGTCGTTTGCAATTACGCCTGAGGACAGCTTGTCTCTATTGAGGCGCTCTTCTAGTGCCCAAAATCTACTGGACGCTTCGCTGTCGCCGTTCAGTATCTCAACGTACTGGCCGATGAGCTTTTCCATATAACGTTCTTGCCATTGAGGAAGCATTTTCTTAAACAGCTTCCAGTCGCTTTCGGCTACGTCGCGCATATGTCCTCCGCTCGTTAAACGGGCTTTTCCATTTGCCTTTCATTCTATTTGGTTTTCGCTCACAGGCGTGGATGAGAGGCTCTCTTTAGCCTTCGAGATTGGGCTTGTATGGGTCGTATGCCACAAAATGGGCCTATCTACTACGTTTGCTACCACACCCTCGACCATGACAAAGATTATGAAATTAAAACCGCAGGTAGAGGGCTTGCCAATTTTCGGAAAAGGCGGGTATGGTCGGCCCTCTCGAGTTAAACGTAGTAAATAGGCCCTTTTCTTGGCGCGCGGTCAGCTCAATGCTAATCTCCGTGCCGGAACTGACCCAGTTGTTTGTAAGTTGCGGTGATATACGGACTGTCTGGCGCCTTGGAGCCTCAAAACAGTTCCTATCTCACCGCAACTTAGGAGAAGGGCGGGGGTGGTTGGGTGCTGGTGGGTCGGAGCGTGTTAGGCCTGTTTGCGGCACTTCCATTGTTTGCGACACCAGCGCATGAGCGCCTTTGCGATGGGAATCGTGATGAGGATGATCCATGCAGGATGAGGCTGTCCCAAACAGAGCCACATGTAGAAGAACCAAGCGATGGCGGCTGCCGGGTAGATGGCCTCGATCAGCTTAGACAGGTGGCGCCGATCGATGAAGTCACCAATCGCGTAGTAGACGGGAACCAGAAAGACGAGGAAAAGCCCCATGCCCCATGTGCCGTAGACAATGCCGAGCACCAGATAGGCGAGAGCGACAAGTGCGGGGAAGGGGAATTTGTTCCATGCACGTCCGACCTTGGTGTGGAAATGCTTGCCATGATGGTCGAGCTTGTCGTGTGCTTCCTTCCAGCTGGAAAACGTCTCGCCGTCGATGGTGACGGTGCCGTCGTCATTGGTGCGTACGCTATGTCCATCGTCCTCAAGCGTATCGATATGCACGCCGCCCGGCCCCACATGCACCTCTTCGCCCTTGCGCTCGTTGGTCACATGGATGCCGCTCCAACCAACATGGACTTCCTCGCCTTTATTGGGATCAATGACGTGGATACCGCGCGCGAGGGAAATATCGACAAGTGGTTTGTCGCCGCAATCGGCGTGCTCAGTAGAAGCCTCAGCCTCATCTGAAGCTTTGGTGCTGGCGTTGCTGTTCTGTGCCTCATCATCAGCCTGCGAGTCATCAGTGCTATCCACCGCCTCCCCATACAGCAGCTCATCCAGCGACACGCCATACAGCGCGGCAAGCGCAATGAGGTTATCGGTATCGGGTGAGGACTCGCTGCGCTCCCATTTACTAACAGCCTGGCGGCTTACGCCCAACTGGGCGGCAAGCGCCTCCTGAGAAAGCCCGGCAGCCTTGCGGCGATCAACGAGCCGCTGCGCCATCGCAAGATCCATGGTGGTTCCTTTCGTTTGATGGTCGAATTGAATGAGGCGAGTATGCCGAGAACAACCGGTAGCGACCACCATTTCTAGTTAGAATTTGCTCCAACCCTACCGCAACTACCGGTAGCAACCCCTAACGACCAGCCATTTCAGGACAAATGTCAGTGCAAGTAGCAGCCAAGAGCCCCCACTCAGTAAGTTGCAGTGGAATAGTTCCTAGATTCAGCCATTTGCGGGCTAAGCAGGAACTATTTCACCGCAACTCAATTTCAGACCAGGCACCCGCAGCAAGAAGACGAATAGCCCCGGCGAGTATGTAAACGCAGGGCCCTCCGACCCCGCCCGACGATTTCGATTGGCGACCTTTGACGGAGTCAAGGGAGGAGCCAAATCGAAATACGTCGGGCGGGGTCGGAGGGCCCGATGGGATGGATTTCGGCCGAGGCTATTCGTCGCCGAAGCTGATGCCCAGCGCCTTGGCCTCGCGCACCAGATCGCTCTGGGGGTCGACATACTTGAGCTTGCCGGCGACCTCCTCGAGCGGCATGTGGCACATCTTGCCGTCGCGCAGGGCAATCATGTAGCCAAACTCGCCGCGCAGACAGCCAAGCGCGGCCTCGACGCCGCACTGGGTCGCAAAGATGCGGTCCTGGGCGTCGGGCTGGCCACCGCGCTGCGTGTGGCCGGGGATGGCGACGCGAGTCTCGCGACCGGTCTTGGCCTCGATCTCCTTGGCGATGTCGTACACGATTGACGGGCTCGTACGCTCGGCGAGCTTCTTCTTGTACTCCTTCTTGGACAGCGCCGCGTCCTCCTTAGAGATGGCGCCCTCGGCGACGGCCACGATGGTAAAGCGGCTGCCAGTCTTCATGCGATGCTCGATGGTCTTGATGACGTTATCCATGTCGTAGGGGATCTCGGGAATCAAGATGACATCCGCGCCGCCCGCGACGCCGGCGTACAGCGGAATCCAGCCAACCTTGTGGCCCATGATCTCGATAACGAACACGCGGCCGTGACTCGAGGCGGTGGTGTGGATGTCGTCGATGCACTTGGTGGCGACGTCGATGGCGCTCGTAAAGCCAAACGTCAACTCGGTGCCCCAGGTGTCGTTATCGATGGTCTTAGGCAGGGCGATAACGTTGAGGCCCTCTTCGCGCAGACGGTTGGCGGTCTTGGTGGAGCCGTTGCCGCCCAGCATAAACAGGCAGTCGAGCTGTAGCTTATGATAGGTGTGGACCATTGCCGGCACCTTTTCGACGCCGTCGGCCTCGGGAATATCCAGGCGCTTGAACGGCGTACGGCTTGTGCCCAGAATAGTGCCGCCACGGGTAAGGATGCCGCTAAAATCGGCGGGCGTCATGACGCGGAACCGGCTGTAGATAAGGCCCTGGTAGCCGTCCTCAAAACCATAGATCTCAATAGGCTCTTCGCTATTGGTCATAAGCGTTTTGACAATGCCGCGCATGGTGGCGTTGAGCGCCTGGCAGTCGCCGCCACTGGTAAGAAGACCGATCCTAAGCATGATGAATCCTTCCGGGCAAGTTATAACATGCGCATAAGTTTACCCCCGCACACTGTTGATACGGGGGTAAAACGTGTTAGCTCAAGCGTATAGAAATGTAAACAACGCCAGGCGAGCGTAAGGTCGACGGGCCTGGCTCCTTACAGCGCAAAGGCGTCGATGTCGCCCCAGTGGCGGCGCAGCGTGATGGCGGCAGCAGGCTCGGTGTTGTCAAAGACGACCGACCACTGCGTGTTGCTGGTGATGTCTTTCGGATTGGGCTCTTGCGCTGCAGCGCGTAGGGCCTTCCAAGCGACTGCCTCGTCTTGGGCGCCGGTATGGGCGTCGAGGACATCGGCGATTGCGGCGGCGCGCTCTTTACCATGGCCTAGCTCGCCATTCTTTTGGTTGGGCAGCACTTCGTCGCCATAGCAGGCGTAGAAGTTCGTAACCTGGGTTACAGGAGTCGCTTTGAAAGCGCGGTCCGGATCGCGCGGATCCCACTCTACTACGCGCGCGTCACCGGCGGCGTCGTTTATAAAGAAGTGGTAGTCGCGTCCTGCCATGGCGTGCATGTCGTAGGCAGAAAGCAGGTCGACGGCCTCCTGTGTGGTAGCCGCGCGGTCGAGCACCAGGCGGATGGCGAGCGAGGTATTGATGACGGGGCGTTGCGTGTCCTGGTCACAGGGCTTGGAATCCAGGGTGAGTACGGCAATGGACACGCCACATTCGTTAACACCATCGAGCTGGGCAAACGGGCCCATGAGTGCGGCGGCGCGTCCGGCGACGGAGTCAAGCGGAGTGTTATCGCCCAGGTTGTTAAGGGCGGCAAACCCGATGGAGGCATAGCCGTCGCGCGGGTGATTGCGCACCAGCAGCGCCGAGGTGTCGTCCTTAAAGTCGTAATTGCGACCGGTGCGCACGCGGCCTTCGGCATCTACGGCGACAAAAGCGCTGCAGGCAAACTGGGGCGCCTGGACATGTGCCGGCACACCGGGTAGCACCTGCGCCACCACGGCATCGATGTAGGCCTGGTCGTCGCGCACGCCAGCGGCGATGATGCGATCAAGATCGTAGTCGTAGGCAATGTCGATTGCGTACAGGTCATAGCCATCCGCGTAGCCGGTCAAGCGTTTGAGCGACGCGGCGGACTTGATTTGTTTGCGGTAAACGATACCGGTGGCGGCGGCAAGGCCGACGGCGACTCCCGCTGCTGCAGCGAGCAAATAGGCGCGGTGACGAGGTTTCATGGGGGACTCCTCTCATAGCATTCATATAGGCATTATCGCAAACGACAAACAGGTCACATGCCGCATTCCGGCGAGTGGCATGGCATGCCGAGCCTTAGAGCAGCGCAATCGCAACGATGCAGCATCCGAGCGCCAGAACAGCAAGGTCTGCCCGGTCAAAGCGATAGCTGCGCAGGCAGGTTCTGCTGACAGCCGGGTGCGCTCCGTATTCGCGGTTGACCATGGCGAGTGCGAGCGTATCAGAGCGCCGCAGCGCGCTGCTAAACAAAGGCGTGATGACGGGGATAAAAGCACGTGCACGCTGTAGAGGCGAGGGACTGTCAAAGCGCGCCAAGCGCGCTTCCTGAGCGGCCTTGATACGATTGAATTCCTCAATAAGCACGGGGACAAAACGAAGTGTGAGCTGGATAGCGATGGTGGCATCGTCGGCGCGCAGGCCCAGGCGGGCGAGGGGTCTCAGGAGTGCCGCAGCGCCATCGGCGAGTGCGGTGGGGGAGGTGGTTGCCATGAGTGTCGATGTCCCCAGCATAATGAGGGCAAAGCGCAGCACGCAGATCGCGCCAAAGAGCAGGCCCCCCGAGGTGATCTGCAAAGGACCCACCTGTAGCAGCAAAGCTCCCGATGCAGTAAAGAGTGCGTTGAAGACCAGGACAAACCCCATAAGCCAGCGAAATGGCCTGAGGGCACGAAGTGCCTGGCGCATCGAGCTGCCGCTTGCGGCGAGCGAGGCGAATGCGGTGAGCGCGACGGCGGTAAGGGCGCCGGGCTGCTGGGCGATAAAGCCGGCAATCATAAAGAGCAAACAGAATACAAGCTTGGTGGCGGGGTGCAGCAGGTGAACGAGGCTTGACCCCGGACGAAAGATGCCAAACGAGACCGCCTTGGACGCCAACGGGGTATGTCCGGTTTCCGCGGGATGCGTGGCCGCCGCGCCAACGGCTGCCGTCTGGACGCCCCCTGAACGTTGCGGCAGCAGCAAGCCGTCCTGCAGTCGAAAGGCCTTGTCGCAGATGCTCAGCACACGCGGATCGTGCGTGGCGATAACAATGCCGCGGCCGTGGCGTGCGAGTTGGGTCAAACACTCAAGCAGCATCTGGTGGGCATGGGGGTCGAGTCCTGCGGTTGGCTCGTCGAGCAGCAAATACGGTGTCTCGAGCGCGAGCATATCGGCAACGGCGATACGGCGCTGCTCTCCGCCAGAATGGGCAAAGGGGCTTGTGTCGCCGATAGCGGCGAGATCAAACCCGACGCTGGCGAGCGATGTGCCGACGCGCCGCTCGACCTCGGCTTCGTTCAGTTCAAGATTGCGAGGGCCAAACGCCACCTCGTCAAAGACCGTGGCGGCAAAAAACTGCTGCTCGGGGCGTTGCTGCACGAGTGCCACGGTTTTGCGGTACGTACGAAGTTCATCCGCCGTGGGGTGTGTGCCAAGCGCGGTGCCGTCTGCCACGACAGACCCCGCCTGCACGGCAAGCGCTCCGGCAAGGACACGCAGCAGCGTTGACTTGCCGGAGCCGGAGGCGCCTGCGATACCGATCACGCTGCCGGGCCTAATTTCCAGCGAAACATGAGATAGGGTACAGGTGTCTGCTTCGGGATGGCGGACGGTTATGTTTGAGCAGGTTAACGACACAGTTCCTCCAGGCCGCATCGAATGAGCAGATCGCGCTGGTCGGCAAGATCTTGCACGGCACCCAGGTATGCGATAGCGCCCGCCTCGAAGACGGCGACTCGGTCGGCGCGCGCGACCTCGTCGAGCAACTGCGTGATCTGGATCACGGCAACATCGCGCTGGCAAAGATGATCGATGAGATCATTGACGGCCTCGCGGGCGGTCTCGTCGAGCATGGCGGTCGTCTCGTCAAAAATCATGAGCGAAGGGGTGAGCGCAACCAATCCCGACGCCGCCACGCGTTGTTTTTGGCCGCCCGAGAGCGTGGCGACATCGCGTTGCTCAAGCTCGACAATGCCAAGCTCGTTGAGTGCCTGCAAGACTTCTGAACGCATTTCGTCGCGGGGGACACCGCGGTTTTCGAGTCCAAAGGCGATGTCATCTCGCACGACTGGAGCGACGATCTGGTTATCGGGATCCTGAAAAGCAAGGCCTACGGTGCCCTGCACGCACATAGCGTGCCCGTTCATGTCTTTGAGCAGCCCCGCAAGCTCGAGTGCACAGGTGCTTTTGCCACTGCCGTTGGTGCCGACAAAGGCGATGCGCTCTCCTGCCACGATATTGGCGGCAAGTGCAACGCAATCGACGGAGGGACGTGTGTCATCGGCTTGCTCAATACCGGCGAGCGCACCTTCTGCCACCGCGCCCGTAATGCCGCCGGTGACGCAGGCGGCGACGCCCAGAACGCCCAGATTGATAAAGACTGCCGGGGTCTGCAGCGCCATGGCGGCAACGCCCAGCTGGCCTACATTGTGCAGCACGGCGGCAAGCATGCTCACGGGCACCAAGCCAACACCCGGCACGGCAGCAAGGGCGACCATGCCGATAAAGGCGAGGGCCGTGCCGCCCAGGCTATAGGCGAGCATCATGGGCGAGCCAAACAAAAAGCCCGATGCAAAGACCTTGACGAGCGCAACGGCGGCGGCGCTTTTAACATCGAGCGTATAGAGCGCGACGACTACGGCCACGTTGGCAAGGCCCAGTTTAATGCCGGGCACCGCGACGGGCAGCGGAATCATGGTCTCCAGATAGGACAGTACCAATGCGCAGGCGCACAACAGCGAAACGCGCGCCAGGCGGCGAGCGTGCTCGATATCGACCATCTCCACGGATTAGCGCCCCACTACGTCGTAGGTGGTCTCGGCGCTCGCGTCGACGATATCGACGGTGAGTTTGTGCGGAAGGCAGACAATTTGCTGCCCGGCAGCGTCAATCCAGCCCTGGTGCACGCAGTCCTGGTTGGGACAGTCTGCTTCCTCGACGTGCACGCGTCCGTCTTTGATTTCGATGAGGTTGGTTCCCAAGTCGGTCGTAACGCTCTTGGTCGTGTTCTGGCTCAGAGGAAGCTCGTAGACGTTTTGCTCTCCATCGCGGATAACGACTGTGGCCGTGTCGGCGTTCGTGTTTGCTCCCATCAGACGCGTGGCGACCAAGCCGACGCATGCGATGGCCGCTATCGCCAAAACCAGGATGAGGTTGAGTCTTTTGTTGTCGCGCCCATCGCGCGCACCTTTGCGCTTGACCATCATGGCTCCTAGTCCTGCAAGATTTTGAACGTCGAGCCGTCGCTCTTGGTGGCGCGATCGTCCATATCGACTAAAACGCCGCCTTCAAAGCGCTCATCGCTTTCGATAAGCTCCATGGCGCGGTCGTGGCCGAGCAAAAACAGGATGGTAGAGTAGGCGTCCCCAAGCACGGATTTCTTGGTCATGATCGAGGCGCTCTTGAGGTCAGTGGCGGCGGGGTAGCCCGTTTTGGGGTCGAGGATGTGGTAGTAGAACGTGCCGTCCTGCTCAAAGCCGCGCTCATAGAGGCCGCTCGTCACAAGGGAGCGGTTGCGCGTCTTGACGGTGGCGAGCACGTCGTCCTGCGCGCCGTTGGGGTCTTGCACGCCCACGTTCCAGGCGTCGCCGTCAAAGCTCTTGCCCATCACGTAGACGTTGCCACCCAGGCTGATGGAGGCATTTCTGACGCCATGCTTCTTAAAGAGCGCCACGAGGTCGTCGGTGATGTAGCCCTTGGCAATACCACCCAGGTCGAGCTTGGCCTCGGGGTCGGAGAGGGTGACGGTGGTGCCGTCGACCGAGATGGTGCGATAGTCCACATGGGGGAGTGCCGCCTGGATGTCCTCATCTGCGGGCTTGACCTCGTTGTCAAAATCCCAGAGGCTCGAGACGGCGCCGATGGTGATGTCAAAGAGCCCGTCGGATTCCTTGGCGTAGCGGATGGCTGCCTCGATGACCTCGGCGGTCTCGTGCGCGACTTCCACGGGCTTGCCGCCTGCATTGTTGATGTTCCAGATATCCGAGCCCTCCACGGTGCGCGAGAACTTGTTCTCAAAGTAGGTGCAGCGGTCGGCGATCTCGTCCATGACCTTTTTGCTGCACTGGGCGCTGATATTCACGACAGTGTCGAAGACAAAGAGCGTCGTGCTCTGTACCTTGGGCGAGCTGTCGGAGCCCGCGGAGCCCGCTTTGGACGCGGCTACAGGGCCCGAGCCGCCCTGCATGCCCGAGCAGCCGGTAAGTGCACCGGCGCAAGAGGCGAGGGCCCCGCCTGCGAGGGCGATAAACGTGCGGCGGTCGATGGTGTGGGGGGTCTGGATCATGGTGAGCTTTCTGGTCGGTGGCGTTACGGATGAGCCTGCGCCTGCACGACTCGGTGTTGATGGGGTGCTGGGCTGCGGGTGCGCGTGCCCTACATGAGCAGGTGGCAGAGCGCGGCGAGGATGGCAGCCTTGACGAGCGTGAGCGCAACCTCGGTCCCGCGAATGGCGGGCCCTGCGGGCGGGCGCTTGCGGGTGTTGCCCTGCGCGAGCTCGCTGGCATCGTCGGTTGCCTGATCGCGCTTAAAGCCGTCGAGCCGGGCGAGCGTCACGTTGGCCATGGGGCAGCCATCGGCGCAGCGCCCGCAGGCGATGCACTCGCCCGATCGCAGGTCGGCGCGCTCGGGGTGGATGCGTACCGGGCAGCTGTCCTGGCAGCGGTTGCAACCGCGCGCACAGCTTTCGCGGCGGCGGTTGAAAAGCGAGATCGGCAACACCGGCAGCAGCGAGAATATGGCGCCGAAGGGGCAGAGGAACTGGCAGAAGAAACGCTCGACAAGGGCCATCCCAACCATGACCGCGCCAAGTGCGGCAAAGGCCGTGGGCGCGATGCCCTCGAGCGAGCGCGCGGTGATGCCGGCGAAGGCGACCCAGGGGCTCGCGCCCGAGACCTGGGGCCAGATGCCCATCATGCAGAGGGCGCAGATGCCCGCGAGGACGGCGTACTTGACGAGCTGGAGCGCGTGCTGCACGCCCGCAGGGAGCCGATGCGCGCCCTTGCCCTCAAGGCGGAGCGCCCGGCGCAGCGGGGTTGCAAGCGCGTAGACGATATCGCCGAGCGTACCGAAGGCGCAGGCAAAGCCGCAGAAGAAACGGCCGAACACGCAGGTGAAGGCCAAGAGGGCCAAAAGCAGGGATAAAAAGCCGGTGAGTTCGATGGGTGCGTGGCTCCCGAGCTGTGTGAAGATGTACTTGACGCCGTTGAAGGCGGCGTTCCAGGCGGCCGGGAAGCAGATGAGAAAGCCGAGCTGTACGCACCAGCGCACGCCGCGATGGAGGTACTGTCGGCGCAGGCGCTCCTGCATCTTGTTTTTGGGATGCGCGATGACGTTTGCGCCGTCGCGCAGGCTCTCAAGGGTTCCCGCGGGGCGCTTTGCGCCGCGGGTCTTGGTGGATGCAGTCCTGGCCATTACTGCGTACCTCCGGCGTTGCTCTGCTCAAGCGCCGCGTTGACGGCGTTTAGGATGCCGGCACTCGAGAACGTGGCACCCGAGACGGTGTCGACGTTGGTGCCCTGGGCGTCGCAGACGGTCTGCGTGAGGCCCTCGGCCTGCGCAAAGTAGGCGGGGGTCTCGCCGGCGTGGTCCGTGACCTCGACGCTCTCGATGTATCCGTTCTCGATGGTCACGCGGCAGGTGACAGTGCCGCCGTAGCCCTGGGCGCTGCCCTCGAAGGTGCCGTCGGTGGCATAGGCCCCGTGCGTCTGCGAGCGCTCGGCCTGGACAGCCTCCGCCTGGGTGCGGGCGTCGGCCTCTGCCGCCTGGGCGGCCCAGCTGCTGTAGCCCGCCACGATGGCGACGACGGCCGCGGCGTTGACGGCTTTGAGATAGAAATTGCGGTTGCGCCAGAGGTGGCGCCCAAGGAGGGCAAACGGGTTACGCATGGGCGTCAGCCTCCTCGTCGACTCCGCTTGCGGCGGTCGTGTTGGCCGCAGTCTCATCGGGGGCGTTTGTCTTGTCAGAAGCGTCCGCCTTGTCGCCCTTGCTGTCGTTTGCGTCCTTATAGGCCGCGGCCGAGCGCGCGAGGGCGTCGGCGTAGGCGTTGGCGATGGCGCGGCTGGAGTAGGTGGCGCGCGCCACCACGTCGATCTTGTCGGCCTCGGCGCCCGCGAGTAGCTGTTCGGGGATGCCGGTGTAGACGGTACCGCGGAAGGTGCGGCCGTCGATGGCATTATCGAGGTAGGGCTCGTTATCCTCGTTAAAGGGATCGAGTGCGTCGGAGAGGCTCTCGTCGGGCTTGCCGCCTACGCCCTCGATATCGTGGATACCGGTAACCTTGCCGTCCTTAACGGTGACGGTGAGCTTGACGTAGTAGGGGCTGAAGGCTTCGTCGTCCTCCTCGTTTTTGCAGAGGGCGTAGCCTGTAAAGTCGCCGTCGGCGTAGTGGACCTCGTCTGGCGTGTCGGGCGAGGGGTCCGGGTTG
>CABQJJ010000002.1 GCA_902464485.1 uncultured Collinsella sp. | reverse complement strand
TCTCGGAAGGCACGTGCAGACCTTTCGTCATGGCCTCCTACCTTTCTTTCGGGCCTTACTGGCCGAATGTATCAGCGCCCCTCCGTATGGGACGCTGCTTGCTGACAGCTCTAGTTATATCCAAATTCCATTCGTAATGCCACCTCGCCCCTGAACGGTCAGCAAAGTACGATGAACGGTATATCGCATATGATTTCCCATAATGCACTTCAGTTTCGTAAAGCAGATTTTCCTAGGTAAACGTTATTTTTCTAGGAAATCAAGATTGAACACCCAAAGTTATCCATGATTCAAAATTGCATAGCGAAAACGGTTTTCTGCATATAAATGACGCTTGCCCTCGATTCGACCTACATTCGATTATATTCAGCTTGCTATCATTCTTATTCATACATTCTCACCAGTTGAGTGAGGATATAGATCGCTTGCTCAAAGCACCGGACGTTAGTGCTTCGGATTGTCAGCGTAATAAGTAGGTAAAGATACCGTTCGCGCGATACGTCCGCGCCATAGGTCGACTAAATTGAGACAATAGGAAATAGTGTTAGGCTACCGTCCCCCGTAGGGACTGAACGGACAGATGCATATGCCGAGCAAAATCGAAAAGAAGCAAAAGGCCGCTAAGCTGCGCAAGCCGCCGCGCGACTTCTCGTACACGCAAAATCGAGAGCTCAGCTGGCTGCGCTTTGACAACCGCGTGCTCGACGAGGCCTTCGATGAGTCCGTGCCGCTGTTCGAGCGCCTTAAGTTCGTCTCGATCTTCGAGTCCAACCTCGACGAATTCCTTATGGTGCGTGTGGGCGGCCTGTCCGACCTGGCAGAACTCAAAAAACAGCCTGTCGACAACAAGAGCAATATGACCGCCTCCGAACAGGTCGATGCCGTCATGGCAGAGCTGCCCGGGCTCCTTACCCGCTGGGAGTCGATCTTTAAGAGCATCGAGGGCAATCTCGACACTCTGGGTGTTCACCGCGCCCGCATCGATTCGCTTACGCCCGAGGAGCACACCTTTGTAACCCGCTACTTCCAGGCCTACGTATCGCCGGTCATCTCGCCGTTGGTCATCGACCCGCGCCACCCCTTCCCCAACCTGCGCAACGGCGCGCTCTATCTGGCTTGTGGCCTGGACGGCGTCACCGACGAGGAAAGCCTGCTGGGCCTTATCGAGATTCCCGCCTCGATGAACCGCGTGGTCGAAATCCCCTCGCCCACCGGCACCTACTCCTACATCTTGCTCGAAGACGTCATTCTCGCCTGCCTGGATAGCTGCTTTGGCTCCTACAAGCCGCTAGACCGCGCGCTGATCCGCGTCACTCGCAATGCCGATATCGACCCGGACGGCGAGGGCGTCGAGGAGGAAGAGGATTACCGCCAGCACATGAAGCGCATCCTCAAGAAGCGCCTGCGTCTGCAGCCGGTGGTACTCGCCATATCGGGCTCGCTCGAAAAGTCAACGCTCAAGACCATCCGCAAAGCGCTCGAGCTCTCGCGTCGCTCGGTCTTTACCTGCGATATCCCCCTTGACCTGGGCTACGTCTTTGGCATTGAGGGCAAAATACCCGAGCATCTGCGCAACGAACTGCTCTTTACGCCGTTTAAGCCGCAGCCCAACCCCACCATCGATATGACCCGCTCCATCCGCGAGCAGGTGCTGCAGCACGACAAGCTGCTCTTTTACCCGTACGAGGCCATGAACCCGTTCTTGGACCTGGTGCACGAGGCAGCCTACGACCCCGAGTGCATCTCGCTGCGCATCACGCTCTACCGCGTGGCCAAACAAAGCCGCCTGTGCGAGTCGCTCATTGATGCTGCCGAAAACGGCAAAGAGGTCACGGTGCTCATGGAGCTCCGCGCCCGCTTTGACGAGCAAAACAACATCGAGTGGGCCGAGCGTCTGGAAGAGGCAGGCTGCACCGTCATCTACGGCTCCGAGGGCTTTAAGTGCCACTCCAAGATCTGCCAGCTCACCTATCGCGAGGGCATGGCGCTTACCCGTCTGACGCTTTTGGGCACCGGCAACTTTAACGAGAAGACGGCCAAGCTCTACAGCGACTTTATGCTCATGACCGCGCATCCCGGCATCGGCGAGGACGCCAACCTGTTCTTCCGCAACCTGTCGCTGGGCAACCTGCGCGGCGATTACCGCTTCCTGGGCGTGGCGCCCGTGGGCCTCAAGCCGCTCATCATGCGCGGCCTGGATCGCGAAATCCAGCGCGCCCTCGCTGGCGAGCCCGCCCGTGTGTTCTTTAAGCTCAACTCGCTCACCGACCGCGAGGTCATCGACAAGATTGCCGAGGCATCGTGCGCAGGAGTCCGCGTGGACATGATTATCCGCGGCATCTCGTGCCTCAAGCCCGGTGTTCCAGGCAAGACCGAGAACGTGCACGTGCGCTCCATCGTCGGACGCTTTTTGGAGCATGCGCGCGTCTACGCCTTCGGCGTGGACTCGGACATGATCTACCTGAGCTCGGCAGACATGATGACGCGCAACACCGAGCACCGCGTGGAGATCGCCTTCCCCGTGCTCGACCCCACCTGCCGCGCCCTGGTGCACGAGTACATGGGCATGCAGCTGCGCGACAACGTGAAGGCACGCAGCCTGACGAGTGACGGCACCTGGGTTCCGGTGGAGCGCAAAGAGGGCGAGAAGCCCTTCAACTCGCAGGAAGCTCTGCTGGAGCGTGCCTATCGCAACGCCGAGGCCGCCACCGAGGCAGAACCCGCGATCGCATCCCAACCTGAGCCCGAACCGCAGTCGGCTGCACCAGAGGTCCAGAAGGTCCAGGCAACCGTCATAGAGCCCGAGTCCGAGCCTACTCCTCGGCCACAACCGCAGGCGGCCAAGCCCGCGTCCGAGAAGAGCGCCCGCCGCAAGCAGCCCGTTAGCAAGACCAAGGCCATCGAGCGCCATCGCCCCGGTCGCGTGCGTATGGGACTGGGCCTGATCGGCCTAGGCCTTAAGACACTCATTACCGGCAAGACGAAATAGACGTTTGTAGAAGCGGTTTGTAGAAGCGCCCCGCATTTGAGGAAAGCCTCAGATGAGGGACGCTTTTCCCTGCTACCATGGTGCAGACAACAACGCGAATGACAGGCAGGGATATGAAGCTCACTATAGAATCGATGACATACGGCGCCGACGGACTGGCGCACGCCGACAGCGGCAAGGCCGTCTTTGTGCAGGGCGCCGTGGCAGGCGACACCGTCGAAGCCGAGGTCGTGCAGGACGGCAAGTCGTTTATGCGCGCCCGCACGACCGAGATTCTGGAGCCGAGCCCCGATCGCATTCAGCCCCCCTGTCCCTTCGTTGGCATCTGCGGCGGTTGTTCGTGGGGCAATCTCTCGCGCACCACGCAGCTCGCCGCCAAAGAGCAAAACCTGCGCTCTACACTCGAGCGCATTGGCAAGTTCACCCCCGAGCAGGTCAACAATCTTGTCCAGCCTATCCGCCATACCAGGGACGACTGGGGCTACCGCAATAAGATCGAGCTGGAGCCGACCGTCGTTAACGGTCGCGTGCGCCTTGGCATGCACGGCGTCGATCCCAGCAAGATCGTGACCGTCGATTCGTGCCCACTGTTCGATAAGCGTTTTCCTAAGGCACTCAAGTCAGTCGTCGGTGCGCTCAACTATCTAAGCGGCAGCCATGACTTGGGGCTCGAACGCGTGGGCATTCGCGCATCGCGCCGCACCAAGGCACTCGAGGTCGCACTCTGGACGCCCACAGGCTCTTTTCCGCGCTCGCAGGTCTCCCGCGTGCTGGGGGACGCCGCTCATCCCACGAGCATCGTGCGTGTGATGAGCAAGGGCGAAAAGAAAGCCCGCCGTGTCTCCAAAGTCGAGATGCTCGCCGGCGAGGGCTCGTGGACCGAGAATATCGCCGAAGGCCAGATGCGCCTGTCCGCCCCGTCGTTTTTCCAGGTCAACACCAAGGGAGCCGAGATTTTGATCGAGCTCGTCATGGATGCGCTCGACCCACAAGAAAACGAGCTTGCCGTGGACCTGTACTGCGGCGCCGGCACCTTTACCTTGCCGCTCGCCCGCCGCTGCGATTACGTCGCCGCCGTCGAGGCCTACGGTCCGGCCGTGCGCGACCTGCGTCGCAACCTGGAAATCAACAAGCTCGATAACGTCGACGTCATCGGCGGCGATGCCGTGCGCGAATTCCCAGACCAGGATGCCGATGTCCTGGTGGTCGATCCGCCGCGCGCAGGCCTGGCGCCCGAGGCCATCGGCCTCATCGCCAGCACGAGCGCACGCGACGTAGCCTACGTAAGCTGCGATCCGGCCACCCTGGCGCGCGACCTCAAACGCTTTGTCGAGGAGGGCACTTTCTCCCCCGTCAAGATCACGCCGGTCGACCTATTCCCGCAAACCTTCCACTGCGAAACCGTCGTCCACCTCAAGCGCAACTAATCCAATCGCCCATGACCTTCGCCCAATGATTTTTCTGGAGCGGAGGTTTAAAATCACACGCTTCATGATGATTTTTAATCCCCGCTCCTTTTTAAACATTGGAAAATTGGACGTGGCAAAAGGGGGTCTTCGGGGTATAAGACGGCTAATTGTATGCCGCCCTATGAAAGGAACCCTTATGCCCAGCGTTGCCGTTCTTGCCGCCGATGGCTTTGAAACGATTGAATGCCTGACCATGGTCGATGTCATGCGTCGCGGCGGTGTGCGCGCCACGCTCGTCTCGATCATGCCCACGCGCGAGGTCGTAAGCTCGCTGCAGATTCCCGTAACTTGCGACGCACTCTTTGACGAGATTAACTTTGACGAGTATGACTGCGTCGTGCTGCCCGGCGGTCTGCCCGGCGCCACCAACCTGCGCGCCGACCAGCGCGTCTGCGACGTAGTCTGCGAGTTCGCCGCGACCAAGCATGTTGCCGCCATCTGCGCCGCCCCGTTTATCCTGGGCGAGCTTGACCTGCTCGAGGGACGCCGCGCCACGTGCTTCCCCGGCTTTGAGAAGAGTTTCCCCGAGGGCGCTTATACCGGCGACAAGGTCACACACGACGGCAACATCATCACCGCCAGCGGCATGGCCCAGTCGCTCCCCTTTGCGCTTGAACTGCTGCGCACGCTCGCCGGCGACAAGGCTGTCGAGAAGGTCGCTGAGGGCATCCAGCTATGATTTTGGCTTCGCAATCGCCGCGCCGCATTGAGCTCATGCGTGAAGCGGGCTACAACATTCGCGTCATCCCCGCCGATATCGACGAGACCCCTTTTGACGGCGAGGCCCCGCTCACGCTTGTCGAGCGCTTAGCTCGCGCTAAGGCTGCCGCCGTTGCCGCCGAGCACGCCGAGCCCAATGAGCTGACCATCGCGGCCGACACCATCGTCACCTTCGATGGCAAGCTTTTGGGTAAGCCGGCAAACGAGGATGAAGCCCGCACCATGCTCCACGAGCTCTCGGGGCGCACGCACCAGGTCGCAACCGGCGTCTGCATCGTTAGAGCCGGAGACGCCACAGCCCCGCACGCCGCCGAGAGCCTGTCATTTGTCGATGTGACCGACGTGACGTTCTACGAGCTCACCGACGAGCAGATTGAGCGCTACGTCGCCTCCGGCGAACCCATGGACAAGGCCGGGGCCTACGGCATCCAAGGCACAGGCGGCCGCATGCTCGTGCATGACATTTCGGGCGACTTCTACAACGTGGTGGGCCTGCCCATCGCACGCGTCGCGCGCGCGATTCAAAAACTCTCGTAATTACATCTGGCGCTGGGTATTCCCCAGCGCCTACAATTTTGGCGTACCGTACGGATCCCGACCGGGCATAAGGCCCGGCGGAAAACCGATAGGAGTAAAACATGGACACACTGCTCGAAGCCATTGACGTTTGCGATGTCGACGGCTTTTGCTATGGCAACTATACGGACGAGGAGGCTGGCACCGGCTGCACCGTAATCGTGGCGCCCGAGGGCGCCACCGGCGGCGTTGACGTTCGCGGCGGAGCACCGGCATCGCGCGAGACCGACCTGTTGCGCCCCGAGAACACCGTCGACAAGGTCCACGCTGTCTGCCTTTCGGGCGGATCGGCCTTTGGTCTGGAGGCCGCAAGTGGCGTCGCTCGCGAACTCGAGAGCCGCGGCATCGGCTTGCCCGTCGGTCCCACGCAGGTGCCCATCGTGTGCTCCAGCTGCATCTTCGACCTTGCCTTTGGCGACCCCACCGTACGCCCCGACATTGAGGCTGGCATCGCCGCCGTGCGCGAGGCGCTCGACCACACCCCTGCCACGCTCGAGCAGGGCAACGTGGGCGCCGGCACCGGCGCCACTGTAGGTAAGCTCATGGGCCCCGCCACCTGCATGAAGGCCGGCCTCGGAGCTGCCGCCGTGGCACTCGGCCCCGTCAAGGTGGGCGCCGTGGTCTCGGTTAACGCCTGCGGCAACGTCGTCGACCCGGCCACTGGCGAGTGGGTCGCCGGCATGCGCGCCGCAGCCGATAGCGACCAGATCGTCGACATGGAGCTCGCCGCCTTTGCCGCCGCCGGCTCCATGCAAATGCCGCTCGATCGCACCAACACCACCATCAGCTGCATCGTCACCAACATGGAGCTCACTAAGGCCCAGGCCACCAAGGTCTCTCAGATGGCCGCAGACGCCTACGCGCACGCCATCCGCCCCACACACACCACCAACGACGGCGACACCATCTACACCCTCGCCAGCGGCAAACTGGGCGCCCAGGCAAGTGCCGCCGTTCCTCTAGACCTGCTGGGCATGCTCGCCGTAAGGGCTTTGCAAACCGCCATCGTAAACGGAGCCAAAACCGCCAAACCCTCCCACGGCATCCCCGGCGCCGCGAAGTAACCTAACCTGACCGGTTGCCCGGTGGGGCTTGGTTATGTTTGCTGCTCTACAGTCCTGGCTCGCACGAAGAGCACATTAAGTGCTCTTCGGCTCGTGCGGAACTCGCGACAAACATAACCAAGACCCACCGGGCAACCTACCAACCAGATTCTCTTCAGTCCAGGCCCCTTTGTACCGCGCGTCTAAGATCTTCAAATTCAGGCGGTCTGACAATCAATTCTTATAGCCGAGGCCCCTTGGCCTTTAGTTTGATACAAGTTCCGCACGAGCCGGAAAGCACTTAATGCGCTTTCCGTGCGAGCAGGACTGTTCGCGGTAGCAAACTAAAGGCCAAGGGGCCCAGTCAACCTATCAGCAGCGATTACTCAGCAGCTAGTTGAATTTGAAGATCTTTGAGGCAAGGCGGTATAGGCCGAGTGTGGTTTTGTCTCCAGCCCGCCCGTGCAGGTTGGTGAAGAAGCCGACCACACCGTAGCGTGCACGACGATACATGCGCTCGTCGTAGGCCTTCAAATCATTCCACAGCGTCTTCAGGCGCTCGTCAGCGCAATCCTCATCGGAAAGCTTAGTGAGTACCGAGCAGATTGCCATCATCATGGTGAAATAGCCCATCATGTACGAGCGCAGACGCGACGACTCGACATCGCTGTACAGGTGGAACGACTCCATCATGATGCGCGTCACGCGGAACTGCTGGTCCAGACGCTTGACCATCGTGGCCTCGTTGACGCTCTGGCCCTCGCGGCCAATGAAGTAGCGATAGAGGTCGATGTCGGCGTAGTACATGGTCTTGCAACGCGGTAGCGGCACGTAGGCGTAGATGTTGTCTACGTAGAACGTGTGCGGCGGCATGGGCAGATTGGATGCGCGCAGCACATCCGTGCGATAGCACAGGCTGTGCATGAGTAAATTCTGGTCCAGGCGGAAATGACCAATCTGGTCCCAGGTAAAAATCTTCTTGCGGGGCAAGGCAAACTTATAGCCAATGGCAGTATGCGTGCCTTCGTAAACCTTCTCGTACACGTAGTTCGAGATAAACAGGTCGACGCGCTGGTCGCGCTCCTCAAAGCCGCGAAGAATCGACAACATGGTCGAAAGGGCCGCAGTGTCGAGCCAGTCGTCTGAATCGACAACCTTGTAGTACGTGCCCTGCGCCTCGCGCAAGCCCGAAAGAACGGCGATACCGTGACCACCGTTCTCCTGATGCACCGCACGTATAATGCCGGGGTAACGCGCCTCCCACTCGTCGGCCTTGGCGGCCGTCTCATCCTTGGAGCCGTCATCCACCACGATAATCTCGATATCGGTGGCGTAATTGCTCCCCTCCAGAATGGAGGTGATGCAATGGTCCATATCCTTGGCGGCGTTATACGAGGGAATACCGAATGTTATGACTTTATGCATGGCAGGCGATAATCTCATCCGAAAGGTCGAGAGCGGAGTTAGTCACAGCGTCCATGTCGTAGTAACGATACTCGGCCAGGCGACCCACCGGGTGGAAGTTCGTCAGATTCTGGACGCGCTCAAGATAGCGCTCGTAGAGCTCACGGTTCTCGGGCTCAAGAATGGCGTAGTAGGGCGTCTCGCCCGAACCGGGAGTATAGGCCTTGGAGTACTCCTTCATGATGGTGGTCTTGCCGGGCAGGACCTGGCCAGTCATGTTCTTGAACTCGGTAATGCGGGTGTAGTCCTCGCTCGTGGTGTAGTTGACGGTGCCCACGGGCTGGAACTGATCCATATCGAGCGTCTCGAACTTCATGTCGAGCGTACGGTACGGCAGAGCGCCCAGGTCGAGGTTGAACAGCTCGTCGAGCGGACCAGTGTAGACGATCTCGCCGCCATAGACCTTGCCGTCGATCTTGACGGTAGTCTCGTCGATCTCAAAGAGGTCGCGGGCATCCACGTCGCAGAACACATCAATCAGATCGTGGTCGAGCATGTGCTCGAACAGAGCGGTGTAGCCGTCCTGCGGCATGCCCTGGAAGGGAGCCTGCGGGAAGTAGCGGTCATCGTCGCCCACAAACACGGGAACGCGGCCGGTAATCGAGGGATCGATCTGGTCGGGAGTCTGGCCCCACTGTTTCATGGTGTAATGCAAAAAGACGTTCTCGTAGACGTAATCGGCAACCTCGGCCAAGTCAGGGTCATTCTTCTTGCGCAGCTCCATGATGGGCACCTTGACATCCTTGCCAAAGGTCTCCACGAGCTTCTGATACAACTCCTCGCCGCGCTCATCACCAAAGGCGAGCTTGAGACTCTCGTGGTTAAAGGGCACAGGCATGAGGGTGCCGTTGATATTGGCGAGCACCTTGTGCTGGTAGTCCGTCCACTTAGTAAAGCGAGACAGAAAATTGTGGACGCGCTCGTTAAAGGTATGGTAGATATGCGGACCGTACTCGTGGACCAGGATTCCGGCCTCGTCAGCGCAGTCGTAGGCATTGCCCGCAATGTGGCTGCGGCGCTCCAAAACGGCAACGCGATAGCCGATGGTCTCGGCAAGACGGCGGGCACAAACGGAACCGGCGTACCCGGCACCGACGACGATCATGTCATATGCGCCGGCATTAAAGCCTTCAGGCAGGCCTGAGGTAATCTGCATCGATACTCCTTGTCAAAAGCCCCGAGCTTGTCAGCTGGGCTTGTCTCAAACATTCTGCGAGACATTTTTATCAGAGCGATTATAGCGCTATTGAGTCCTATAATGATGTTGCCACACAAGGAAAGCTCAAGCACCAAGGTGTACATAACTGAAAGGTAAACCCGCTAGCAGCGGGTTTATTCGTGAACAGCCGAGTGCCTGGAGCTTAGCGAAACGCTTGTAAGGAGTAACATGAGCGATTTTCTAAACCGTATGAAGTCTGCCGCCAAGGCCGATCTTAAGACGATTGTCCTGCCCGAGGGTGAGGATCCGCGCACCATCGTCGCGGCCACCAAGATCATCGAGGAGGGTCTGGCCAAGATCGTCATCCTGGGCAACCCTGAGGAAATCAACGTTCCCGGCGCCACCGTCATCGATCCGCGCAATGCCGAGAAGCACGAGGAGTACGCGCAAAAGTTTGCCGAGCTCCGCGCCAAGAAGGGCGTCACCATCGAGCAGGCTCGCGCCCAGGTGATGGACACCACCTACTTTGGCACCATGATGGTCAAGATGGGCGATGCCGACGGCCTGGTCTCCGGCGCCTGTCACTCCACTGCCGACACCCTGCGTCCCGCGCTGCAGATTCTCAAGACCGCCCCTGGCACCAAGCTGGTCTCGGCCTTCTTCGTGATGTGCACCGATACCCCGCAGTTCGGCACCGACGGCACGCTGATCTTCGCCGACTGCGGCCTCAACATCAACCCGTCCTCTGACGAGCTCTCCGAAATTGCCATCGCCTCGGCCCACTCCTGGTCCACCTTCATGGGCAACGTTGAGCCGCACGTGGCCATGCTCTCCTACTCCACCATGGGCTCCGCCGGTGGCGAGGTCGCCAAGAAGGTCCAGGAGGCCGTGAAGTTCTGCAAGGAGAAGGCTCCCGAGCTCGCCATCGACGGCGACCTGCAGCTCGATGCCGCTATCGTCCCCACCGTCGCCCAGCTCAAGGCCCCCGGCTCCTCCGTCGCCGGCAAGGCCAATGTGCTCGTGTTCCCCGACCTCGAAGCAGGCAACATCGGCTACAAGCTGGTCCAGCGCTTCGCCGGCGCCGACGCCTACGGCCCCATCCTGCAGGGCATCGCCAAGCCGGTCAACGACCTGTCGCGCGGCTGCTCTGCCGACGACATCGTGGGCGTCGTGGCCATCACCGCCGTCCAGGCTCAGATGGCTGAATAGCGTACGCACTCGTCCGAAGGTCGTACGGGCTAACCCCTGAAAACGTCCTCGACCAATGAAACGCCCCCGTTCTGCTCCTCCGGAGCTACGAACGGGGGCGTTTCTGGTCTGCGGATTGTTTTCAGGGGTTAGCCCGTACGGCCTTCTACCGCAACGTAGCAATTAGGGTATCTGGGGTGGACGGCGGCTTGGCTACGAGCTGGAGCTGAAGATCTGAATGGATGGGTATCGTTGCTGGGAGCGCAGGCGTTGCTGGTGGTGATCACTTTGGAGAATGAAAAGTCGGTGGGCTTCAGCGGTTGTTGTGCCGGAAAGCGTGTCCCGGTTTGGAGGCGGATTGTGGGATGCGGCTTCCGTTTGGGGGCTGTTTGGGAAACTGCGGGACGGAATTTTGCTTTGCTGTGGGTCGTACTTTCCGCAATCTGCCCCAAACGGAAAGTGTGTCCCAGAATCCGCGTTCAAAATGAGATGAAGTTTCCGCCGTCCGCTCGCTAGAAAAAGGCCTCCGGAACTGTTGCTCTGGAGGCCTTTCGTTCAATTGCAAACTGGCGCGCTAGTTGTTCGCGGTCAGGCGTTCGACGTCATGGGCGATCATGTATTCCTCGTCGGTGGGGATGACCATGACCGTGACGGCGGAGCCGGCGGCGCTGATGACCTGCGGGCCGTTACCCACGGCCTCGCGATTCTTGTTGCTGTCGATGCGTACGCCCAGCCACTCAAAGCAGTCGCAGAAGGCCTTACGAATCGACCAGTCGTTCTCGCCAATGCCGGCGGTAAAGGTGATGGTGTCCACGCCCGCCATGGAAGCGATCATGGAGCCAGCCTGCTGCATGGCCTTGTAGGCGAACATATCGAAGGCGAGCAGGCAGCGCTCGTCGCCCTCGGAGGCGCGCGTACGGATGTCGCGGGCGTCATTGGAGATGCCCGAGATGGCAAGCAGACCAGACTGCTTGTTCATCATGTCATCGACTTCCTGGTAGCTGTAGCCGCCCTCGCGTTGGAGGTAGCACACGGTAGCCGGGTCAATGGAGCCACAACGGGTGCCCATCATCAGGCCGTCGAGCGGTGTGAGACCCATCGTGGTATCGCGGCACACACCGTCCTCAATGGCGGCGAGCGAAGCGCCGTTGCCCAGATGGCACGAGAGCAGACGGTGACAGCGCGAACCCAGGATCTCCTTGGCCATCATCCACTCGTAGCGGTGGCTCGTTCCATGGGCGCCGTACTTGCGCACATGATACTTATCGCACACGTCCTTGGGCAGCGCGTAGGTGTAGGCAACCTCGGGCATAGTCATATGGAACGAAGTGTCGAAGACAGCCACGTTGGGCAGCTCCGGATACTTCTCGCGGCAATACTCAATCGCCGCGGCCTCACCGTAGTTGTGCAGCGGAGCCAAGGGGGCCACCTCAAGAATCTTGGCCATGACCTCATCGTCGACGACCGCGGAATCATCGAAGTGCCAGCCACCCTGAACGATACGGTGGCCGATGCCATCGATCGTAAAGTCGGTCTTCTCGAGCTCCTCGAGCACGCGCGCAATGGCGCAGCGATGATCAGGAAAAGGAATCTCCTCGGTCTGCTTGGCACCACCGTTCTCGGAGTGGCCAAAGATACCCATCTCCGAGCCGATACGCTCGCAGTTACCCTTGGCGAAAACCTCGCGGGTATCGGTATCCAAAAGCTGATATTTAAGGCTCGAGCTGCCGGCGTTGACAACAAGTACGTTCATGAGACTCCTTCGTGATTACAGTACGGTCGGCAAACCTATAAGGCGGCCGTACCCTTAATAAGAAGTTATCAGAATCCAATAAATATCTATTAAACTCTTCGCCCAAAGAGCGTAAAAGGGGGCTGAACGGCACAGGGCCATCCAGTCCCCTCCCCTTGCATCGATTACTTACCGTTGACGATGCGCTCGACGTCGGAAGCGATCATGAACTCCTCGTCCGTGGGGATGACGAAAATCTTGACCTTGGAATCCTTGGCGGACAGGCACCAAGCGCCGTCGCCACGCAGGGCGTTGCGGGCGTGATCCATCTTGACACCCATAAAGGCCAGACGATCGGCCACGCCGGCGCGGACGGCCGGAGCGTGCTCGCCGATGCCGGCGGTAAAGACCAGGGTGTCCATGCCGCACATGGAGGTGGCCATCTCGGCGGCCTTGGCGGCAATCTTGTAGACGAACATATCGAAGGCGAGCTGAGCCTCGGGGTCGCCGGCAGCGGCGAGCTCCTCAACGTTGCGGCAGTCGTTGGTCTTGCCACCGGTCACAGCCAAAAGGCCGGACTTCTTGTTCATCATCTCGTCGACCTCATCGAAGGTGTAGCCACCCTCGCGCTGCAGGTAGCACACGGTAGCAGGGTCGATGGAGCCGCAGCGGGTGCCCATCATGACGCCGTCGAGCGGCGTCAAGCCCATGGTGGTGTCCATGCACTTGCCGTCCTCGATGGCGCACAGGGAAGCGCCGGAACCGATGTGGCACACGACGACCTTGCGAGCCTCGCCGTTGGTCATCTCGGCAACCTTCTTGGAGATGTAGCGGTAGCTGGTGCCGTGGGCGCCGTACTTACGGATGTGCAGCTTGTCGCAGACGTCCTTGGGCAGGGCGTAGGTCTTGGCGACCTCAGGCATGTTGAAGTGGAAAGCGGTGTCGTAGACCGTGACGTTGGGCAGGTCGGGATACTGCTCCAGGCAGTACTCGATAACGTTGGCCTCGGGGTTGTTGTGCAGCGGGGCGAGCGGGGCAACCTCGCGAATCTTGGCGAGAACGTCCTCGTCAACGAGGGAGGAATCGCCAAAGTACCAACCGCCCTGAACGATGCGGTGGCCAATGCCCTCGATCTTGACGCCGTTGGCCTCGAGGTCCTTCAGGACGACCTCGATGGCGACCTTGTGGTCGGGGAACTCGATGTTCTCGGTCACCTTCTTGGAGCCGTTGGCAGCGTGGGTGAAGGTACCGCCGGTAAAGCAGACGCGCTCGCAGGAGCCCTTTGCGGACACCTTGTGGGACTTGGTATCGATGACCTGATACTTAAGGGTCGAAGATCCTGCGTTGACGACCAGAACGTTCATGTGTCTCCCTACTAACAGGCGGTGTGGCGCCGCCAGGTTACATACGCTTCAATAATAAACCCAAACGCCCTCGCGCTCGGGTTTATTGCGTTGATATATAAGTTATCGATGCCTGGTCGCTCATGACCTTTGACTTGTAAGGCGAAATAACGCGGGGACATACGCCAGAGAAGAAATCGCAAGCGCAACAAGCAGCACAACCCGAATACCCACAACGCTACTCAACACAGCATTGAGCAGATAGAAAAGAACGGCGCCCGCCGCCACCATCTGGCTTTGAACCGAAATCAGTGAACAGCGCATCGATGAATCGGCAGCATTTTGAAAAACTGAGTATTTGATTGGGGCAAACAACGAGTACGCAACCGTCTGCAGTACATAGAACACGGGCAGCAAATTAGCCGGAGTAAGGGGAATCAAAAACAAAGCTGTCAATGCTAAGCGAATGATGCCGCAAATACGCGCAAAACGGCCCTTGTCGACACGAGCAATCACACTGGGCACAATAAACCCTATGGAGGCGGAGACAAGGAGCTGGATCGCAATGGTCACGCCCGAAGCGACGGCATTCATTCCGCGGCCCGCAAGCAACAGTGAGAAAAAGTCTTCCAGGGCGACGAAGGCAAATGCCTGAGAACAGTCCATGATGAACGCTGAACGAAGAATGCCATTACAGGCAATAGCGGCACCGATCATCTTCGGGCTAATTCCACGCCCGGGCGTCACAGTGGTGTCCCCTCTTCGTCCCTCAGGAATATAGGCAACGACAACCAACGTCAACAGCATTGCAATGATATCGATCGAAAGACCGATGAGATACGCGCTGGCAGACGAGATGGAACCACCCACACAAGCAGAAAGGGCATAAGACGCATAGAAGACGAGTCGCTCAACCACATTAAGTCTCACGAGCTGTTCCTGGGAGACGCTGTCAATATAAATCGCTTCGATGGATCCGCTCACGCATGCGACGGCAAAACCTTTGAGAGCAAATGCGCCGATTAAAAGCAGGGGAGATCGGATGAGAAGCAGGGCGGCATAGTACCCGAGCATTCCCACGACGCCGACGAGGCCACTCGCCTTTCGCCCAAACCTGTCAGCAATAAAGCCAGTGGGAATCTCTAGAATGAACTTGCTCACTTGGTATGCAATCATCATGCCAGAAATCGCCACCATCGAGAATCCGACAAACTCAAGGTAAACCGTCAGAAAATACAAGATGGTGCTGAAGTTCGACAGGAAAACGAACGCCATATAAAGCAAAACCATACGGTTTTTCATGCTTCGCCCTCCAAGAGTCAATAATCCAAAGCGAAATCGTTGAAAAGTATGAGGGCGAAGCCGTCAACCATGCGTTGCGAAGCGTCAATATTCACTTGATGCCACGATGCCAAATAGTCTCACGAAGCGAGATGTCGCAATAGGTGAAGGAAAACCGTCTGGTGTCGATCAGTCCACGCATTTTGCCGATAGCAAAAGTAGATAGGCAGAGTTACGTCACGCGATCCTTCAATGGAACACTCGCTCACTTCTGATCCATCCGATGCGAGAGAAGAGCCTGACAAGCTCAGTATCAATCCCCCGGCTTGAAGAAACTCAACCTGAGCCCTGCTTCCGTATTCAACATCACGGAAGCGGAAATTAACGAGCTGGGCTTCGGGACAGTGGTTGATTGCATTGAGACAGGGGGACAAATTTATTGGAACAGCGAGCCTTCCGCCCAGTAGCTCACGAATGGTCATAGCGTCCACAGATTGATGGCCCGCCGGGCACGAAAGAACCTTGAGCTCCTTTTCACCCAAGCATTTCGAAGAAAGGGCGCTGTCCCGTGGTTCTTCAAATGAGATGGCTGCATCCGAAATCCCAAGCATGAGCGACTCAAAACATGTTGCAGTTGGCTGATGCCACACATCGAGGTGGATCTGAGGGTGCAAGCGTTCAAACGAGTCATACCAGTTTTCGGAAAAAAGGAGCCCCCGCCCATGAAGGCAGGGGGCGTAGAGACGAAAGTGGCCGTCGGGCGAAACACCATCACGCCTCGATTGAGCGTACTTTTTGAGCTCGTCGACTTGTGCCAGAACCATGCGTGCGCGGCGTGCAAACTCTCGGCCCGCCGGAGACAAAACAGCCTCCCCCGCCGATCGGTCGAGCAAAACAATCTGATACTCAGATTCCAACTTTTTGATTGCCGACGAAACGGCCTGTGGACTCACATGGACGGCGCGAGCAGCCTTGCGCACGCCGCCATAGCTCGCTACCGCTTGAAGGTATTCGAGTTGAGAAAGCTGCATAGATTACTCCAAAGGCAGCCAAGACGACGGGCCGCGCGCCCTCAGATGAGGTTCTCGCCCAGGTTCTTGCCGCCGAGAACGTGCATGTGGAAGTGCATGACGGTCTGGCCGGCGTTGACGCCCTTGTTGGAGATGACGCGGAAACCGTCCTCCAGGCCCTTGGCCTTGGCGACCTCCTGGATGGCGTGAGCCATCGCGCCCATGGTCTCGGCAGGTACGTTGTCGGCGATATCGCTGTAGTGCTTCTTGGGAATCACGAGCGTATGGACCGGCGCCTGGGGGTTAAGGTCGTCGAATGCGATGACCTGGTCGTCCTCATAGACAACGGTCGAGGGGATCTCGTGGTTTGCGATTTTGCAGAAGATGCAATCACACATGGTTGGTTCCTTTCTTACAGACCAAGGTAATTATATTTGGTCGGGATGGTTAGAACGAGAGGTTGTCGTCGGTGTTGGCGGCTTCGCCGTCGGCGAGCACGTCGTTGCCGTCGACGTCCTTCAGGAGCACCGAGACCTTCTGCTCGGCATCGGACAGGCGGGTGCGCAGGCTTTTGAGGAGCTCGACGCCGCGGGTGTAGCTCTCGAGCGACTCCTCGAGCTCCATATCGCCCGACTCAAGACTGCGGATAATGAGCTCCAACTCCTGAGAAGCCTGCTTGTACGTAAGCTGCTCAACCGGGGTCTTCTCTGCCATATCTGTTTCCTTTCCTAAGGGTCTATCACTGTGAAACGCGGCCTACTCGACCGTATCGACCGTTGCCGACACGTTGCCGTCCGCCATGCGCACGCGAATGGCGTCGCCCGGCTTAAAGGTCTTGGCGCTCGTAGCCACGCCGTCATCGCTGTACGCGATGGAGTAACCGCGGGCAAGCACCTTGAGCGGCGACAGGGCATCGAGCGAAGCCGCCGCTCGGCCCAGGTCGGACGCCGGCCTGCTGAGCATCGTGCGCCCCTGATGCTCTAGACGGGAGCTTGCGAGCATGAGCGCATGGCGCTTGCCATCGAGCCCCGAGGTGCTTGCGACCAAGCGCTCGGGCAGACGCTCGAAGTTGGAGCGGAAGGCCCCAACCGAGCGCGTTATGGCGCCAGACAGACGATCGGCCGTCAGGGCAAGCTCAGACTCGCGACGCTCGACCATAAACGTTGGATCGTTGAGGCACGGGCGGCACGCGGCCGCATCGAGCGCGTCGCCCAGACGAGCCGTATAGGTGTCCCAGGCACGACGACCGCGCTGGTCGAGCATCTCCAGGTCGACCTGGGCCGACCCAATCATCGAAGCCATCGCGGCGCCCAGACGCTGATGGCGCGCCTCGAGCACATCGGCCAACTCCGTCATAGCCGGTGCCACGGATTCTGCCGCTGCCGTGGGCGTGGAGGCACGACGGTCGCTCACCATATCGCAGATCGAGGTATCGGGCTCATGGCCAATACCGGTCACCACGGGCACGGGACAGGCCGCCACCGCGCGAGCAAGCTCTTCGTCGTTAAAGGTCATAAGATCCTCGAAGGAACCGCCGCCACGCACGAGCAAAATGCAATCGGGCGCGGGCGTAATTGCAGCGGCGCGGCGCAAGCCTTCAATAAGCTCCGCCGGCGCACCCTCGCCTTGGACCTTGGCACCCACGCAAACGAGCTCGACAAGTGGGTTGCGACGGCGCAGCGTACGCTTGACGTCGTCGATCACGGCGCCCGAAAGCGAGGTGACGACCGCCACGCGTGAGCAAAACACCGGGATGCGACGTTTACGGGATTCGTCCATCAAGCCCTCGCGGCGCAGTTTTTCGGCCAACTGCGCCACCTGTTGACGCAGCAGGCCCTCCCCCGCCAGCGAGAACGAGCGGGCGACAAAGCTCATGCGGCCCGTGGGCTTATAGAGATTGAAGCTACCCTTAAAGCTCACCTGCATGCCGTCGCGCAAATCGAAGGTGCGCTTAAGGTAGGCGCCCTTCCAGATGATGCAGTCGACGGCCGCCGAGTCGTCCTTGATCTGGAAGTAGCAGTGGCCGCTTCGGGCATTGGGGCCACGAAAGCCCGTGACCTCGCCCAAAACGCTCAGCTGCGGAATGGCATCGAGCGCCCCAGCGGCGATCTCGACCGCCTGGCTCACGCTGAGCTCTTTGCGCTCCTGCTCGTCCGACCCGTCAAACTCGGCGGAAACGGCATTGCCGGTTAGATTCCAGCCTGCCACGCAGCCTCCTTTCGTCATCGTGCACAAGGGCTCCGGCCCTGCGCAAATTCAAGTTCCACACATAGTACAGCGCCGCGGGGACACAAATCCCCGCGGCGCCTGTCAGTCCAAGTTCTTATCGGTTGGAGTTTCTGTTGTAACGAGCCATAAGGTAGAGCAGCTGAATGATCGAGGTGAGCGCGGCTGCCACATAGGTAAGCGCGGCTGCCGTCAGCACCTTCTTGGCACCGTTGACCTGCTTGGAGCTCATACCCGACTGCTCGATATACGCCACAGCGCGGCGGCTGGCATCTATCTCGACCGGCAGCGTAACCAGCTGGAACAGCACGCTAAACGAGAAGAAGACCAGCGCGAGGGTCGTGAGCCCCGCGATGTTCATGAACAGGCCCATGAGCAGCACGATCGTCCAGGTATTCTGAGTAAAGTTGACGACCGGCACGAGGGCGGTGCGCACCTTCATCATGGCATAGCCACTTTGGCGCTGAGCGGCATGGCCCGCCTCGTGGCAGGCGACGGCGACGCTTGCGACCGACCCGCCCGAACGGTTGGCATCCGAGAGATACAGATTGTTATCCTGAGGGTTGTAATGGTCGGTGAGCTCGCCGGCAACGCCCTTGATGCCCACGGCGCTGCAGCCGTTGGCGTCGAGCATGCGGCGAGCGACCGTAGCGCCCGTGTCACCGTCCGATCGTACCTTGGACCACGTCTTGTACGTCGAGTTGATATAGCTCTGCGCGGCAAGACCAAGCACCGTACAGACAAGAACAACCAGCAGGTACAGCGGGTCGATACCAAAGCCGTATCCATAGTAATAGGGCATGCGAATTCCTCCGAATCGAGTTACACGTTGGAGGCATTCTACCCATTCAGCTGACTAGGCTTCCCTATAACAACTCAATCTTTCCGTCCTTCACGGTGAGTCCCATATTGCCGGAAAGCAGATCGTCCAGGCGCGAACCCACGAGCTCAAAACGCCAGCCTTCGCGCAGGGGACTTTGCTCAGGATGCTCGATGTAATCGGCCAGGTCATCGCGCGAGGCGATGACCGAGGTCGCCACGCCCGAGCGCTCGGCAACCAGGCGAATGAGCGCATACATCAGGTCCGTCACGCTCTCCAGCTCCGGCGAGATCTGGCGATGCCCGCGCACCATGAGCGGCAGGCGATCGTGCGGGCAGCTCGCGCCGCGCTTGATGGCCATGAGCGCGCCGTCCACGTCGCGCTCCCCCAGCTGATCGGTACCGCGGATGCTACGGAACTCCTCAACGCGCACGGGATTGCGCTTGACGAGCGCCAGCAGCGTATCGTCGGACATGACCCACTTGCGCGGGATGTTGCGGCGCTCGGCGCGGTCCTCGCGCCAGGCGGCGAGCTCGCGCGCGATGCCCAACTGGTGACGGCTGCACGAGTTGATGCGCTTGACCTTGCGGAAAGCCTCATGGCGGTCGGCGCGGTAGTGCGACTCATCGGCCAGCGGGCGCAGCTCGTCGAGCACCCAATCCTCACGGCCCAGCTCGCGTAGGCGGCTCATCATCTCGGTATAGGCAACGATCAGGTACTTGACGTCATCAATCGCGTACTCGATCTGTTTGTCGGTCAGCGGGCGGCGCGACCAATCGGTCAGTGACTCGGTCTTGGGCAATGAGACGCCGCAAAACGTCTGCACGAGCGCGCCGTAGGAAATCTGCTGGCGCTCGCCCAAAAAGGCGGCGGCGACCTGCGTGTCAAAAATCGGACGCGGCAGCGCGCCCACGGTGTGGAGCATGACCTCCATATCCTGCGAGCAGGCGTGGAAGACCTTGGTCACGCTCTCGTCGGCCACAAGCTCGGCCAGCGGCGATAGGTCGTCGATCACCAGGGGATCGACCGCGACGCTCTCGGCAGGGGTGGCAATCTGAACCAGGCACAGGCGCGGATGGAACGTGCGCTCGCGCAAAAACTCGGTATCGACGGCAATCGCGTCGAACTCACGGGCGCGCTGGCAAAAGTCGAGTAGAGCCTGATGTGTGGAAATGTACATATCAACCCATCGAATAAGGTTAGGCCCGAAAAACACGGGTAGGATATCGGCATTGCCTTACAACTATACTCGGTTAGTCACAGAACGGGAACGTAAGTATGCGCTGCCTTATCATCCACAACCCGGCATCGGGTCCCAGCTCCGATGAAATCTACGCATTCACGCACGCCCTTGCACAGGGCGGCGACGAGGTCGTAATGCGCTTTATCGGCGATGGTATGGAGCCCGAGGACGCGGTAGCGGACGTTCGTGAGTTCGACCGCGTAGTCGTTTCGGGCGGTGACGGCACCGTCTCCAACGTGCTCGACCAGATGCGCGGATGCGGTGTCCCTACGCTCGTCTTCCCCTCCGGCACGGCCTGCCTGTTCTTTAACAACATCGGTAATGCCCCCGAGGCGGCGGCACTCGCCAAGGCTTGCCGCGCCGGCCGCACGGTCAAGGTGGACATGGGTGAGCTCTTTTGGCTCGACGAGAACGGTAACGAGAAACGCCACGGCTTTATCATCATCGCCGGCTCGGGCTTCGATGCCGAGATCATGATGAAGGCCGCTCCCACCAAAAACGACATTGGCGAGATCGCCTACTTCCTGTCCGCGCTCGCCACGCCCAACCCCACGGTGGCGCACTTTACGATTGAGCATGACGGCATTGTCGAGGAGCTCGATGGCATCTGCTGCATGGCAGGCAACACCTCGGTCATCCAAAACGACATCAACCTATTCCCCGACTGTCGCATGAACGACGGCATGGTCGACATCGCAGTCATCGAGCCCGTGAAAACCGTGCAGCTGCTCCCGACCGTGATCACCGCCGCACTCGACCCCGCCGGCAAGGTGCTCGGCCGTCCGCAGTTTAAGATCATCCAAACCAAAGAAGCCAAGATTACCTGCACCCCGTCGCTGGGCATGCAGTTCGATGGCGAAATCATCTCCAGCAACTCGGGCGTCTTTGGAGCCCGCGCGCTTCCGCAATGCCTCGACCTCATCGTCGACGAATTTTCACCGCTCGGAAAATAGGAGGACCCCATGAATGACAATCCCCTGATCGGCTTTATCGTCATCGTCTTGGCAATGCTCGTAGGCTATGCGATCAACGTGATTCACCGCCGTAAAAAATAGCGGCATCGATATCCCCAAACGCCGCCCCCCTACCGCCATATGAATGCACATTACGGCAGGGGGTCTTTTTGTATTTTGACACTTTATCATCCTGTAGTATTTGCTGCTGGTATCATAAATCAAATACCTACCAGATGAGTATTAATTACCGCTCATCGTATAAACCACTACGTTTATCGAGTAAAAAACTTTCATGAATGTATATTGTTTCAAACTCGTTACGCTTGAGGGGTGTCTTTATTGGCTGAAGCCCTCTGACGACAGAGGGCTTTCGCACGCTGGGAGGGAAAATGAGGAAAACTCACCCCGTCAACGCGCTCAAGAAGCTAGGCATAGGCCTCGCCTTTGGAGCTGCAACCATCATGTCCATGCCGACTTCTGCGCTCGCCTGCACGCAGATCTATATGGGCAACAAGCTGACGGCCGACGGTAATACGTACTACGGCCGTGCTGAGGACTACCGTAAGCGTTACCTCAAGCACTTTGGCATCGAGCCTTCGTTTGGCCCTGGTCACACCTACAGCTCGGATGAGTCTGCATTCATGTATACCTCGACCAAGACCTCGTATCGCTACACCTATGTGCGTGACCACCCCAGTCAGTGGGACGAGCGCTGGGATGCCTACTCCGAGGCTGGCATCAACGAGAAGGGCGTCTCCTGCTCCGCCACACTGACCACCTACATGAATGCAGCCGCCGAGGCTGCGGACCCCCTGACCGATACTGGCATTGGCGAATATAGCTACGGCAGCGTAATCTTGGGCGAAAGCGCCACGGCACGTGAGGGTGTCGAGCTCCTCGGCAAGATCATCGACGACCAGGGCGCCTGCGGCAACGACCAGATTATCATCTCCGACAACAATGAGACCTGGCTGTTCGCCGCGCTTTCCGGCCATCAGTGGATCGCCATGAAGCTCACCGATGACATCGCCTCGCTTAACCCCAACATCGGCAACCTCAACTACAAGGTTGACCTCAACGACACCAAGAACTGCCTCCACTCCGAGGGCATCGAATCTATGCCCAAGGAGAAGGGTTTCGCCAAGTACTTCGATGATGGCCAGTTCGACGTTGCCCAGACCTACGGTGAGGCAATTAGCGAAAAAGCTATGCATTCTTGGGCCCGCTATGTCCAAGGCCGCGCCTACTTCGATGCGCCGCTTGCCGAGGGCACCGACTACAATATCGTCCATGATACGGACCCGAAAGCTCGCGCCACGACCGGCGCCCTGGTTAGCAAGGCGCAGCCGCTGTTCTTCCAGCCTGGCAAATCCAACTGGAACACCTTTGAGATGATCCGCGCGTTTGGCAACCGCGGCGAGAAGGCCCCGGGCCTCAACGCCAACACCGACGGCGCCTACGCCATCGGCACCGAAAGCAACAGCGAGATCAACCTCTTCCAGATTCGCGATGGCCTCGATCCCGAGATCGCAACCATCCAATGGGAAATGCTCTCCCGCGCCGCGTACTCCGTCGCCATCCCCTTCTACTCCGCGCTGCTCACCGAGGTTAGCCCGTATTTCAGCGACCAGAGCGTTTCCTTCGATCACTGCGGAGAGACGGACATCGTGAACAACGAGGAGCCCGAGAACTCCATCAACTACGTCCTCATGGATATCAGCTCCCTCTGCTTCGAGCACCCCGAGTTGCTCGGCGTCAACGTCCGCACCTACCTCGACGCCCTCCAGAACGAGCTCGTCGAGCAGAACTTGAAAGTCGACGAGGTCATGCAGGCCACCGAGGGCATCGAGGCCCGTACCGCCCTGGCAAACAAGGCCGGCAATGCTGCCACCGAGAACACCTACGTCAAGTGCAAGGCCTTGCTCCAGGAGATGCGCGCCTATCTGAAGGCTGAGAACTTCGACGAGCCTTTCACTCCGAGCGATCTGAACACTGAGACCAACGGCCTCAAGGTGTCCATCACCTACGCCAAGGATGCTCTTGCCACCGACCCCGTCACCCCGGATCAGCCTGGAACTCCCGACCAGCCCGGCAACCCCGAGAAGCCTGGCAACCCGAACAAGCCTGGCAACCCCGAGAAGCCTGGCAAGGACGACGCCACGACCACGGTGACCACCAACAAGAAGAACACCAAGGGCAATCTGCCCACCACCGGTGACCGTTTTGATGGCCGCATGGTGGCTGCGTTCGCCACTGCTGGCGTCGTCGTCATCTCCGCTGGCGGCTATGCCCTCTATCGCCGCAACAAGAAGTAACACTCCTCACAGGAAGTAACACTTCCCAGGGCGCGGGTGGGACAGCGTATGCCGTCCCGCCCGTTCTTTTTTCAGGGGAAACGTCTCTGAAATCTTTTCAAAAAAAGATTTCCCCGTGCATATATCGCTGTGCTATAGTGCAGCGCAACAGCAATCAGGTGCTACCGCGCCATGGCATCACGAAAGGAGCCACCAACATGAAGAACACGACGACGTCTCTCAACAACTGGTGGTGGCGTGATGCGGATACGATCGGTCGACAGTGAGTCCCTCACGCCTGTTTTTGCGCTCTAGGTGATTGGAAGGCCTCCGGTTTCGACCGGGGGCCTTTTTCTATCTCGAGCCCGATCGCATTCGCATCACGCGCCTCCGTTTTTCTCTTGTTCTTACCTTCCCGAAAGGAATTTCAACATGTCTCAGAACACCACCACCGCCCAGCCCCGCACCGTCCAGACCGCCGACCGCGGCAAACTCGACGTCCGCGCCCTCGTCTTGCTCGCCATCCTGCTTGCCGCCGGCTTCATCCTCAACTTCACCGTCGGCAAGGCCATCTCCGGCATCTCGGGCGGCATGATCAGCCCCGAGTTCATCATCTCGGCCTTCTGTCTCACCATCCTGGTCGTTCGTCCCAACATTGGCCAGGCGCTCATCATCGGCCTCATCTCGGCTGCTGTAATCCAAATCACCACCACATCACCGTTTGTCGACTTTGCCGCCGAGGGCATCGCCGCCATGCTCATGGCCGTCATTGTCAACGCTGCCGCCAAGGACGGCCAGGTTAAGCCTGCCGTCGCCATCGTCGCAACGTTCGTGACCACCTTTGTCTCGGGCGTCATATTCATGGTCATCAAGATGGCCATGCTCGGCGTGGTGGGCGAGCTCGCCGCAGCCATGCTGCCCGTGGTCGCCATGACCGCCGTGTTTAACGCCATCCTGGTCGGCGCTCTCTACCTGCCCATCCAGAAGGCCCTGAAGCTCAACTAACCAGCCGCGGCCCCACCACCAAAGACTGTCCCAAACAACTAGCTCTTGGGGACGTTCTTAAACGGCTCGTCATTCAAGAACGTCCGATGACTATGAAAGGTATCCATGGAAACGATCATCAACGTCGACGATGTCTCGTTCTCCTATGGCACGCAGACCGAGCAGGCGCTTAAGCATATCTCGCTCGGCGTGAACAGGGGAGATTTTATCGGCATTATCGGGCCTTCTGGCGCCGGCAAGTCCACACTCGCCGCCTGCCTGTCGGGAGCGGCACCCCACCATTACACCGGCACGTTCTTTGGCTCCGTCACTGTCGACGGCAACGACACCTGTGAAGTTTCGCTCACCGATGTGTCGCAGATCGTCGGCAGCGTGTTACAGGACATCGACACGCAAATGGTCGCCTCGGTCGTCGAGGACGAAATGCTTTTTGGCATGGAAAACTTTGGCGTTCCTCACGACCAGATCGAGCAACGTATGAGCGAGACGCTCGAGACCGTCGGCATCAGCGACCTGCGCGACCGCGAGATCGCCACGCTTTCGGGCGGCCAAAAGCAAAAGGTTGCCATCGCCGCCATCCTCGCCATGCGTCCGCGCGTGCTCGTGCTCGACGAACCCACCGCGGCGCTCGACCCCGCCAGCTCCACGCTGGTCTTCGAGACCCTGCGTGAGGTCAACCGTGCACTCGGCATCACCATCGTCGTCGTTGAGCAAAAAGTCGCCCTGCTTTCGGAGTATTGCAACCGCGTGCTCGTGCTCAATCATGGCGAAATCGCGCTACAGGGCGAGCCGCACGAGGTCTTCGCGCACACCGATGAGCTCCGCGCCATCGGCGTCGATTGCCCGCGTGTCACGCGCATTTTCAACAGCCTCGAGGCCGATGGCCTGGCCGGCGGCACCCCCTGTTTGGATGTTGATGAGGCCGAGCGCCTGATTATGGGCATCGTCGACCCCGCACACGCAAGCAGCGACATTCAGGCACCCGCCGGCTCACCGCACGCACCGTCGTTGCGCCCGCACGCCAAGGACGCCGAGCCCGTGCTCACCTTCGATCACGTTGAGTTTGCCTATCCCAATGGCGGCGCCGCCGTCCACGACCTCAACCTGACCCTCTATCCCGGCGAGCTCGTGGGCATCGTCGGCCAAAACGGCGCTGGCAAGACCACGCTCACCAAGCTGCTCACAGGCCTGCTTAAACCCGCCTCGGGCAGCGTGCGCGTCACGGGACTGGATACCGCGGCCGTTCCCACGAGCCGCATCGCCCGCGAAGTCGCAACCCTCTTCCAAAACCCCGACCGCCAGATCTGCAAGGACACCGTGCTCGACGAGGTCGCATTTGGCCTGGAGCTTGCCGGCATCGACCGTGCCGAGGCGCTGCGTCGCGCCCAGCTCGTCATCGACCGCTTTGGCTTGCCGGCCGACGAGGCGCCCTTCTCGCTCTCGCGCGGTCAGCGCCAGATGGTGGCACTCGCCTCCGTCGTGGTCGTAGAGCCCAAAATCGTGGTGCTCGACGAGCCCACGAGCGGCCTTGACTACCGCGAGTGCATGACCGTCATGGAAACCGTGCGCACCATGGCCGAGCGCGGCTGCGCTGTAATCATGGTCTGCCACGACATGGAAGTCGTCTCCGACTTTGCCAAGCTCATCGTAGTAATGGCCGACGGCCGCATCCTCGAGCGCGGCCGCACGCACGAGCTGTTCTCGAACATCGAGCTCATGCAGCGAGCCTACGTTGAGCCACCCCAGGTCATAGAGCTTTCTTGTCGCCTGGCATCCTCCGTCTCTCCCTCCTTTGCTCAGGTGAGCGAGGTCACCGATATCGTTCGCATTACCGAGGAGATGGTCCACCGTGGTTAACGTCATCGACTATATGCCGGGCAATACACTGCTGCACCGCTTGAACCCAGTCGTCAAACTGGGCCTTGCCGCCGCCATCATCATCGGCATCTTCCTGTCCGACACCTACGTGGCGCTGTTGGGCTTTTTGGCACTCACCCTTGCACTGGGCGCCTACGCTGGCGTCGTCGACCGTCTGCTCTCGCTACTCAAGCTGCTTATTCCGCTCGCGCTTATCATGCTGGTGCTTCAGCTGGCCTTTATGCGCGACGGCAACATGGCGTGGGGCTTTATCACCGACACGGGCCTCATTACCGGATCGAAGGCCTGCCTACGCCTGTTGGGCGTGGCGCTGCCACTCATCCTCATGCTTATGGTGACCAAGCTCAACGACCTCGCCAACGCCTGCGTCGAAGTGCTGCACGTGCCATATCGCTATGCCTTTACCTTTACCACGGCACTGCGCTTTGTGCCGGTATTTGGCCAGGAAATGAACGCCATCATGGAGGCGCAGACTGCACGCGGCGTCGAATACGACACTAAGAATCCCGTCAAGAAACTCAAGCTCATGCTGCCGCTGTGCGTGCCGCTGCTTATTTCGAGCGTGGGCAAGACCGATGCCACCGCGCTTGCCGCCGAGCAGCGCGGCTTCTACCTGCGTACGCGTGCGAGTTCGTATAAGCGCTATCCCGTCAAGGGCTTGGACATTGCCGTACTTATCATCAGCATCGCCCTCATCGTTCTCGGCTTGCTGTTCTAACCGACCAAAAAGGGACAGGTTTATTTTGGTCGGTTTTATCTCGGTAAACGTCAAGCTCGCCCTTTAAGCTCCACCATGCAACAGCTGCAATCTAACGCAAAGGGCCGCGGCTCACATCAAACGAGTCGCGGCCCTTCTGTTTCCCCAGATAAAACCTACCAAAACAAACCTGTCCCTTTTTGGCAGGTCGAGGGTTATAAGCGGTAGGGGGCGCCGCTGCGGATGATGGATTCGCGCACCAGGACATCCATGGCGTCGAGGGCGATCTCGGGCATCTCGCGGTACTTCTGCAGCACCGAGAGCTCTGTACAGGCCAGGATGACACGATCGCAGCCGCTGCGGGCAAACTCCCACATCACGCGGTCAAACTTGTCCATATCGGGTTCGCGTCCGGCCTTCACGTCATCGTAAATCAGCGACATTACATCGGCCTGGCGCTTCTCGCTGGGATAGACGACCTCGACGCCCGCAGCCTCGCACTCGCGCCCATAGACGCCGGCACCCACGGTGCCGTCGGTGCCCATGATGCCGATCTTGCGCACCGGCTCGGACGGCATGCTCAGGTTGGGATCGAACTCGCACTCCCCCATCACCGCGCCCGCCAGGGCATAGCGCACCGACTCACGCGGCATGTGGATAATCGGCACCTTGGTAAACGACTGAATCTGATCGTAGAAGTAGTGCGACGTGTTGCAAGGAATGGCAATGTGCGTGCAGCCCAGCGTCTCGAGTGCCTGAGCGCACTCCTTCATGGTTGCCAGCAACTCGGCATGCTCGCCGGTCTTGATGGCCAGCGTACGGTCGGGCATGGTCGACTTGGAAAGCACCACCATGTCGATATGCTCCTGATCACAGGTAGCAGCCGTATGACGCACGACCTGGTCGTAGTAATACGACGTGGCCTCGGCGCCCATGCCGCCGATAACTCCCAGCTTTTCCATCGCCGCCTCCTTGGTGATGCCCATGCAATTGCTCGCTTCATACCCGCGCCCGTCCGATGCAAACCGGGCGGGCGCCGCGCTCATCTACTTGTAATACGTCTTGAACAGCTTAAAGTGACGCAACTTGGTGTGCCACATGCGCAACCAACGGTTAAAGACAAAATCACCCTTCATAAACGAAGGATCGGCAGCCTTGCCCTCCTTGGCCAGACGATGCGCCTTCGCACGCAGCTCGGGGTCCTTGACATACTTGTCAACGACGCCCATAGGAACAACCATCCACAGAGCCTCGTCCTGGGCCGTCACAAATTCCGGCTCAAACGGGCGGTTATAGACGTACTCATCCACCACGTATTTAGCAACGTTAAAGCCGCTATTGGTGACATAGTAATTACTGCGGCCCTGACGCGTGTTGAAGTCGAAGAACTTAAACGAGCCATCGCGCTGGTCGTACTTGACGTCGAAGTTGGAGAAGCCCGTAAACTTAAGGTCCTCAAGCAGCTTGCGCACGCCACCCATGAGCTCGTCGTTGGGCTCAGTGATGATGCAGGCGTGGTTGCCGACACCATGGGGCTGATGCTCCTCGAGCAGCACGTGACCCAAGCACATCATGCGAACTTTGCCGTTGCGATCGGAATAGCTGGTAAGCACGCGCATGTACTCATCGTTGCCAGGCACGCGGTCCTGCAGAATCAAATCATCGGTGTAGCCGCTTGCATATACATCATGGATAACCTGCTCCAACTCGGCGCGGTCAGCAATCTCGTAGGCCTTCTTCTGGCCCTCAAACTCGTGCTCCCACCACATGATGCCGTCAGAGGGCTTCAGAATCATCGGGAAGGGGAAGTCGATCTGGTCGAGCACCTCGGCGGGAGCCTCGCCCTGAGCGTTGAGCATCGCCATGGTAAAGGTAAACGTGTGCGGATAGGGCACACCGTGCTTCTCGCACAGCTCGTAGAAGATCTCCTTCTTCTGGCACTGCTCGAGCATGCTGTAGGGCGCATAGGGCGCGATGACGTTCGAGGCAAGCTGACCGGCGTCCTGAGCCTGCGCGGCAAGCGCGACGTAGTTGTCGCCGCAGCCCATGAGAATAATCTTCTTATCAGGATTGGCCTGTGCGACGCCGTTAACGGTCTCAATCATGACCGGCATGGTATCGATATCCACGTTGGGCGTGTAATCGATAATCTGGCTGCGATACGCGGGGCCGGTCTGGTACTTACCAAAGACCAGGCTCTTGACCTGATACTCCTCGTAGAAAGCGCGCGCCACCGAATACGCGTTGATGTCGCCGCCGAGCAGCACGGGGATAAACTCGCGCTCTGTAAACTGCAATGCCATGGAAACTTCCTATCTAGAACTGCCCCAGAACGGGCGGTCTTTGAGCAACCGTTCTATTCTAGCGTGCCGAGCCGCCGGCACCCAAAGCTCCACCGTATCTATGGCAATCGGCGCGACCATCCAGCGATGGGGACGGCGCTCACCGGTGTATGACACCCGGCAGTGAACCCACCGTTGTTGTAGGATTCAGCATATCGATATCCTCGAGCGAAAGGCGCACGCGTGCCCCAAGACCATCCGACCGATAACCCCATCCTCAACGCCGCAGAGCGCGAACTGACGGAGCGTGCACAAACGACCGCTCCTCTGCGCACGGCAGACGATGCCTACAGCGGGTCCGCCCGCATCGTCTCAATCAACGCATCGGCGCACAAGGGAACGCGCAAAACACCCGTCGCCGATGGGCATGACACCGTCATCAAGCAATTTGGCCTTGCCTCCGATGCACACGCCGGACATTGGCACCGCCAAGTCTCGTTTTTGGCAGCGGAGTCCATCAATACGGCACGGGCACGCGGGCTCGATGTGTGCGAGGGCGACTTTGGAGAGAACTTCACCACCCAGGGTATCAACCTGCTCTCACTCCCCTTGGGCACGCAGCTCAAGCTCGGCAGCGAAGTACTCGTCGAAATCAGCCAGATCGGCAAAGTCTGCCACACCCGCTGTGCCATCTACTATCTCGCCGGCGACTGCATCTTCCCCCACGAGGGCATTTTTGGCGTCGTGCTGCAGGGCGGAGAAGTCCATATCGGTGACGACATACAGGTGGTCAAGCTCGGCGATGGCACCTGTTCCTTCACCCCCGCCGAGGCGCTCAAAGAGGTGGAGCAGGCTCGTCGCGAAGGAACCCTGTAGTTGCAAAACCCCATGTGAGGGCAACTTTTACAGCCGAAAACCCTGACAAACAAGGTTCCGTAACGTTAAAGTTGAACTCTATGGTTTCTCAACAATTCACTATAAGTGCAGGTCAAAGGTAAAGGCTCAAGTTCAACTTGACCCTTTAGAACCTTTAAGGTTCAAGTTGAGGTCGAAAGCAGTAGTAGAATACTTGCGAACAATAACCTACGATTGATTGCAGAGGGACTGGATGCAGCATTCGAACCATCGCACCGCAGCGCTCATCGCGTCGAAGCCGGCTCGCATTATCACGAGCGCCGCGCTCGCTGTTGCGCTGACGGCCACGCCGATGCTCTCCCCCGTCGCGGCATTTGCCGCCTCGCAGGCAACGCAGGATCAGCTCTCAGCAGCTCAGAAAAAAATCGAGGACGCCACAAGCGCCTACAACGACGCCCGAACCAAACTCGAAGAACTGCAAGGGCAAATTGACTCCAACAAGGCCAACATCGAGGAAATCGAAGCGAAGCTCCCCGATCAACAGGCCAAGGCAAGCACCGCCATGCGCGACCTATATAAGTACCAAAAGGGCACGAATCCTATCGTGAGTTTCTTGGTCAATGCCCAGAGCCTAGGTGACTTTATCACCACCTGTAAGTACACCAACCAGATAACGAGCTCCAGCGTTGACGAAATCGAAGAGCTCAACAAAATGCAGACTCAGCTTGAGCAGGATAAAACCGAACTCGAGCAGGCCAAGAGCCAACTTGAGACCGAGCAGAAAAATGCCAAGGAAGCGCTGGCGCAGGCCCAACAGCTGCGTAGCGAGGCTCAGGCAAAAGCCGAACAGGAAAACGCAGCCGAGCTTGCCAAGCTCGAAGCCGACAAGGCCGCCGCGGCCGAGAAGCTCTCGGGCGAGGGCGTTAGCGGCGGTAACTCGAGCAGTCAGGCAAGCAACTCCAACACCACGATCAACACCACGGTCAACAATGCCAATACCGGCAATGCCGATTACGACTCGTTTATTAATGAGTGGACGACGCGCATTGACGCCTATCTTGCCGGATCTCCCATGGCAGGCCAAGGCCGCAACTTTGCCGTGGCAGCTTGGAACACCGGCGTCGACCCGCGCTGGTCTCCTGCCATCGCCTGCATCGAGAGCACCAAGGGTGCTTATTGCGCCAATTCTTACAACGCCTGGGGCTGGAGTGCCCGTGGCGGCGGTTGGCGCAGCTTTGGCAGCTGGAGCGAGGGCATCTCCGCTCACGTTGCCTATCTGGGCGCCAACTACGGCTCCACCCTTACCCCGGCAGCGGCCAAAAAGTACTGCCCGCCCACGTGGCAGGACTGGTACAACAAAGTCGCCGCTCAGATGAACCGCATCTAAGTGCAACTGCAAAGGGCCCCAATGGGGCCCTTTTTCTTTTAGGTAGCGGAGGTATCGACGACGCCGGTCGCATTGGCAACCGCGACTATAACGATCATGCATAGGAGCAGCACACCCAATGCCTTGAGCCAGAGTTTCGCGAGCTTCTTGCCGCGATAGCTGTCGAGCAGTGCGAATCGCCGACGAAGACGACGCTTATCGAGCAGCGCAAAATGCATAAGCACCATAAGGCCATCGACAAAGAAAAAATACTCGATTATGAGAAGCCACGTCGGGTAGCTTTGGTTTGCTCCGGTGGGGTGAAAGACGGCAAAGTGACTTCCGGCAAAGAACACAAGCAGCGAGAAGCAGACGAGCGTATTCCAAATGCGCCCCAGAGACTCTGGAACGCGGGAGAGCGGACCGCATGCAGCGGAGGCGGCAGGTCTAGGAAGCCCTGTGGGGTTCTGGAGCCCTTGGGGCGTCAACACCGTCTCCGAGGCCGGAGTGCGGACAGGCGCAGGAGGCCGCACGGGGCGACTCAGATCGTATGCCGCGCGCGTCGCCCGTCCCAACGCTTCCGCACTCGCAAAACGCTTGACCGGGTCGAGCGCCATCGACATGCAGACGGCATCGGCAAGTGGAGTGGGAATGCCACGTGTCTCGCATTGCTCGCGCATGTCGAACCCTGGTTTAGGGTCGACTCCCGTCAAGCAGAAGAACAACAGGGCGCCCAGCGCGTAGACGTCGCTACGTACACTCGTCTGCCCAAACCCATACTGCTCGGGCGGCGCATAGGGTCGCGTGCCAAACTTGACGGTGTCGGCATCGGCGCCATCGCGCCATACGCGCGCGATCCCCAAGTCGATAATCACCAGCGATGAAAACGTCAGGCCCTCATCGAGCGTTCGGTTCGCACCCGTCACGATGATATTCGACGGTTTGAGGTCGCGATGGATCACCGGCGCCGACGTCTCCCCCACCATTGCAAAACCGGCGTGGAGCTCGTCCACGGCGTCGCAAAGGGCAGGATACAATTCACGTGCATAATCGGTGGTGGCTCCAAGACGGTCCACCAGCGCCCCAAGCGTCTCCCCTTCGATGTATTCCATAACCACGTTGAGCTCGTCGCCCACACGACGACAATCGACGATTCTGGGCAGGTGCTCAAAACGCCTGCCTGCCCGCTGAGCGGCAAACAGACGCTCGTATGCCCCACCGATTTGAGCCGAAGCATCGATGCGTTTACGAACAAAGGGGCCGAGCGAACCACCGCCGGTCCCTTCAAAGTGCACGAGCTCGGTTGTTTCAATGGACGTGCGCTTAAGTACTCGCTCCACGCGATAGCTGTCGTCGCGATCGAGCGACGCCAGGTGCTCGGCAAGCGCTGCGGTCAGCTCGTCATCGGAATATGTTGGGGTCTGAGTATCCATAGCCTCCATCATAACGCAGGGCGCAGACACCCCATGGCATCCGCACCCCGTTCGTTTGCATCGTTGTTCGGCAGCTCCGCCGGCTCAGATATCAGCCGCTAACTCACCGTCTCCTCGCCAAAGCGATACAGCTCCTCGTTGACCTTTTGGAGGCTACACCCGCGATCGATGCAAAAGATGATAATCGCATCGCGTCGGTCCTTGCAGTTAAGGACGCTTACCCCGGCAGACGTCAGCGCACGGTTGGTCTCTTTGAGCGTCAGCGCCATCGCAAAGGCAATCTGCAGCACTTTATTGCGACTCGGATGACGCGCACCGGTAAAGATCTGATAGCCAAAGGTCTCATTGAGATCGGCCATACGAACCACGCGCGAGCGCTCCAAGCCCTTTTCCTGCAGCAGCTGCTTCAGGTAGTCCGAAAGCGACGGGGCGGCAAAGTCGTGCTCCCTGATATAGCCATCGATGTTCGGCGCATCGAGAAGCTCATTGAGCAACTCCTCGGTCAGCTTTTTATCGGGCATACGACTTCACCTCCCCCAGTGCATGCAACATGCTAGAAACCGCTTACGTCCGAACGCTCCCAGCTAGCAACCTGGTCGGGAGACACCGTACCCAGCGCCTCGAACTTCCAGGAGCCGCCCGCCTTCAGATGATTGGTGTTTGCAAGAGCCGTTCCAACCTGGTTGCCATCGGCATCATACAGAACATATTCAATCTGAATGTAGCTCTTTTCCTTGTCCGTGTTATTGGTCAGTGTGCCCGTGATCTTATAGGCAAACTGATTGGAGGTGTCTTCAGCCTCGTCAGCAATGGTATACGGTTCTTGCGGTTCTTTTCGCTCCTCAGCCTTCTGTGTCGCTTCGGCAGGTTTTGCCGAATCGCTCGCAGACGAATCGGTTGAATTGCCACCCATAGAGCCCACGGCACCGACGATAACCAGCACCACGATGACGCCTAGGACAATCTTGCCGATCGGCTTCTTTCCCTCTTTTGCCATTATTCATCCTTCCTACGATCCGGCTACCGTGCCGGCACACAGCACATCGTAGAAAGGATTGAACTTGAATTCATTAGCTGAGAGCTAATGTTGCGGTAAACGGCCAATGCGGTTGTCCAAACGCCGAGCAAACGCACTTTGCGCGACCGTCTGCTGGCAGTGCATCAACCCACCGTAACGGATTCCCCGGTAAAGGCACTGATCATCAACAGGACAAAGAACACCAGGTAGCTGACACTCAGGGGGTACGCAATGACCAGGAATACGACCCAGCCGACATTGGTTTTACCGTCGGCGCGGCGCTGTTCACGACTGTGATAAAGCCAAATCGTCACGCCGATGGCAGTGATAAACAGTACGAGTGCCGCCGCAGCCAGTCCAGCAAGCGCAAACATCACGCCAATGCTCACAGCAATAACCGGGAGCAGCAGCAAGCCGCACCCGCACCCACCCGGACTATACACGGCAGTCTGTCGGCGCTTCATCGTCACTCCAAGTTAAGCAATCGTTTGTAGACATCGAGGCCTTTGAGTAGGATTTCCTCGTCAAAGAGCATGGTATCAGTATGCAGGGCACTTGTGGCATAGGCAGGGCAGCCCTCGGCGTCGCTCGGATTATCCTGACTGACAGGAACGCCCGTGCCCAGCAGGAAGAACACGCCCGGCAGATGGCGCTGATAGAAGGCGAAGTCCTCGGCAATCAGCAGCGGCTCGTCCACGAGCTGTAACTCGGGCAGAGCAGGCGCGATTCGGGCAAATAGCTCGGGGTAGTTATCGACCGGCGGATAGCCCTCGGCAAAGTCGAGATCGTACGTACAGCCTGTTGCGGCGCAGGCCTCGTCCAACACGCGGCGCACGCCCTCGCGCGCTCGGTCGAACATATCGTCCGTAAACACGCGCAAGCTGCCCGCAACATGGGCCTCCCCCGCCACCGCATTGCAGACGGTACCGGCCTGTAGCAGGCCAAACTTACCAATGCAGGGTTCATCGGCACCCAACTCGTCCATCAATTCACGCGCGGCAACCAAGAACTTGGCAGCCGCCAGCGCCGCATCGTGCGATTCGTTTACGGGAACGCCGTAGGTCTTGGCGATATGGATGCTTGTCCCGTGAATGTGCACGTGCGTCTCACTCGAGCGTGCCAGCAATGGACCGGAGCAGCTCGCCAACGTGTCCGCAGGCAGGTCGGGCCATACGTGGAACCCGAAGATACGGTCCGCCCTGTAGCGCTCAAACACCCCGCTCTCGCAAACTGTCTTGGCACCACCGGTCGTCTCCTCTGCAGGCTGGAACACAAAGAGCACGTTGCGCTTGATGGCGCCCGGCTGCTCACGAATCGCGCGATCGACAAAGGTTGCCGCCGCAAGTGCCATGGCCATGTGTCCATCGTGTCCGCAAGCGTGCATCTTTCCGGGATGCGTCGAGGCAAAGGCCGCACCCGTCGCCTCCGCGATGGGCAGTGCGTCCATATCGGCGCGAATCGCCGTGGCATGCGCGGCACCCGTGCCAGCGTCGAAGAAAGCACAAACACAGCCGGGGCAAGGATGGGTCACTTCACAGGCAAGCGAGGCGAGCACGCCCTCGATATAGGCTATGGTTTGCGGAAGATCGAAATCGAGCTCCGGAATGCGATGCAGGTCGCGACGATAGCGACGAAGTTCTTGGAGCTCGGTCATAAAGGATCCTTTCATGGGGCATATCCATTCGCACAATATTGTGATGCAGAATTATGACGCCCTTATTTCTAGCATATCCCTGCATTTTTTAAACGTTATATACGAATACTCTTGTTTGGTAAAGTGCAACGTGGTAGGGTCTTTACCACTTGATAGAGGCGCGGGCACGAAGAGCCGCGGGCGAGCCGGCAGGCTTTGACCCCGTGGGGAGGCGAAACCCGCCGAACTGGGTTTTTCGGGCACGAACAACCTGGTGGGCCTGCGGGAAACACCCGCAGGACTGTCTGCAGCAATGCGGGAGCGCTATCCGGACATTGGGTCCACGCTATGCGGATTCGATGCGCAGATGGCGCCGTCTGGATAGCGAGGTTTACGGGACATGGCATTGACCCCCAACGAGGCATATGCGGCCAAGCAGCCGTTTGTGGACAAAGAGACGCTCGAGCATATCGTCGAGCAGTTCCCCACGCCGTTTCATCTATACGACGAGGCAGGCATCCGCCGCAACATGCAAGAAGTGCGCGACGCCTTTGCATGGAACCCGGGCTTTAAGGAATACTTTGCCGTGAAGGCCAACCCCAACCCGGCGCTCATCTCCATTCTCAACGAATACGGCTGCGGCTGCGATTGCTCGAGCTATACCGAGCTCATGATCGCCCGCTCGCTGGGTATCACGGGACACGACATCATGTTCTCGTCCAACGACACGCCGGCTGCCGACTTTGAGCTCGCCAACAAGCTGGGTGCCATCGTCAACTTTGACGATATCAGCCACATCGAGTTCTTCGAGCGTGTTGCGGGGCCCATCCCCAAGACGGTCAGCTGCCGCTTTAATCCAGGCGGCCTGTTCCAGCTCTCCAACGGCATCATGGACAACCCGGGCGACTCCAAGTACGGCATGACCACCGAGCAACTCTTCGAGGCGTTCCGCATGCTCAAGGCCAAGGGCGCCGAAAACTTTGGCATCCACGCATTCCTTGCCAGCAACACCGTCACCAACGACTACTACCCCAAGCTCGCGCGCATCCTCTTTGAGCTCGCCGTGCGCTTGGAGCGCGAGACCGGCGCACACGTCGCCTTTATCAATCTGTCCGGCGGCGTCGGCATCCCCTATCTGCCCGAGCAGCAGGCCAACGACATTCACGCCATCGGCGAGGGGGTGCACGCGGCATACGACGAGATCCTGGTTCCCGCCGGTATGGGCGATGTGGCCATCTGCACCGAGATGGGCCGCTTTATGATGGGGCCCTACGGCTGCCTGGTCACCAAGGCCATCCACGAGAAGCAGATCTACAAGGACTATATCGGTGTCGATGCAAGCGCCGTCGATTTGATTCGCCCTGCCATGTATGGCGCCTACCACCACATTACGGTGATAGGTCAGCCAGGCGGCGCCGACAAGGCCACAGCGCCTGTCACGAACACCTATGACATCACGGGCAACCTATGCGAGAACAACGACAAGCTCGCTATCGATCGCGAGCTGCCGCATATCGACATCGGTGACCTGCTTGTAATCCACGATACCGGTGCGCATGGCTACTCCATGGGCTACAACTACAATGGCCGCCTGCGCTCCGCCGAGGTGCTGCTGCGCCCCGACGGCTCGGCCGATCTTATCCGCCGCGCCGAGCGCCCGGGCGATTATTTTGCCACGCTCGACGTGCTGCCGTGCGGCCGTGAGCTGCTGGCCAAATCGCGTGCCGAAAGCGCTCGTCGTCGCGCTCAGGACGAGCGCCTGGCCGTCGCTGCCCAATGGAACAAACGCATCCAGATCGCGGAAGCGAAGGAGAAGAACATGGACATCCGCAATCTCGAGGGCTCAATCGTCGCCCTCGTCACGCCGTTTAAAAAGGACGGCAGCGTCGACTTTGACGCGCTCGAGCGCCTTATCGATTTCCACTTGCAAAATGGCACCGACGCCATCCTCACCCTAGGCACCACTGGCGAGAGTGCCACGATGACCGATGACGAGGACAACTCCGTCGTCGCCGCCGTAGTCAAGCATGTTGCAGGACGCGTCCCCGTCATCGCCGGCTCGGGCTCCAACTCCACGCAAACCATGCTCACCAAGTCGCTCACTTACCAAGGCCTGGGCGCCGACGGCCTGCTGCTTATTACCCCCTACTACAACAAGTCTAATGAAGAGGGCATCTACCAGCACTTTAAGACCGTCGCCGATGCCGTGGACATCCCCTGCATCCTGTACAACATCCCCGGCCGCTGCGGCTGCGGTATCAGCGAGCGCAATGTAGAGCGCCTGGCCGCGCATCCCAACATCATGGGTATTAAGGAGGCCTCGGGCAACGTCGCCTACGCGGCCAAGATCGCCCACCTGCTGTCCGATGACTTCCGCATGTACTCGGGCGAGGACGCCCTCACCGTACCGCTCATGAGCCTGGGGGCCTCGGGCGCCATCAGCGTGTGGGCCGACGTTCAGCCACAGCTCGTGCACGACATGTGCCGCGCTTATCTGGACGGCGACGTGGATCGCGCCCGCGATATCCAGATTGCCGGTCAGCCGCTCATCAACGCCCTCTTTAGTGAGGTCAACCCCATCCCCGTCAAGGAAGCGCTCGCCCTGATGGGTATGATCGAAGCCAACTACCGCATGCCGCTGTGCCCCATGGCCGATAACACGCGCGCCGCACTTACCGATGCTCTGAAGGGAGCTGGTCTGCTTGATTAAGACCGTCATTATGGGAACGGGCCGCATGGGCTCGCTCATCCGCACCACCGCCGAGGGCGTTGTCGACGCCGCCGGGCAGCCCGTTTTTGATATCGTCGCCCAGATCGGTTTTGATCTGTCCGAGCTCGAAAGCGCCCCGGCAGCAGACATTATCATCGACTTCTCGAACGTCGTGACCTTTGGCGCCGTCGTCACCTATGTCAAGCGTACAGGCGCCGCGTTGGTCTCGGGCACCACGGGCTACACACCCGAGCAGATAGATTGCCTGCGCGAGCTGGGTCAGAACGCCCGCGTCATGCACTCCGGCAATTACTCCATCGGTATCGCAGCCCTGCGTCATCTGGTAGCACAGGCCACACGCGAGCTGCCCGGCTTTGACTGTGAAATCGTCGAGACACACCATAACCAAAAGGTCGACGCCCCCAGCGGCACCGCCAAGCTGCTGCTCGACGCCGTAGTCGAGGCCGAGCCCGAGGCAGGCTACCACCCCGTCTACGGACGCGAGGGCATGTGCGGCGCGCGCGACCCCAAGGAAATCGGCATGCACTCGCTGCGCGGCGGCACCGTCGCCGGCGTGCACGAGGTGAGCTTCTTTGGCCAGGACGAGGAGGTCACGCTCACACACCGTGCCACGAGCCGCCAGATTTTCGTCAACGGCGCCCTGGCCGCCGCCCAGAAGCTCGTCGCCCGCGACCCCGGCTTCTACACCTTCGACCAGGTCATGTTTGCCTAATCAACCATCAACCGTACCAACACAAAGGAGACACAGCACATGAGCAACGCAGCCGAGATGGATGCACAGGAGATTATCAACTACATCGCCACCGCGCCCAAAAAGACGCCCGTCAAACTGTACGTGCGCGAAAAGCCGGGCATGAAGGTCCAGTGGGGCAATGCACACGTCTACGGCGGTCGTCGTGGCAAGACCGTCTTTGGTGACTGGGATGAGCTCAAGGCCATCTTGGACGCCAACGCCGATTCCATCGACTACTACGACGTCGAGAACGATTGCCGCAACTCCGCCGTGCCCATGCTCGACCTCAAGGGTGTCAACGCCCGCATCGAGCCAGGCGCGATCATCCGCGACCGCGTCGAGATCGGCGACCGCGCCGTCATCATGATGGGCGCCATCATCAACATCGGCTCCGTCATTGGCGAAGGTTCCATGATCGACATGGGCGCCGTGCTGGGCGGCCGCGCCACCGTGGGCAAGAACTGCCACATCGGCGCCGGTACCGTGCTGGCAGGCGTCGTTGAGCCCGCGAGCGCCACGCCCGTCATCATCGAGGATGATGTTATGATCGGCGCCAACGCCGTAGTCCTGGAAGGCATACGCGTGGGCAAGGGCGCCGTCGTGGCGGCAGGCGCCGTGTGCGTCGAGGATGTCCCCGCCGGTGCCGTCGTCGCCGGTGTTCCCGCCCGCGTCATCAAGATGCGCGATGAGAAGACCGACAGCAAGACCGGTCTCGAGGAAGGCCTGCGCCAGCTCTAATAGTTACGCGGTTTTGACAAACCGCGTAACAGGTCGACGCTACACCTTTGGTTCCGTCGTTCTAACGAACGACGGACCTCTCGACGCTGCAAACGCCCCTAAGTGGCAATCTGACGTTCAATCGTCGGTCGCGTACCGAAGTACGCTTATCTCCTCTTTCACGTCACCTTGCTCGCCTAGGGGCGTTTTCGCTGACGTATGCTCAACCTGCAACGTAATTAAGCCCCAAGTAAAAAGGCCGAAGCCCTCATCCGGGGCTTCGGCCTTTTTTGCAGCGTCCAAGCGCAGTTTATCGATTCTCAATTGACCCGATGTTTTTGAGCTCGATGGAAATGAGACCATTGGGCTCGTTGACGAACTCGATGTACTCGGAGTTCGAACCCATCTCGGCCGGGAAGCTGATCTCGATACCCGTGTCGGTACGGATCTTGTGATTGCGCACGGCTGCGCGCTCAACTTGCTTGCGCTCTACGGGCACGCGCTCAGGCACTTTCTCCTCGGTCAACGCCGCACGCACGCTCTCCTTGATGACCGGCTCGTCCTCAAAGACCTCATCGACGATATCCCAAGGCGGCAGCTCCTCGTCGTCTTCGACTTTCTCGGCAACGGCAGCCTTAACCTTAGCGAGCGCTACGGCCGTATTGGCACCGTGCTCCTCGGCGATCTCCTCGACCACACGCGTCACGGTGTCGATGACCTCCTTGCCCGATACGCCCGTGTCGCACTGAAGCAAGCCATCGGGGATAAGCATACGGTCCTCGCCGGCAATCTTGCGCTTCTTATCCACATAGCCGATCTCCATGGTGCTCGCGCGCACGATGGCATAGCTCGGCACCTTTTGCGAAGGGTTCGGCAGAATGGCATAGTGGCGCGCAATGTCGTTACGAACCTCGCCCTCTTCGCGACCCACCTCGTGCATGAATGCCTGCTTGGAGCCCAGCAGCATCACGGCAAACCAGCGGGCATCCTCATCATCGTCAAAGTCCGCCACAAGCACGTCAGTGGACTCGGCTTTCTCGGCCTTGGTGAGTTCGGAAGAGATGAACTCCGCAATCTGCTGCGACAGGTCCACGAACTCACGCTCACCAAAGAAATAGCCCTTGAGCTCGCCGCCGAATGCGGAGTTCTCGGCAAACGTGGCACGCTTGTTGTCGGCCGAAGTACGAGCGCGGCGCAGATGCGTGGTCACGAAGTTGCGCACGGTACGGCTCTCGATATCGAGCTCGCGCTGGCTCATGACGTTGACGGCAGAGTCAAAGTCCAGGATATGCAGGATCGCGTGATTGATTTTCATATACGGCATTCCGTTCTAGATCGATTTCGGCACGAACCAGTATAGCGGTCGAGCCTACCCCAGGCGCATCGAAGATTGGTGCATCGGGGACAAGTTGCTTTGCACCAATGGCTAACGCAGGAGCTCGGACTGCCAAGCCTCGAGCTGTTCTGCCAAACTCTTGCCGGCAGCGGGCATGTCGATCTGGGGTCGTTTGGGCAACAGTGCGCATTTAAGGATTGCCACGATGGTCTGCGAGACAAAGCGTCGCGTATCCTTGTCAAAGCCTTGCGCAGCCTGGAGCATCACGGGCAGGCTCTCGCGCAGATTCCCAGCGATATCCGCAAACCGCTCAGCACCCGTAGCCTCAAACACGGAGAACAACGCGTCTACAAAACGCTCGCGCCCGCTAGGTGACACTGCAAGCAGCATCTCGCGAATGGAGCCATCAACGTATCGAGCACCGGCGGACAGGCGCTCACAGTACACGAAGTCGCGACCATCAACCACCCAGCTAAAGGGATTGTGCTGCAGCAGGCTGAACTCGGTGCTCTCAACGATGGCATAGTCCTCCTGTGTCTCGAACATCATGCCAAAAATAGAAGACTGGGGCAGCGTCTTGTCGATACGGCCGGATAGGCCAGCAAAGGCGTTGCCGTTCAGAAACTCCTCGACGAACCCCGGACCATCATGGGAATACGCCCGTTCGATTCGCTCACGGGCGACATCGGAGCACATCGCCGCACCGTACACCGCAAGGTTTCCGCCCTTAGAATGACCTCCGCACAAAAGCGGCCCGTCGATCGCATCCGCCGCGTCGTCCACATAACGCGCCGCGGATTCCTGTGCCGGCACAGGACACCGGAACGCCATGTTAAAGTCCTCTTTCCAGCCCACAATCGTGCTGTCGGTCCCCCGGAAGGAAAGATAACTAAACCCCGCCGGAAACCGGAACGCCATGGCTGCAAACTGCTCTGTCGCCACCACATCGCTCACGGCACGATAGCCGCAAACGCGCACGCCACGGTAGCGAGGGCTTGCTGCCACGACCTCCAACAAGGCACGACTCCCCTCTGGATTCCACAAATCGCCAATCATGTCCTGATAGCACTCGGCACGCAGCAGCTCACGCACGTCCAGCCCCCGCCAGCCGGTCAGTTCGGGCATATCCCCCGGCAAGCGCAAATAGGACAGCCATGCAAAGACCAGACTGTCCACCGAACAGAACGGCCGCTCGTCAAACGACTCAAATGCCGTCTGGGCATAGGTCAAAAAGTTAGGCGAATAAGACATGGCCCCTCCATCAACAATGGTGCAAAGTAACCTGTCCCCTTTGCACCAAAAAGGCGCCCGAGCCGCAGGGGCTCAGGCGCCTTCATTGTAGCTTGTTGCCTCAACAAGTCTGATTTAGCAGGAGAAATCGACGCTGCCGATGATGCCCTTGAGTGCTTCGGCAGAAGTGTTGAGCTCGCTCTTTTCGTCCTCGTTCAACGGCACGGGGACGCGGCAGACGACGCCGTCGCGGCCAACGACCGTCGGCATGGAGATGGCCAGGTCGGACAGGCCGTACTCGCCCACCATGAGCGAGGAGACGGGCAGAACGGTCTGCTCGTCACGCATGACGGCAGTGCAGATGCGCTTAACGGCCATAGCGACACCGTAGTAGGTGGCGTGCTTCTTCTCGATGATGGTGTAGGCAGAGTTCTTGACGTCCTCGGCGATGCGCTTCTCGGCAGCCTCATGCTCCAGATGACCGTGAAGCTCGCAGAAGGTGTTCAGCGGCACGCCGGCAACCTGAGCGCTGGACCAAGCGACAAACTCGGAGTCGCCGTGCTCACCCATGACATAGGCCTGGACATCGCGCGGGTCAACCTCGACGTGGGCACCGAGCATCTGCTGCAGACGGCCAGTGTCGAGCACGGTGCCGGAACCGATGACGTGGCCCTCGGGCAGGCCGGACATCTTAATGGCGGCGTAGGTCAGAACATCGACCGGGTTGGAGACGATGAGCAGAATGCCGTCGAAGCCGGACTTCTTAATCTCGGGGATAATGGACTTAAAGATGTTGACGTTCTTGTTGACCAGGTCCAGGCGGGTCTCACCGGGCTTCTGGGCAGCGCCAGCGGTGACAACGATCATGGCGGCGTCGGCGACATCGGAATAATCGCCGGCGTAGATCTTCATCGGCTCGGCAAACGTCATGCCGTGCGCGATATCCAGGGCCTCACCCTCGGCGCGGTTCTTGTCCACGTCGATGAGGACCATCTCAGAGAACAGGCCACTCTGCATCAGCGCGAACGCCGAAGACGAACCGACGAAACCGCAGCCGACAATAGCGACCTTCTTCTCGTTAACCATTAGAAACTCCCATCTCTCTCCACAAACAAGCCGCCCGGGAACGACCCGAGCGGCTTGCCGTAATCCCAATACATCCAATCGGGACTTTGATTATGCTCCTATTCGCAGTCAAAAATCGATCGTTTACCGAAATTGTTTGCAGGATTCGTAAAATAACTGTACGAAATCGGTTTCGAGCTATTGACGAGCCAAAATACCTTTCTAATACAGGCCCGCCTCGCGAATGGCCTCGACAGCCAAAGCGATCTGGTCGGGCGGCAGGACCAGCGCCATGCGCACATGCCCCTCGCCCGAAGGACCAAAGCTCGCGCCCGGTGTCACCACAACGCCGGCCTTTTCCATGAGCTCCTCGCAAAACGCCATGGAATCGGTGCGACCACCGGGAAGCTTGGCCCACACAAACATAGAACCATGCGCGTTGGGACGCTCCCAGCCCAGACCCTCAAGACCGTCGCACAGGGCATCGCGACGCTCCTGGTACTTCAGACGCTGCGCCTCGACCTCATCGCGCGGGCCATTAAGGCACGCGATGGCGGCCTTCTGGATCGGGAAGAACATGCCAAAGTCGATCTGGCTGCGCAGCTTGGCAAAGGCAGAGACCACGTCCTCGCGGCCAACCAAAAAGCCGATACGCGCACCGGTGACGTTAAACGACTTGGAGAGCGAGAAGAACTCAACGCCCACCTCGAGCGCACCGGGATACTGCAAGAAGCTGCCGCCCGGCTCGCCGTCGAACACGATGTCGGAGTACGCGTTGTCATGGACGATGAGCAGGTCGTGCTCGCGGGCGAAAGCAATGATCTCCTCGTAGACCTCGGGCGTGCCCACCGAGCCCACCGGGTTCGCGGGCAGCGACACGATCATATACTTGGCACGATCGGCAACCTCGGGATCGATACCCGCCACATAGGGCAGGTAATTGTGCTCGGAGATCAGCGGATAGTACTCGAGCTTCGCATCGGCGATCTTGGCACCCGCCTCAAAGACCGGGTAGCACGGATCGGGAACCAAAATGGTGTCACCCGGATCGAGCAGGGCTAAGCCCAAATGGCCCACGCCCTCCTGTGTGCCGTTGCACGACTGCACCATGGACGGCGTAATGCCCGAAACGCCAAAGCGGCGCTCATAGTAATCGCACACGGCTTGCTTGAGTTCGGGCAGGTCGCGCAGGGCATACTTCCACATCTCGGGATCTTGGGCTGCTTGCGTGAGCGCCTCGACCACATGGTCGTACGGCTTAAAGTCGGGCGTGCCCACGCTCATGTTGTAAATGGTCTTGCCCTGAGCCTTCAGCGCGAGAAGCTTGTTGTTGAGCGAGGCGAAGACCTCCGCGCCAAAGCGGTCGAGACGCTGCGATGCCTGCATGGTGCCACCTTTCGATATGAAAAACGCGGCGCTCCGACAAGAGCGCCGCGCGATACGGGCCATCAGATTGCAAAAGTGTAACGCTTACAACCCCCGTATTGGTTCAATTTGGCCAACCTTAGTCAATTGGATTGAGGGCGTCGATCTGCGCGAGCCACAGACGTGAGCTTGCGTCACTCGGCATACGCCAATCGCCGCGCGGGCTGAGCGTCACCGAGCCCACCTTGGGACCATCGGGCAGGCAGCTGCGCTTAAACTGCTGAGCAAAGAAGCGACGATAGAACGTACGCAACCACGTGTGGACGGTCTTGGCGTCGTAGACGCCCTCGAAGCTCTTGAGCGCCATGCGGTAGATCTTGCCCGGCTCAAAGCCAAAACGCAGCAGGTAGTAGAGAAAGTAGTCGTGCAGCTCGTACGGGCCCACCAAATCCTCAGTCTTCTGCGCAATCTCGCCGTCGCCCGTGGGCGGCAGAAGCTCGGGAGACACCGGCGTATCGAGGATATCGAGCAAGACCTCGGCAATACGCCCGCCAAAGACATCAGCCGCATAGCGCACCAGATGACGCACAAGCGTCTTGGGTACGCTCGCATTGACGGCATACATGCTCATGTGGTCGCCGTTATAGGTAGCCCAGCCGAGCGCCAGCTCCGACAGGTCGCCCGTGCCGATGACAAAACCGCCAGCCTGGTTGGCCAGATCCATCAGAATCTGCGTACGCTCGCGGGCCTGGCTGTTCTCGTAGGTCACGTCCTGCACGGCCGGATCGTGCTCAATGTCCTTGAAGTGCTGCTCCACGGCCGCGTGGATCGAAACCTCGCGGAAGCTCACGCCCAGGTCACGGGCAAGCGACTCGGCATTCGATTTGGTGCGGTGCGTCGTGCCAAAACCGGGCATGGAGACCGCCGTGATACCCGTGCGCGGCAGTCCCAGCGCATCGAAGGCACGCACGGTCACAAGCAGTGCCAGCGTGGAGTCCAGGCCGCCCGAAAGACCGATGACTGCAGCCTTGGTACCCGTATGGGCAAGGCGGGTCTTGAGGCCGGCGGTCTGCAGGTCGAGGATGGTCTCACAACGCTCGGCCAAGTCGCCGTGGTCGGCCGGCACAAAGGGCGCGCGGGGGAAGACACGGTCGATGTCGCAGGCATTGCGCAGGACAGGCTCGTCTGCCAGTACGCCCTCAAACGAAAACTCAACGGTTGTCGCCTCCGGCGCATCACCCGGGCGCGTCCAGGTCGTCGAGCAGCGGCGCTCAGCCACCAGACGGTCAAGATCGACATCGGCCACCGCCATATCGCAGGTGAGGAGCTTCGTGGCGGCGAGCTTAGATCCGTTTTCGTAGACGAGGTTCTCCCCCGCAAAGACCATATCGGTCGTGGACTCGCCCTCGCTCGCATCCGCATAGGCATAGGCGCAGTACAGGCGCGCGCTTTGGTTAGAGATAAGGCTGCGGCGGTAATCTGCCTTACCGATAATCTCGTCCGAGGCCGACGGGTTGAGAATCACCGTCGCACCGGCAAGCGCCATCTCGGTCGAAGGGGGCGCCGGCACCCACAGGTCCTCACAGACCTCAACGCCCAGTACCAGGTCCTCGGCACCCTCATCACAGCAGCGGTAGACAAGTCCCGAGCCAAGCGGCACCGGACCCTGACCGGCAAATTCAACCCACACGGGATCGACCGGCGCCGGAGCAAACCAGCGGCGCTCATAAAACTCACCGTAGTTGGGCAGATACTTTTTGGCCGTAAGGCCCAAAAGCTCGCCCTCGCAGCACACAGCGGCGCAATTGTAAATGTTCTCGGCAACTGCAACGGGAAGACCGATGGTAAAGACGATCGGCAGCTCACGGGTTTTATCGAGAATGCGCACCAGCGCCGCCTCGCAAGCATGCAGCAGCGTGCGGTTATGGAACAAATCAGCCGCGGTATAGCCGCACAGGTTGAGCTCGGGCAGCACGAGCGCACGAACGCCGCGCTCGGCAGCCTCGTGAACAGCCGCCAGCGCAACCTCAGCATTGCCCTCGACATCGGCCACGCGAATCTGCGGCGACGCCGCCGCCACACGCAAAAAGCCGTCAGACTGAGAAAGGTGAAGATCCATAAGAATGCTCCCGTGCGTAGACGCCATCCATAACAATTAGCAAGCCTTATTGTAGTTCAACCGCCGGGCGCAACCGCATCCCACCAATTTGGTGAGCTATTGATGAGTTGATGGTATCTGTTAAATGTCACGTACGATTCACATCTGGTGGGTACCCTGATGGCTACACGAAACGAAGTAGATTTACACCGGGAGGACCCCGTATGACGACCAAGTACACCGACGCGCCGCGCACGCGCGTCATGACGCCGGCATCGCTCAACAACGGCGTTCACGAAAACCATTCCATCGGGCAGACCATGGCCATCGCGCCTAAAAAGGGCCTGTTCGACGATATCTCCATTCCCCAAATCATCGCCGGCGCCGCAGCTGCCGCTACGAGCGTCGCGCTTGCTTCCAAAATCGGCATCGCTGGATCGGTGATCGGCGCCGCTGTGAGTTCGGTTATCACCGTTGTGTCCTCGCAGGTCTACCGTCACTTTATCTCTGCCAGTGCCGAAGCCATCAAAGGCACGCACGCCGCCGTCGACTACCCCGTCGGCGCTTACGAACCCGTTGAGCTCAATGCAAACGAGCATCTGGGCGGAGCTGCGACCACACAGGAGATGCGCCGGGTTGCAGGGCGCGCGACCACGGCGCGCGTCGCTCCCAACAGCCTACGTGCCAAGGCGGCAGCAGAGCGCAGCCAGACGCAAAAGAAGGTCATCGTCTTCTCGATCGCCATCGCCATCGTCGCGGTCATCGCCTGCGCTGGCGCCATCCTTATCACCACTGCCGGCGAGGGCCTGGGCGAGCGTCCCGAGCCAATCCTTTCGTCGCGCACGACCGAGCACGACGCGGATAGCACCGGTCAATCGCAGGTTCAGCAGGACGACTCGCAGGGCAACTCCGCATCCACCGATTCGTCCTCGACCGCCCCTGACCAGTCGCAGGGCGCCGATTCCTCTGCAAACAATAACGGCGCGCAATCCGGCACGACCGACTCCAGTCAAACGACCGACAGCTCTCAGCCGAGCACGGGCGACCAGACGAGCGACACCACGTCGGGAACGGGCACAGCAAACAGCAGCAACAGCAATTCGAGTGGCACCACATCGGGCACGACATCTGACAGTTCAAGCCAAGGCACGACATCGGGCAACTAGGCACTGCATCCCCAGATAGGCAACCTGTACAACGGGCGCGAATCGATAGCGGTTCGCGCCCGTTTGCCTTGGGTGCCGCCATGGCGAACGCTATGCGATGGTAAGATGCTTTACGTGTGTAAAGAGGAGATTTGCCATGAGCAAGACAATAGTTAGGCCCACGCTATCGCTGGGCAACCACATCTATCTGTATCGCCTGCTGCGCGATGCGATTGGATGCGGCAAGCAAACGTTTATGACGCAGGTCGAAGAGACTCTCGCCGCTGGCGACATGACTGCTTATGACCTGGGCTTCGAGTCCACGCGCGAGTTGCTCGAGGAACTCGACGACTGCATTAAGCTGACTGTCTTTAAGGGCGGTCGCCTGTATGCCACGGTCATCGCCAACGAGGCATGGGATGCCGCACTTGCCAAGGGCGAGGACAAGCCCAAGGCCACCAAGGGCGCCAAGCAGTCCTACAAAAGGAAAAAGCGCGGCGAGAAGGACCTCAAGGCTGTGCGTCCCAAGCACGTTAAGCGTCCCGAGCCCAAGCCCGTGGCCGAAGTTGCTCCGGAGCCCGAGCCCGAGATCGGAGTCGCTATTGAGTTAACAGCAGAAGCCGAAACCGAAATCGCCGCCACGACCAATCCCGAAGTCATATCAGAGCAGGAAGCCACTGCGGAGCTCAACGAGGCTCCCAAGTCGACAACCGAAGAAGCCGCCAACCAACCCAAGATGTCTGCGTTCCAAAACAGCGATGTCTTTGGCGACGAGGCCGAGGACGATCAGCCCGACGAGTCCGCCGATCAAGACGCTACCGAGTCGACGCCGGAGCCCGAGACGCCGCAGCCTGCCATCTCGCTCACGGTCGTCTATGACCCCGAGAACGCCAACGCCGGCATCACCACCATGGCGTCCACGCCCATCGAGGCAAAGTCGATCGTCGAGAACGAGAACGCTCCGCAAGTTGAGCTCGACACCGCGACCGCAGACGCACCCGCTATCGTCGAGCCTGCAAATTCCGCGGCGATGCCGAAAGTGGGCACCAAGCCCGTGCCCGTCGCCGAGGTGACGACCGTCAATGAGCAGGCCTTCGCACCGGCGATGGCACCGGCCCCCGCACCCGCAGCGACCACCATCCCCGAGGACTTCCCCGTCGATTTCGCAACCGAGGTCTTCTGCCCCGGCCCGTTGCTACACCAGTTGTCGACCTATCTCCCCTACGGCGCCGACACGCTCGGCATCGTCGGCGAGTACTACTGGATCGCCCGCGAGCGCGGCACCATCGAGGCCGCGCGAAACCGCGCAAGCTTCCCTCTGCGCTACACGCAGGCCGGCGAGCGCCACGAGGTTGCCGTGCGCATCCGCCGCAACACCACCGGCGGTCTCGGAGCCGCCTGGACCATCGATAAAGTCGAGCCTTCTACTAAGTAACAAAAAGGGACGATAGCCCTCAAGGTTATCGTCCCTTTCTCATTAGGTCACCTGAGCTCGACTAGTCACGCGTCAGCTTGCGGTGAATACGATGCGGCTGGGCTGCGTCCTCGCCCAGGCGCTCGATACGGTTGGCCTGATAGGCCTCGAAGTTGCCCTCGAACCAATACCAGTTGCCCGGATTCTCGTCGGTGCCCTCCCACGCCAGAATGTGCGTGGCGACGCGGTCCAGGAACATACGGTCGTGGCTAATGACCACCGAGCAGCCCGGGAACTCGAGCAGCGCCGCCTCGAGCGAGGACAGCGTCTCGACGTCGAGGTCGTTCGTGGGCTCGTCGAGGAGCAGCAGGTTGCCGCCCTGCTTGAGCGTAAGTGCCAAGTTCAGACGGTTGCGCTCGCCACCGGAGAGCACGCCAGCGCGCTTCTGCTGGTCCTGGCCCTTAAAGCCAAAGCTCGCCACATACGCGCGGCTCGGAACCTCGGTCTCTCCGACCATCATGTGGTCCAGGCCGTCCGAGACGACCTCCCACAGGTTCTTGTCGGGGTCGATGCCGGAACGGTTCTGGTCGACGTAAGAAATCTTGACGGTCTCGCCCACCTCGAGCTCGCCCGAAGTCAGCGGCTCCAGGCCCACGATGGTCTTGAAGAGCGTGGTCTTACCGACACCGTTGGGGCCGATGACGCCCACGATGCCGTTGCGCGGCAGGGTGAACGAAAGGTCATCGATGAGCACGCGGCCATCGAACTCCTTGTGCAGATGATGGGCCTCGAGCACCTTGTTGCCCAGACGCGGGCCCACGGGGATGCGGATGTCGGTCCAGTCGAGCTTCTGGCTGGCGCGGGCCTCGGCCTCCATCTCCTCGTAGCGAGCCAGACGAGCCTTGTTCTTGGCCTGACGAGCCTTGGGCGAGCTGCGTACCCACTCGAGCTCGGCCTCCATGCGCTTGGCGAGCTTGGCATCGCGGTTGCCCTGCGCCTCGATACGGGCGGCCTTGGTCTCCAGATACGTGGAGTAGTTGCCCTTGTAGGGATAAAGGTGGCCGCGGTCGACCTCGCAGATCCACTCGGCAACGTTATCCAGGAAGTAGCGATCGTGTGTGACGGCAAGCACCGCGCCCTGGTAGTTGTGCAGGAAGTGCTCGAGCCACAGGATCGACTCGGCGTCCAGGTGGTTCGTGGGCTCGTCGAGCAGCAGCAGGTCGGGAGCCTCGAGCAGTAGCTTGCACAGGGCCACGCGACGGCGCTCGCCGCCGGAAAGCACGTTGACCGGCATGTCGGAATCGGGCAGCTGCAGGGCGTCCATGGCCTGGCCGAGCTTGGAATCGATATCCCAGCCGTCGGCGGCATCGATCTCGTCCTGGAGCTTGCCCATCTCGGCCATGAGGGCGTCCATGTCGCAATCCGGGTCGCACATCTCCTCGCCGATCTTGTTGAATCGATCGACCTTGGCGATCATGTCGCCAAATGCCATGCGCACGTTCTCGATGACGGTCTTGTCGTCGTCGAGCGGCGGCTCCTGCTGCAGGATGCCCACGGTGTAGCCGGGGGTAAGCCTGGCATCGCCGTTGGAGACTTCCTCGATACCAGCCATAATCTTGAGCAGGGTCGACTTACCCATGCCGTTAGGACCCACGACGCCGATCTTGGCCCCAGGGTAGAAGCTCAGGGTCACGTCGTCAAGGATCACCTTGTCGCCATGGGCCTTGCGAGCCTGATACATCTGGTAGATAAACTCCGCCATATGCCTGTTTTATCCTTTCTACCTGCTGTTTCCCTATTCTTGCTTCGCTTTAGTGGAAACGAAATGAGGAAACCAGCTCTGAAACGTAACGAAAAGGGGCATGGTTGCCCACACCCCCTAATACTACCTGGGAAAAGTCCCCCGGAACATACTATGAACTGCGTACGCTAGTTTTCCGCAACCTTAGCGAGCGGCTCGCTGCGATTTACGCCACAGCAGATACGAGTAGACATAGGCAGCTCCGGCTGAACCAAGCGCCAGCACCGCAATCACCGCGGCGACGACTTCGCTCGAAAGTACGCTACCCGCCACGCCCATCACAATCAGGCCAACACCCAGCACCATAAAGCAGGCACCGCCAAAACGCTGCGTACGGCGCCAGTTCTCGGGGTCGGCAAGCGCCCAGGGTGTCTTAATACCGAGCGTGTAGTTCTGCTTCACACGCGGCAAGTAGTTGCCTACGCCGATGAACAGCAAACCAACAGCACTGGAAATCAGCACGTTGACCGAACCGACCGCCGGCACCACGCCCCAGACCGTAAGCTCACCCAACCAGCTTATGGCACACATGAACAAGGTGAAGGCGATTACGAAACCCTGATAGAACTTGCCCGAGGTTCGATATGCCTCACCTTTGGGATCGACGCGCGGCACCACGCAGAACATTGCGAGAAGCGCCAGAGGCAGCACGCCGAGCGCGGAGGCCATCCAGCTAGGACCCCAACCGTCGACGGCGCCGTTCGCGCCCCAGTGCGTGGGAATCTGCGCAGGCAAGCTCGGCATCACCATGAGGTGCGCTGCGACATTGGCGACGCACAGAGCGACCAGCGCAATCCACACGCGCGACGATACCCCCGTGGGGTGAATGCCCTTGTTTTCGTTATTCATCCTTATCACCTTCAGTGTTTGTAAAGCCCATAAACCAGCCAATTAAATCCTGCATGACGGTGGTGTTTAAGCTGTATACGATGTTTTGGCCATGGCGCTCGTCGGTCACCAACCCGGCGTTTTTGAGCGTCGCCAAGTGATGGCTCAATGACGGCTTGCTAATATCAAAATGCTCGGCAAGCTCCCCGGCCGTACAATTGCCCTCGCGCAGCAGTTCCAAAATGCGCCGCCGCGTAGGATCGGCCAGCGCCTTAAAACCCTCTCCCGGCATAAGACCTCCTCTCATCATCTCTCATGACGCGCACACTATACTCGATATTTAGATGTTTGTCTAATTATCTAATCTTACACTCAAAAAAATAGCCGCCCAGCGTAATGCGAAGACGGCCACTTCTCACGCTACAAACGTGTTTGGGAGTTGGCCAACCCGCGGCAACGGGTGCCATCTGCTTCATCTTATGCGAATCCCTGCCTCATTTCAACAAACCCCTAGGGCTCAAATGGAATCGCGATAATACCTATAATGGCGATAGCCAAAACACGATTCGCTTCCCCATCGGAGGATGTCTATGACCGAAACCACAGCCGCAACTCCCAACGAGACACGCGACACCAAGCTCGAGATCATCATGGGCCGCGAGGCACTCGACAAGCTCGCCGATGCTACGGTGCTGATACTCGGCTGCGGAGGTGTGGGTTCCAATTGCTGCGAGGCACTTGCCCGCGGCGGCATCGGTCATTTCGTCATTCTGGACAAGGACATCATCGCGCCCAGCAACATCAATCGACAAGCCATCGCCTTTCATAGCACCATCGGCAAGCGCAAGGTTGACGTGATGGAAGCCATGATCCACGACATCAATCCCGCCGCCAGCGTTATCAAGCGCACCGAATACCTGCTGAGCGACAACATCGACGAGTTCTTCGCGAGCGTTTTGGAGCAGACGGGTGGCAAGCTCGACTACGTCGTCGATGCCATCGACACCATCTCGGCCAAGCTCACCATTGCCAAATATGCTCAGGACCACAACATTCGTTTGGTTAGCTCCATGGGCGGGGCCAACAAGCTCCATCCCGAGTGTATCCGCTTTGCCGACATCTTCGATACGGTACGTGACCCTATGAGCCGCATTATGCGCAAAGAATGTAAGAAGCGCGGAATCAAGAGCCTACACGTACTGTTTAGCTGCGAAGAATCGGTTAAGACACAGCCCCGCGACCCTTCCAACATCCACGAGCGTACCGAGCTCGGAACCGCCAGCTTTATGCCGCCCATCATGGGTCAGATGATTGCCGGCGAGGTTATCCGCCAGATCAGTGGCCGCGGCACCGAGCGCGTGCGCGCCGATGGCCAGCGCTTGGACTAGCGGAGCGCGCCGAGATGGAGCCCCGGTTATTTGATGCACACTGTCATCTTGATCTAATGGCTCACCCGGACGCCGTTGCCGATGAGGCAACGGCGCTGGGCCTGGTTTTATTTGACTGCGGCGTCGATCCGCACGACTTTGCACGCGCCAAGAAGCGCGCCTGCGGCCGTTCAAATATCTTTGCCGGCATCGGCCTCCATCCCTGGCGGCTCGCCGACGGACGATGTGGCAACGCTGAAATCAGTCTGCTTTGCGAAGTCGCTGCACAAGAACGCTTGATCGGCGAGGTCGGGCTCGACTTTTCCGCTCGTTTTGCCGGAAGCGAGCCGCTACAAGTACAGGCACTTGACCGGCTCTGCGATGCACTCGTGCAGCACCCTCTTGCCGGGCGCGTGATATCAATTCACGCCGTTCGTTCGGCAGGAACCGTGCTGGACGTCCTCGGGTCACATGAATTGCTCACCCCAAGCCCCGACTCCCCCGCTATCATCTTCCACTGGTTTAGCGGTACCTCGAACGAGTTCGTCCGCGCGCGAAACGCAGGCTGTTATTTTTCCGTGAACGAGCGGATGCTCGCCACCAAGCGCGGTCGCGAATACGCCCGACAGATTCCACTCGACCGCCTGCTGCTCGAGACTGATGCACCAGCCCAGCCGCAAGCAGATGCAAGCGCACAGCAGCTCATCACATCGCTGAAAAGCGTCTCTCGGCACATCGCCGAACTTAAAAACTGCGTCGTGGAGAGCGCCGAATCGATCGTTTTGGAAAATTCGCGCTTCATATTTGACTTCCGCTGACCCCGGTGGGCAAAAAACACCAAATATGAGTACTGTTGCAATGCTAGTAGCATTATTTTGCGACAAATGAACACCTAGATAATGTACATCCGTTCATTATCTAGGTGTTTTAGTATGGCTAAAGCCGTTTAAAACAGGCTTTTATCGCTCCCAGGCACTCAGCTAGGGCCTCAAAGGCTTGATTTTGCTGTTACTAAAATAGTTACAGTACTCATATTTGGCATTTTTGCCCACAGGGTCCCGGGAAGACAACAATTCGACTTCCCGGGACCGCTCAACTATTTAAAAATCGGCGCTCCGTGGCCCCAAGAACCTTCCATGCCGCACACGGTCGAGGCAAACCCGGCAGCAAAGTCGAGCGCGCGCTCGATGGCCTCGGCGCCATCCTCACCACGCTTGGCGGAATCGAGATAGCACATCAAAAACGAGGTGAGGAACGAGTCACCCGCACCCATGGTGTCCTTCATATCCGTTACCGGTTTAGCCAGTTGGCGGTAATAACGATAGCCATCATAGGCAATGCAGCCCTCAGCGCCAGCCGTTGCCGATACAAAACGCGGACCTAGGCTCTTCACCCATGCCAGACGCTCGCGAATCTCATCCTCACTCGCAGCGTCTGCCGCGCTAAAGAACGCGAAGTCAACGTAGGGAGCAATCTGCTCGTAGTACTCATCGGTCGAATCATCCGAGAAGTCAAACGAAACGGTAATACCCGCCGCCTTCAGCTTAGGCAGCTCACGCTCGGTAAAGCAGTAGTTACCCGAATGGACCACATCGAACTGCTTCATATACGCTAGATCAAAACGATCGAGCACATAGCACGCATCACCACGGATGCCGCCCTCGTTAGATCCCAGAAATACACGATCACCATCGACCACAGTAACGCGTGCCGCACCATTCTCGCCGATGAGCTGCTTGCATTTGGCTAGTTCAACGTCCTCATCCTCAAGACTCGCAATCACATGCTCAGCAGCAGCGTCATTACCAAAGATGCCCATATACGCGGAGCGCGCGGCACCGCACTTCTTGGCATACACGGCAAAGTTCACCGCATTGCCGCCCGGATACATCGTGTGGATATGCTCGTAGCGGTCGACGACGTTGTCGCCAAACCCCAATGCGTTCACGTTAAATGCCATGACGCCGCCCCTCTCTTATGCCAACGGAATCACTGTTGTGACAGCAGTACCGCCCAGGATCTACGCGAGTTCCAGCAGGTCCGGCAGCTGATCGATAATCTTGTCCGCGGCATCCTGGCTAAAGCCAAAGCGCTCCTCACGCTTGGCGATTACTGTCAGACCGGCGCGCTTGCCGGCAGTGATGCCAGGCACCGAATCCTCAACGCAGCAGCAGCGATTCGCGGGCAGCCCCAGGAGGTCCAGCGCATGCAGGTAGATGTCGGGCTCGGGCTTGCTCTCCTTAAACTGCTCGCCGCTCACCACGTACTCAAAGGCATCCGACAGCCCGCATGCGTTGAGCACTTCCTCGATGCTAACCATGGGAGACGAGCTGGCAAGCGCCACGCGAACGCCGCGGCGCGGCAGCTCTCGAATCGTATCCACGGCGCCTGGGTTAATCAAAGCCTGATAGTCGCGCGGACGCTTATGCGCCCACTCGTCCCAACGGGCCAACGCTTCCTCGCCAGTGAAATGCCCCTTACCGGCGCGCTCAAACCAATCGACCAGCATATGCAGGAAGAACTGATGCGAGGTACCGACCTGCCCATTCAACTCCTCTTGAGTCAGATTAAGCCCAAGCTCCTTGGCAAACGCGGCAGTCTCGCCCAAGTAGTAATACTCGGTATCGACAATGACGCCGTCCATGTCAAAGATAACGGCGTCGAACGGAAATGCGGACACGGCACCCTCCCTAACAAAAGGACGCCCGCGAGCAGGCGCCCGAGCCATGCATTAATCGGCGATTCTAACCCAGCAGCTTATCCAGCGCCACCGCAATACCGTCTTCGTTGTTATTGGCGGTCACCATCTGGGCCGCAGCCTTAACCTCATCGACGGCGTTGCCCATGGCAACACCGGTGCCGGCCCACTCAATCATGGACTTGTCATTCTGGCCGTCGCCAAACGATACGACCTCGCTGGCATCGATACCGAGCTTGGGCAGGGCACCCTCGAGCGCGCGGGCCTTGTCGATACCGGGCGCCGTGTACTCAAAGTACCAGTCGGCCGTAAACATGCCCGAAAGCGTCTGGGTAAAGGGCGCATACATCTCCTCGTAATGCGCCTGCAGGTAGGCCGGATCGCCCGCCGTCAGCAGCTTGTCCACGGGATAAGTGTCCACGACCTCATGCAAGCTCTCGACCTCACGGATCTTAAGGTCGCAGGCATCGCGCTCATACTTGACAATATTCTTCTGCGAGCCGTCAGGCAGCGTAATCATGCAGTGGTACGAGTCCTCGACATGCAAGTCGCGACCGAGCGAAATCATAGGGATCACGTCAAAATTACGTAGGTGATCAATCAGGCGATGCAATTCGTCGGCAGGCATAGCCTGATCGAACAGCACCTCATCGGTCTGAGCGTCGACCACATGCGCGCCGTTAAAGGCCACCAGTAAACCATCATGGTTCTGAAGGTCGAGCTCCTGCGCCAAGGCGTGCAGCCCCCATGCGGGACGGCCCGAAGCCAAGATGAGCTTAATGCCCGACTCCTGCGCCGCGAGCAGCGTCTCGCGCGTACGCGGGCTGATCACCTTCTGATCGTTGGTAAGCGTACCGTCGATATCCATTGCGATGGCTTTAATTGCCATATGTGCCTCCTTGCATCGTTTTTATCGCGCACTATCTTATCCGAGCCGGGGCACGTTCACACGGCGCGCGCATGACGGTTGCAAAACCACCCCATTTGAAACAAAGGCAAAAAAGTACTTGCAAAGACGCGTTCCGACATATAAGTTGATAAAAGACCGCTGTTGCGGTTTTAAGTAGATCGAGCATATGAAGTTTGAGTTTTAGCGTGTAAGAGAAGGAAGATCGGCAAAGTACAACCCCAAACGCAATGACAACTTAATGAGGTAACTGCCACATGTGAGGCACCCAGGGCATTGCTGTCTCGATTTTGAGCACGATGCCTTCCGCCTTGCATGGGCCGTTCCATCCCGCCCCTGCAGCAACTGCCTCACGGGCTCATTGAAAACCGCATAGCACCCCAACGTCAGCACATCACCCACGGCAAGCACATCACTCACGACAACCAACACATCAACAAACAGCACGAACATCAACCGATTGGAGAAGCTATGACAAACCACCACGCTGAAGACGGCGATCAGAAAAGCATTCTGGATGCCCGCATTGAGCGAGCATATGCAAACGAATATGACGCCGCCTTTGCCGCCGCGACCATCAAGAACTACGCGTCGCTACCGCTCGCGACGCTCTTGGCCGACCACCCTCAACTGCTGAAGCGCTGCACAAAGATCATGGGCGACCCCGACATTCGCAAGCTGACAGACCCCTATGCCCCAAAACGCGACAACGATTCGTACGTTCTTACCGTAGGCTGCCTAGCCCATATGCTTACGGCGCTCGACACGAAACTCAAGCTCGAATGGGAACCCGACGAGCGTCATGAACTCGAAAGCAAGCGGAACACCCTGCGCACCGCACTGTTCCTTCCGTTGGACGGCCTCAAGCGCTGCAACGTCGAGCTCAATACACAGGCGCGGCAAAAGCCCGGGACCACGGGGCAGAAAACTCCAAGACCCCATGCGGCCATCGTCGACCGCAACCGATATAACCGCATGACCACGCACTTTTCCGCCGAGGGAGCAGCCATAAGGACGCTGATCGACCTGCTGTGCCTCCTGAGCATCAACGAGCTATTTGAGGGCTATCTCGCCCTTGTTCCCGCGACGGCACCCAAGTCGGTAGCAAAGATCATCGAGACCTGCAGACGCCAGTTTGAGCGCCATCGCAATGGCAGCGAGATGAACGCCAGCATCGCGCAGTACTACGCGGCTCATTACAAAAATGACGGATGTGCCCCTGTCGAGCATCAGCTGCGGCTCGCCTACACCACGCCCGCCGCAACGCTCCATCGCTTTGGAGCCCTTGGCGCTTGCGAGCCGCACGAACAGGCAGCCTGCCCCACAACCGAGCTCGATCTCAGACTCGGACGAACCCTGTAGCCCGCCAGCCCCTCCGCGGGCAACAATCCTATTCCACAACACAACCAGCAGAAAGGAGTCCTCATGGACACCAATCATTCCCCCATCATCAGCCCCCTCACCATGCGTGAATCCGCCCGAGGTATCACGCTCACCAGCATTTACGATGAGATGCTCGCCCGTCGCGAGCTCTCCGTCATGGGAAACATCGAAACCCCGATGGCCCACGACCTATGCCAGCAGATCCGCCTGCTCGATGCCACCGACCCCAGCCGTCCCATCACCATATTTGTCGCCAGCGCCGGCGGAAGCGTGCGATCGGGTCTTGTGATCTATGACGCCATGCGCCTCGCATCGTGCCCCATCCACACCGTCTGCCTGGAATTTGCCGCGTCCATGGGCGCCGTGATCTTTATGGGCGGCGACGATCGCCGTATGGCGCCCCATGCAGAGCTCATGATTCACGACCCGCTGATCCCCCAGGGGGCAGGCGGCTCGGCACTTGCGCTGCAGGAAACCAGCCGGCGTCTCATGCAGACCCGCAAGACCCTCACGCAAATCCTCTCGGACCGCAGCGGCCTCACGCCCAAGCGCATCCAGTCCCTCACTGCAAAAGACACCTACCTTTCGGCCGAGCGCGCCGTCGAGCTCGGCTTTGCCCACGAAATCCTCTCGACCACCAAGGAGGTCGCCCATGTCTAACCTCGCAAGCCGCCTCGCCGCATCTGAGTCCGCATCGTCCACCATCCTCGCCAAAGATCGAACGCTTTCCTGCGACACCCGCCAAACGGGACTCAACAACAACGCACTTGTGATCGGCCCCTCGGGAGCCGGCAAGACCCGAAACGTCCTCAAGCCCAACCTGCTGCAAATGAACGCAAGCTACATCGTGCTCGACACCAAAGGCACGCTCTGTCGCGAAGTGGGACCCGTGCTGGCAGCCCACGGTTACCGCGTGCAATGTCTCAACTTCGCCGACCTCAACACCGTCCCGGCCCTTGCGCCCGACATCGAGCGCTGCGGCTACAACCCCCTAAGGCACATTCGCCGCAAGGCGGACGGCAGGCCCAACCAGCAGGACATCCTCTCGGTGACAAAGGCCATCTGCCCCATCGAGGACAACAACCAGCCTTTTTGGGATCATGCGGCGGCAAACCTGCTGTCGTGTCTTATCGCCTACGTCACCGAACAGCTACCCGCCGACGAGCAGACGATCAGCTCGGTCATCAAGCTGATCGAGCACCTGCAGGACGGTGCCACGGGTCGATTGTTTGACGACCTGATCACGACCGACCCCCAAAGCTATGCTCTCTCGCTATGGCGGCGCTACGCCATTACGCAAAATGCCGAGCGCATGCACGCGAGCATCGTCGGCATCCTTGCCGAAAAGGTCATGTGTCTGGGATTCGACGGTGCGGCACAGCTCTATCGTGAGTGCCATCAGGTGGACTTCGCTTCCATGGGACACACCCCCTGCGCCCTGTTTGTAACCGTGAGCGATATTGACCGTAATCTCGATCCGCTGACCGGCCTCTTTATTTCGCAGGCGTTTATGGGCCTCATTCGTGAAGCCGATAGGCAGCCCGACGGCAGCCTGCCCGTGCCCGTGCGCTTTATGCTCGATGACTTCGCAAATCTGCAGATCCCCCAGATCGACAACGTGCTCTCGATTATCCGAAGCCGCAACATCTGGGCAACGCTGCTGCTGCAGTCGACCAACCAGCTCGATGCGCTCTATGGCGAGGCACGCGCACGCTCCATCATGGGCAACTGCGACACGCAGCTCGTGCTAGCCTTTCAGGACCCCGAGAGCGCCCGCGTCTTTTCCGAACGCGCCGATGTGCTGCCCAGCACGCTCATGGCGACACCCGTCGACCGCTCCTGGCTGTTCGTCCGCGGCCACGCTCCCCAGCAGGTCGAGCGCTTTAGGCTCGAAGACCATCCGCTCTACGGGGAGCTGCTCGAGGCGCAGCGAGGCCATGCGGAGGCCGAGATCTAGGCGCAGGGTTCTCGCAGCGCGCGGCGCCCCAGCGAAGATCCATAAAGGCCGTGCACCCCGGGGCCACGGCAAAGCAAAGGGGCCCGCATCCGATGGGATACGGGCCCCTGACTATAAGGCGCGATGTGTCAACAGCAGCGACTACTTGCGGTGAGCGCGGTAGAACTCGATGAGCGCCTGGGTCGAAGCGTCCTGCTCGGCCTTGGCGGCGTCGTCGTGGAAGGCCGGGGTGATCTGCTTGGCAAGCTGCTTGCCCAGCTCAACGCCCCACTGGTCGTAGGAGTCGATGCCCCAGACCGTGCCCTCGACAAACGTGATGTGCTCGTACAGGGCAATGAGCTCGCCGAGTGCGAACGGGGTCAACGTGTCGCCGAAGATCGAGGTCGTCGGACGGTTGCCCTCAAAGCAGCGGGCCGGGACGATCTGCTCGGGCGTGCCCTCGGCGCGCACCTCATCGGCCGTCTTACCAAAGGCGAGCGCCTTGGTCTGAGCCAGGAAGTTGCCCAAGAACAGCTCGTGGACATCCTGGCCGCTGTCGGTCGCAGGGTTGGCAGTATTGGCGAAAGCGATAAAGTCGGCCGGGACCACCACGGTGCCCTGGTGCAGCAGCTGGTAGAAGGCGTGCTGACCGTTGGTGCCGGGCTCGCCCCAGAAGATCTCACCGGTGTCGGAGGTCACGGCGCTGCCGTCCCAGCGGACGTGCTTGCCGTTGGACTCCATGGTGAGCTGCTGCAGGTAGGCCGGGAAACGGTGCAGGTACTGGCAGTACGGAAGCACGGCGTGGCTCTTGGAACCGAAGAAGTTGACGTACCAGACGTTGAGCAGGCCCATCAGCGCGACGGCGTTGTTCTCGAGCGGGGTGTTGCAGAAGTACTCGTCGATGGCGTGGAAGCCCTCAAGGAACTGCTGGAAACGCTCGGGGCCGAGCACGACGATCAGCGACAGACCCACGGCGGAGTCGACAGAGTAGCGGCCGCCGACCCAGTTCCAGAAACCAAAAGCGTTAGCGGGGTCGATGCCGAAGGCCTCGACCTTCTCGAGTGCGGTGGAAACGGCGACGAAGTGCTTGGCCACGGCCTCGGCGTTCTGCTCATCGGAACCGTCGATGGCACCCTGAGCCTTGAGCTGCTCGAGCATCCAGGTCTTGACCTCGCGGGCGTTGGTGAGGGTCTCGAGCGTGGTGAAGGTCTTGGAGACGATAATCACGAGCGTGGTCTCGGGATCCAGGCCGCGGAGCTTCTCGGCCTGGTCGTTGGGGTCGATGTTGGAGATGTAGCGGCAGTCGATACCAGCGTCGGCATAGGGGCGCAGAGCCTCGTAGGCCATGACCGGGCCCAGATCAGAGCCGCCGATGCCGATGGACACCAGGTGCTCGATCTTTTTGCCGGTAACGCCCTTCCACTCACCGGAGCGCACGCGCTCGGCGAAGGCGTACATGCGGTCGAGGACCTCGTGCACGTCGGCGACGACATCCTGGCCGTCGACGATGAGCTGGCCCTTCTCGGTTGCCGGACGGCGAAGTGCGGTGTGCAGGACGGCGCGATCCTCGGTGGTGTTGATGTGCTCGCCGGAGAACATGGCGTCGCGGCGCTCCTCGAGCTTCACCTCGCGGGCAAGATCGCACAGCAGCTTGACGGTCTCATCGGTCACCAGGTTCTTGGACAGGTCGAAGTGCAGGTCGCCGGCGTCAAAGCTCAGCTTGTTCACGCGCTCCGCATCGGCAGCGAACCATGCCTTAAGGTCGATACCCTCGGCCTCGAGCTTCTCCTGATGGGCCTCGAGCGCCTTCCAAGCGGCGGTCGACGTAGCGTCGATAGGTGCGGCAACAGTTGCCATAAAGTCCTCCTCAACATACGGGCGCATACCTCCATGCGCCCGGATAATCAGATGCTCCTATTCTAGCGCAGGTCAAGACCGTAATCAGCGAGCGTTGCCAATCCGCCCCCAAACGGCGACCGACCAAAAAGGGACAGGTTTATTTTGGCAGGTCAAACGCTTTACCCACCAAATATAACCTGTCCCTTCCTGGCAGATATTAGGCCACGGCACACACGCTGCCGAGCAGCTCGCGCAGAGGAGACTCAATGCCCTCAAGCAGTTCGGGCGCGATGATGGCAAAAACGGGGACCTCGCCGGCGCCAACGGCCTCGGGCACTTTGCCCTCCGAGACAATGCAACCGTAGGGAACGAAACCGTCGTCGCCGGTATCGAGCACGGCCATGCGACGCGCGAGTTCGCGCGCAAAGCCGGCAGTATCGGCATCGCCGATCGCTAGGACAAAGTCAACGCCTTCGTCGGTCGCCAGGGCCACGGCCTCGTCGATCAGCTCGTCTCCCTCGTCGCCCTCAACCGAGCCGCAGCGAAAAAGCACGCGCTCGAGCAGAGCTCGATCAAGCGAGCCGAGTGCCGCCGAGACGAGATCATCACGCGTATGTTTGTCGCCTCCCAGCACGACCAGTGCCTTGGTGCCGCCATAGTGGGCAACCAATCGCCCGCACCAGCGAGCCACATCCCCATCCGCAACCAAGCGCGTCGGCATCCCAAACCCATAGTTGACCATTATCCCCACAACCCTTCCGTGCTTTATGGTGGTATCAATCGTTATGCCCATGCTACGAAGGGAGCTTTTCCGAGCTGTTTCGCGCTCTTTAGAGCTGCGTTAAAAACCCGATGCAACCACACGACCATATCTGCCAAAAAGGGTCAGGCTTTGACGATGTCCGCGCAAGTGGGTATTATCGAACAGATATTCGATAAGAACATGTGTTTGATGGGAGGACGCGTGGGGCTCGAGCGTCACACCTATATCTGCATAGACCTTAAGACGTTTTACGCCAGCGTCGAGTGCGTCGACCGCGGACTCGACCCACTCACTACATGCCTGGTCGTTGCCGACGAATCGCGCGGACGCACGACCATCTGCCTCGCCATCACACAGGCCATGAAGGACCTCGGGATACACAACCGCTGCCGTCTGTTCGAAATTCCCGACGGCATCGACTGCATCAAGGCCGTACCGCGCATGCAGCACTACATGGAAGTGTCGGCGCAAATCTACGGCATCTATCTGGAATACGTAAGTCCGCAAGACGTGCACGTCTACTCCATCGATGAGTGCTTTATCGACGTGACACCCTATCTGGACCTCTATCACACCGATGCGGAAGGCTTCGCCTGCACGCTGCGCGACGAGGTCTTGGGACGCACGGGCATCACGGCAACGGTCGGGATCGGCCCCAACCTATTTCAGGCCAAGGTGGCGCTCGACATCACCGCCAAGCACGTAGCCAGCCGCATTGGCGTACTCGACGACGAAACCTTTCGCAAAGAGATCTGGCCCCACCGCCCCATCACCGATATCTGGGGCATCGGCCCCGGCGTGGCAGCCCGCCTCGAAAAATACGGCGTCTATGATCTGATGGGCGTCGCAGCGCTCGACGAGAACCTGCTGTACGATGAGCTCGGCGTCAATGCCGAATATCTCATCGACCACGCCTTCGGGCGCGAGCCAACAACTATCGCCGATATCCAAGCTTATCGCCCGCAAGCGACCTCGACCACCACGGGGCAGGTGCTCTCGAAGGGCTATGCCTACGAGCAGGCCTACACCGTCTTGCGCGAAATGGTCGATGCCGCCGTGCTGGATTTGATTGACAAGCACGTGGTGTGCGACAGCATCTCGCTCTTTGTGGGCTATGCAAACGAGCGTGCCGACATACGCCGGCTCAACGCCAGCGGCACGGCGCAGTATATAGACGGCTGCGGACACCTGCGCTCGAGCACCTCGAGCATCGAGCCCGCAGCGACCGACGGCCCCGAGCTCGCGCCCCGTGCACCGAAACCCGTCCAGCGAGATGACGAACGCAGGCGCTTGGTGCGAGAAGCGCAGGCAATTGACGGCATCTTCGTGGGCGAGCATGGCGGCAAGCCGCGCGGTGGCTATGCCTCACTGTTCGCACACTCCAACGCCTCGCGAAAGCTGCCCGAGCGCACCAATTCGTTTAAGAAGATCATGGGCTATTTCGATGAGCTCTGGGCGCAGACTGTCGATCCCAAACGACCGGTCAAGCGCATCAACCTGGGATTTGGCAATCTGGTGCCCGAAGAATTTGCCACCATCGATCTGTTCAGCGATATCGAGGCCGATGAGCGCGAGCGCGACCTGGCGCACGCCGTCCTGGCCGTGAAAGGCAAGTACGGCAAGAACGCGCTCGTCAAGGGATTAAGTTTTACCGCCGGCGCCACCGCGCGCGAACGCAACGACCAAGTTGGAGGACACCGTGCCTAAACCCAAACAACAGCCCGTGCGCCCGCCGTCTGCCTTCGAGCGCCTAGCGGACCCCGAGGGAAGACGTCGCTCCGCCGACCCCAAGCTCACCGCTAACGGCGCCGTCCGTGCCGGCCGTGCCGCGCAGTTTATGCCCTTTGCCGCCCTCACGGGATACTACGAGCTTGTGCGTAAACAAGAGATCACCGCCGAGCCAAAATACGAGCTCACGGAAGAAAAAGCCCTCGAGCTTTCGAAAAAGCTCGAGGGCCTCAAACGCGGCGACTTGGTGCGCGTCACCTATTACGATACGTACGGCTATCGCGCTCGCACGGGCATCCTTGACGAAGTGCTCCCCGCCTTCAAACTGCTCAAGCTCAAGGATATCGCCATCGACTTCGACGACATCCAAGACATCGAACTGCGCGGACGAGCCTAGCCAAGGAAGCGCATCCAGGGCGGCGCTTACAGCGTCATGACGTAGTAGCCCGCGTCTTTCACGGCCGTCTCGAGGACACCGCGATCAACCGGACGCTTAGAGCGCACGCGTGCCGTGTGGTCCGCATACGTCACCGTTGCCCACACGCCATCCAGCGCATTGAGGGCATTGGCTACGTTCTGAGCGCAGCCGTCACAGCTCATGCCGCCGATGAGCAGCTCATCGCTATAGGGATAGTGTGACGCATCGGTATCCGTCACAACAACCTTTTTGGCCTTCTTGCCGCTCGCACCATCGCTGCAACAACTCTTCCCGTGTGTCGAAGCGGCAATGCGACGCAGTCCAAAAAACATGCCGACGGCAATGACGGCCAGCACGATGAGATTCGCAGGGTTGAGCAAGTCACTCATGCGTTCCCCTTTCAAGTAGCCCTATCTAGATACCCCCATGGGGTGTTCCTATCTTAACCCAAAATCATGTCCGTTCGGTCAATTAGTTTCCCTCTTCAAACTTTTTAGTTGACCAAGGCTTACTTTCGTGTATAAGTTTTCCTAGGCTAACAGTTTAGATCCGTAAGGAGCGCCGTGACTCGAACCATAGACATCCCAACGTTTCAGGCAGCAGTCGTGCGCAACTGCTCCCCCACGCTTGCAGGCATCAAACCGGCATCGCTCTTTACCTATCCCGGTGCCTACGCAAGTCAAAACGGCAAGCCCGGCAACCCCCATATCGAAGCGCGTCGTACACATCTCCTTGCCGTCATAGCTCAATGCAACCGCGAGCTCCAACCGTTCGGCATCCACACGAGCATCTTGGTCTGGCGCCCCTGCGGAGCGCTCATCTATGTGTACCGCCCTGCGGACCTCATGCGATACCTCTCCGACCCCCGCGCCACGACGGCGCTTGCCGCCGAAGGTTACGATGTCCACAACCTGCCCGCATCCCTGGTGCATCTCGCTGCGCGCATCACGCTGGCAAGCAGCAATGCCACGGAAAGCGCCTGCGCCGACGTACCATGCGTTCTTGCGCAGAGCGAACCTTGCGGCGACGGCTGCACCTGCGAGTTTCCTCACGAAATTGGCTATTTTTTGGGATATCCCTACGAAGATGTGCGTCAATTTATCGTCCAGCATGGCGAGAACTACAAGGTCTTTGGACCTTGGAAGGTCTACACGAATGTCGGGCAAGCGCTTGCGACGTTCGAATCCTACCGCGCTTGCACGCAACACCTCACCCATGTCTATCAGCAGGGCCATAGCCTGGCAAAACTTGCCCAGGCAACCCGATAGAACATACAAACCGCGGCCGCACGCCGCACAACCGAAAGGACAACACATGAGCAAGATCGCCGTCGTCTATTGGAGCGGCACGGGCAATACCGAGGCCATGGCAAACCTCGTCGCCGAAGGTGCCACGTCCGCGGGTGCCGAGACTGAGGTTATCCCCTGCGCCGACTTCTCTGCCGACAAGGCCGCCGAATATGACGCCTTCGCCTTCGGCTGCCCCGCCATGGGCTCCGAGGAGCTTGAGTATGACGAGTTCCAGCCTATGTGGGACGAGGTCAAGGAGACCCTCGGCGATAAGAAGGTCGTCCTCTTTGGCTCCTACTCGTGGGCCGAGGGCGAATGGATGGACAACTGGAAGGCGGATGCCGACGAGGCAGGTGTCAACGTCGTCGATTCCGTCATTTGCTACGACGCCCCCGACGATGAGGGCGAAGCGGCCTGCAAGGCTCTGGGAGCGGAGCTGGCATAAACCACCCATTGACACGACAGATGCAACGCAAACGGGCTCCGGGTCGTCTTAACCCGGAGCCCGTTCATCTATAAAGCCACGACACGAACGGCACAACTCACCCGCGTATCAAACGACGGACGTTATAGGCATCGAGTCGCTATGCGTTCTTACGGGAGCGCACACACCACGCACCAATAGCCGCAAGGCACACGATACCGACGGCAACACCGGTAACAGCGACCGGATTAACGCCGTCTCGTCCATCCAAAGCACCCTTGCGTGATGCGGCAGCAGCGGACGTCGTTTTCGAACCGGAAGACTCGTCGGAGCCGGACTTCTTATCGAACTCGCCCTTGTTGGGATCCACATTCTGCGACATCTCCGACTTCGAGCCATCCTGCGAAGCAACAACTGCCTGCATTCCAGAACCGCCCTGCTTATCGCCGGAGCCATCGCCCCTCTGCAAACCGGTCGGCATGACCGCGGGCGTCGGATTCTTCGTCGGGACCGTAGGAACGGGTACCTCGGGCGTCACGGGTTTTTTCGGGCCGCCCGGTTCGACGACACCGGCTTTTACGCCACCGATCTTGGACCAGCTCACACCGGACCCTGCGGACTTATAGGCCGAAAGGGCTCGTAAGGCCTGTACCGTCGCAAGCGCGTTGGCATTGCCGGGCTTACCGTCGGATCCCATGGTATGGGCGTAGCCCTTGCCGTCGGCAACCTCGTAGGCGCAGATTGCAGCAATCAGGCTATTCGCACCCGTTGCAAAACCGTTCTTGGTATTTACGGGATCCTTGCCAAGAGCCACAAGAGCGAGCAGCACCTGGGCATTAGACTCGACGGACCCAAAATCGCAAAGGCCGTTCATCTGGCCCCTAAGGAAGCCGAGTGCATTGTCGACAGCAGATGCAACAGAAGGTTGGTCATTCGAGGCCAGGGCGACGGCGCACGCGTCATCATCGACATAGGGTGCGAGCGCCTGAAGTGCCATAGCGGTCATATCGACGTTGCTCGCACCGCCCGCATCGATGGTGAAACCGCCGTCGGGATTCTGGAACGAAAGCAGCGCGCAAACAAGCTGAGCACGCGTCCAAGAAGAGCCGGACGCACGCAACGCCTCATTCGAAATACCCGCCTCGTCAAGGGCAATCAGCGCATAGACCACGTTGTTCGCCGAAGCCACAAGATCTTCGTGAGAGCAAATGTCGGCAATAAGATTCACGCCATCGAAAGAGGTGATATCCTCACCATCACCAAGTGCAGCCAGCGTAAGCGCAACGCGCTCGCAATCAGTCACCTTGGCGGTGTTGCCCGACCACTCTGCCTTATGAACGGTAAGGGACTTCTTGTAATTCGCGATAAGTGCGTCGTCAATCTTGCGCCCCGACGTTGCGAAGGCGTAAATCTCCCATTCTTGACCATAGGTGTACGCATCGATCGAACGATTGACGTCAAAGTACTTGGCAGCGGAAAGGGCACCTTCGTCGGCCTTTGCCTCGTTATCCGGCGAGGCAACGATTCCGTCAACCGTAATCTCAAAGGAGATGGCCTGGGCACCGGCAGTCTGATCGATCGGCGTACCGGTCACCGTATAGGTACCGGCCTTGTTCGCCGTCAGGACATAGGCGCCGCTCGCCACAAACAAGCCGTCGTCAGGAGCACCGTCAACGTGCTTCCAATCACCAAGAGCGCGTCGGTCGATACTCACGGCATCCGAGGCATCCCGACCTTCCTCGGTCGTCACACTCCATTTCATACCGGGCTCGGAAACACTCCAGCCCTCGGCATCGTTCTCACCCGTATAGCCCAGGTTGAGTTCGACGGTCTTACCGGCCTTAACGGACGCGGGGACATTCGTGATTGTCACCGACTTCAGTGGGTTCCGGTAGGCGTAGGCAACCTCTCGCTTACCCGAGGAGATGACGCTGCCGTCCTGGTTTTCGACCGTCGCCTCAAACGTCGTCTTACCGGCCTTATACGGCGTAAAGCCAATCTCGCCACTCGTAGTGTACTCGGCAACCGCAGAATCACTCGAGGTGACCGTGTAGCATGCGCGATCGCTCGCGTTTTCGGGCCCCACAACCGGCGCAGCCTTATCGGTCAGGAAGGCGCCTTTGGCAAGCGGATTGCGACCGTGCAGATAGACAGTCTCGCCGTCCTCGTTATAGCCAAGCGAAATACTCGTCACCGGCACATAGGCCGAGCTGACCTTTACGCTCTTATCGGAAAGGTCGACGTTCGTTCGCGAGGAGACCTGAATCGCTGCCTCGCCCGCCTGCTTAAAGTAGAAACATGCCGATCCGGGATTGGAATAGAGCACGTTCGAAGGCGTGCCCGCAAAACGAAAGCGCGTATAGGAGACAGGGACGTACTCACTCTCGGGGGCATCGGTGTAATGGACACGAATCTCGAGGTTCTTGACCTCGGAACCCGTAACCGCAATAGCGCCGCCCGTCACGTTTTCGCCGTTGTACCAAATCTGAAAATCATCAATAGGTTTGGAGGTCGCCTTCACCACAAGGGTCGCGATGTCTTCAGTGGTGCCATCATCCCTATGGAGCGTGGCGGTTACCGTGCCCACGGCATCGTTGTATACGTGCAGCAGGCCCGTTTTCTCGTTAACGGCGATATCGCCTCTGTTGGCGTCCGGGGTGCCCCAGGTCACCTTGGCGTCCTTGGGCAAACCCTTGAGCTCAAGCGTGCCCGAGACACAGGCAGCACCGTTCTCACCCACCACGACGTCGTCGGGGGACGGGTAAAGTATGCCATCGGCGGCAGTCACGGTCTTGCCGGTGCGGGCAGATGTAAACGTTACCTCGTACTTATTATTTGCGGCAGGATTATCGGGCGATTCGTAGTCATGGTCCTCGCCAAAATACGGCAAGCTATCGGCTCCCATGCCCCACACGCTGCCGTTTTCGCCACGGTTGACGTTAAGATTTTCGACAAAGGCCGCCGTCTTCATGTCGTCGACATCAACAGCATAGGAGTTGAGAAGCGCCTTCGCGGGGAACTGGGCCTTATTGGTAAGGCCCTCCTGCCAGTACGTGTTGATGAGCTGGCCTGCGCTATAACTCGAAAAGAGCACGCCGCCGGTAGCCGTAGCGGTTGACACACAGTTAGAGACCACGCCGCCTTCGAGCGTACGGCCAAAGCCAGCAACGCCCTTACCCGTAACGGACGTGGAGCAGTTAATGACAGAGCCCTTTACCTGATTGCCAAGCGGGCCAAACGACTTGCCGTCTACGGCCTGTTTGAGCTCACCGGCAAAAGAGACATTCTGGATGACGCCGGTGGGGCCAACGCTCGCAAACAGAGACTTAACGCCTCCCTTGTTGTCGAAGGTAATAGTGTGGCCCTGCCCGTCAAACGTGCAATTGAACTCGCCTGTGGGTCCGAAGAACCATTCGTCATCAATCACAATGTCGTTATCGAGCACATAGTAGTTGCTCGCATCCTTGACGTTCATATACATGAAGTCATCCTGCGATGAGATGTGCTTGACGCTCTCCGGCTGGGCGACGGGAGCCGTCGGCTTCTTTTTCTCAAGCGCATCTGAGGCATCATCGAGCTTTTTGACCGCCGCATTTACATCGGACTGAGATACATCGTCGCTATCGTTGACGATTTTGGCGTCAGCAAGAGCAGCGGCAAAGGCGGACCAGGAATCCGTTGTGTAGTCTGACTCATTGAGCGCCTCGGCGGCCGTGATAGCAGCGACGAGCGCGTCCTTATTGACAACGACGGGGGCAGAGCCGCTCACAAGCAAGGGCAGGCCACCGTTAGACACCCAGGAAAAGCCAGTCGACGGCACATCGGTATTGAGCACGGCGAGTGATTCAGCAGAAGAGAGGTCGGCGGCTTTAGCCGCGTTTCCCTTGTTAAAGCCGGGCCAGTTAATCTCGGCAGGCGAATAACCTACGGTATATAGGCAGTTCAACAGCGATCCGGCCTGAGCCTCACCGACCAAGCCACCGTTCATCTCAACGCCTGAGCCGGCAAAATAGGAATTAACGATCTTTCCGGACGTCATACCGCCGACCAGGCCACCGGCACAGCCCATCCAGCCGCTAAGGTTCACACTCGCCGTGGACCAGCACATCTGGATGGTGCCAGAAAGTTTCATGGCAATGGAGCCCACATTGTCAGTGCTCGAGACCGAGCCTGTCACGCCCAAGTTCTGAATCGAGCCGGTCACATTATTCGCAACGGCCTTGCCGTTAATGGTGACCGTATGGCCCTGGCCATCCAGGGTGCCGTCAACGGTCTCGATCTGCTGGTCAGCGCCCATCGAAATATTCGCGCCAAGCTTGACGGTCGCACCCGCCTCAATGGTCTCAGGCATATCGGCCGCATCGTTGACGACCACCGTCTCGCCCGAGTGCACTACCTTGGCGAAAGAACCTGCTTCTTCGACCTGTGCAGCCGGTACCGTTTCCTCGGACGCAATAGACCGCGCGGCAACACCGGAGCTTTCCTGCTCCTGTGTGCTGCCGCAATCTGCCATGCCGGTTTCAGCGTCGGCAGAAGGCTCATCTTCATCAGGCCTGCCCTGTCCAGCATCGCCCGCCGCGGTGACCTGATCGGCCGCCGCGGCTACGCCCGTACTCACCTCCTCGGCAAACGCGGTCATTCCCGTGCTCGAACTGGCAAAAATAAACGCCATGAGCACGACGAGAAATTTCCTCGTACCTGTTCGGATGTTGTTGAGCATCCTTTCCCCCCTTGGTCTGGAAGATCACTACCCCAATAAGAATCGAGGCCGACCATGTAGAGGGAAACGGGACACAGCGAAACGCCCGCACCTGACAGCATGCGGCAATGCCCCCGCATCGCATACGGGATGCTTGGAGCAAATATGATGTCATCTTCTGCTCACCGGAATCCAGCGGCTCCCAAAAGACCCTCGACACGAGAAGACCATGGGCAAGTAATCTGACTCGCGGGACAGCCCCGCACACAGTAACCGCCTTGCCTGGGATTCCCACCCAGTTCCCTTTTATGCGCCAAGCGCACCCATGGTCCGGCTTCTTTTCAAACAGCATGTAATTGTATGGAAGACCAGGCAACGAGCGTCCGCCGATATCACGCACACATAATTCACCGAAAATGTGGTTGAAAGTCCGCCAGGGCAACGACGAGACCTTTATCCGAAATGCTAAACGGGGCCGCAGCATCATTGCCACGACCCCGCCTGCTCAAGCAAACTCTCATTCCGAGACGCTGCTGATCATCTACGAGATATTGCCCAAAAACGCCTTGGTACGCTCGCTCTTGGGGTGATCAAAGACCTCGCTCGGCGTGCCCTCCTCCACGATAACGCCGCCGTCCATAAAGACGACGCGATCGGCGACGTCGCGGGCAAAGCCCATCTCGTGCGTCACCACGATCATGGTCATGCCGTCGCGTGCCAAATCGCGCATGACACCCAATACATCACGGACGAGCTCGGGGTCGAGTGCCGATGTAGCCTCATCAAAGAGCATCACGTGCGGGTTCATCGACAGGGCGCGGGCGATGGCCACGCGCTGCTGCTGGCCGCCCGAAAGCTGGCTCGGCATAAAGTCGATGCGCTCGGCAAGACCGACCTTGGTCAGCTCCTCGACGGCAATCTTCTCGGCCTCTTCCTTGCTGCGCTTGAGCACCTTTTGCTGCGCAAGCATGACATTCTTTTTGACCGACAGGTGCGGGAACAAGTTGAACTGCTGAAAGACCATGCCCAGGTGCGTGCGCACCTTATTGAGGTCGACGCCCTTGGCGCACACATCCACGCCCTCAACGACAATCGAGCCGCTCGTGGGATGCTCTAGACGATTGATGCAGCGAAGCATCGTCGACTTGCCCGAGCCCGAAGGACCCAAAACGACAACAACCTCACCCTTGTGCACGTCCAGATCGATATCACGCAGAACCACGTTATCGCCAAAAGCCTTTTGGAGGTTCTTGATGCTGACAACGACCTCGTTGGAATTCGTTTCACTCATGACAGGACCTCCTTACAGACCGGCGATGTGATCGGCGGGCGTCGCGACAACCTGTCCGGCGCTCTTGGCGGGACGCTTCTTCTTGGTCTCGGCCGTGCCCAAAAGCCTCGCCTCAAGACCGCTCACCAAGCGAGCGAGCGGCAGGGTGATGACCAGATAGAACAGGGCGGCAACCACATACGGCGTAATGGAGCCCGTCGTGGCCACGATGGTACGGGCGTTCATGACGATCTCGACCACACCCACGGCGGCGAGCAGCGACGTATCCTTGTAGAGCAGGATAAACTCGCTGGTCAGCGTAGGCAGGACATTGCGGAACGTCTGCGGAATCATGACATAGAGCAGTGTCTGGAAGGCGTTCATGCCCAGCGAGCGAGCAGCCTCGTTCTGGCCCTTGGGGATCGACTGAATACCGGCGCGGAAGATCTCGCACAGGTAGGCGGACGAGTTCATGGCCATGACGATGACGCCCAGCACATAGTCGTCAACCTTGACGCCGGCCAGCGGCAGACCAAAGAACGCGATGTAGATCTGCAGGAACGCCGGCGTGCCGCGGATGATATTCACATAGATGCCGGCAAGGCAACGCAGGATGCGCGACTTGGAGATGCGCATGAGCGACAAGGCAAAGCCAAAGGGAATTGCCAGCGGAAACGCCACGAGCACAATCGAGAGCGACATGAGGAAGCCTTTGAAGACGATCGGCAGGCTCTGCACCAAAATGACCGGGTTCAGGAACAGGCGAAGGAACATGTTGGAATTCCACGCCTCAACCCACGGCTGCTCCTTAAGGTCGGCCAGGAAGTTATCGAATGCCGTCACGCCCTTGATCTCCACCGAGGGAATCTTGGAAATCTTCTTGGTCGAACCGTCGGCGAGCGTATAGGTGCCGCTAAAGGCTTCGTCGCCGCCCTCGACGGGGAAGGTCACGCCGTAAACCTCGACACGGAAAAAGCCGCCAGCAGGCGCCGTCTCGCCAAAGTCGATCTTGAGCGTCTGGCCGTCCGCCTTGCACGCGGGCTTCATGGGCGTACGGTCCATGAGGTCCTCGCCCGAGAGCATCGTCAATCGCGTGTCATCGGTACCAAACGTTGTGCCGTCGACAAACGTCAGCGAAAGACCGCTCAGCTCCTCGTCGGCATCGGCCTGAACTTCCCAGGTAATGCGCGTCTCGGTGCCGCCGACCACAGCGCTGCCCGAACCAGTGTTGGGTCGGGCAGTAATCTTTGCGGTCTCAAGCGCCTGGGCGGTCGTGGGCGCATATGCCCCCGCGCACACCAGCGCGAGCGCCACGGCCATGGCGCAGGCTAGCTTTTGGAGCAAGGCGGGCAGTGGAAAACGCTGCTCCGCGGCCCCTTTGTTCAGTCGAGACAAGGTGGCTCCTATCGTAGAAGTTGCCGGCAAAACGAGACGGAAATGCTCTCCGTCAAGAGAAGCGCAAAGGCCCTCTCCGCCAAAACGGAAAGGGCCCGCGCGCAATCAAGTAGCTATTTTACTTGATGTTGTACTTAGCCATGAGGGCGTCAACGGTACCGTCGTCGGTCAGGTCCTTGATGGCCTGGTTGATGTCGTCCTTGAGCTTGGTATTGCCCTGGTTGATGGCGATGGCATACTCCTCGCCGGTGCTGACCTGCTTAACCGTATGGCAGGTGTTGAACTGCTCGGCGGTCAGCTGGCTCGCAACGGAGCGGTTGGTGACCACGGCGTCACCCTTGTCGGACTGCAGGGCGCTGAAGCACTCGGTAGCGTCCTTATAGGGAACGATCTTGGCCTTGGGGAAGTTCTCCTGAGCAAAGGCCTCGGCGGTCGAGCCAGACTGGACGATGATGGTAGCGTCGGCGTTGTTGAGCTTCTCGCTGTAGTTGTCGGCCGTGATGTCGGTGTTATCGACCTTGGTCACGATAGCCTGATCGTCCATGTAGTAGGAATCGGAGAAAGTGACTTCATTCTCACGCTCGGGCGTGTCGGTGATAGCCGCGATGGAGACGTCATACTTGGCACCCGAAGCGACGCCCGGAACCAGCGTGTCAAAGTCATTGTTGACGTACTCGACATCCAGGCCCAGCTTGTCGCCGATAGCCTTGATGAGCTCAAGGTCAAAGCCCTGATAATCGCCGTTGTCGTCCTTGTACTCAAACGGGGCGTACTCGGCAGAGGTGCCGACGGTCAGCGTGCCGTCCTTGACGAGCGCGTACTCCTTGGAGCCGTCGACCTTCTCGACCTTTACGTCGTCAGAGCTGCTGGAACCGGCATCAGAACCAGAGGCGGCGTTGGACGAACCGCAGCCCGTCAGAGCAAGGGCGAGTGCCATGGCACCCGTGGCGGCGAATGCGCCAAGTTTCTTCAGCTTCATAATCAGTCTCCTTCCAATGACCCCGTATAATTCAGAGGTCTGCAAAAACTGAGGGTTATTATGCACCCGCTTGGGAGAATCTGCAATTAGAAAACCGATTGAAACAAACCCATAACGTGAATGGAGCACTCCACTTTATGACAGTCATTACTGCTGCAATGACCTTAGAAGTTTGATTTCAGCCGCATAACCTGCAAGTTCGTTCGGTGTCTCCAAAATGAATGGCAAGGCACGCAAACGGCCATTCGATACAATATTCTGCATAACCTGCATACCACCGCCAAACTCTTCGCTACCCAGGTAGCCCATACCGATGCATTCGTGGCGGTCCTTATGGGCGCCGCAGGGATTCTTGGAGTCATTGATATGCACGGCGCGCAAGCGCTCGATACCCACCACGCGGTCGAACTCGTCGAGCACACCGTCCAGATCATGGATGATGTCGTAGCCGGCATCGCTCACATGGCAGGTGTCCAGGCACACGCCCAACTTGGCCGACAGCTCGGTGCGCTTATCGGCAACGCCCTCGATGATGAGCGCCAGCTCCTCAAAGCTGCGGCCCACCTCGGTGCCCTTGCCGGCCATGGTCTCGAGCAGCACCGTCGTCTGCTGGCCCTCAAACATCACCTGGCACAGGGTGTCGACGATCATCTGAATACCGGCGTCGGGGCCCTGCCCCACATGCGCGCCGGGATGGAAGTTGTAGTAGTTGCCGGGCAGCGCCTCCATGCGCCGCAGGTCCTCTGCCATGGCCTCCAGGGCAAACTCGCGCGCCCGCTCTTTGGCTGAGCAGGGGTTATAGGTATACGGGGCATGAGCCACAAGCGGACCGAAGTCGTTTTGCTCCATAAGCTCGCGCAGGGCCGCCACGTCATCCATGTCAAGGTCTTTCGCCTTGCCGCCGCGCGGGTTGCGCGTAAAGAATGCAAAGGTATTGGCGCCAATGGACAGCGCCGTCTCCCCCATCGCCCGATAGCCCTTCGTCGTGGATAGGTGGCACCCGATCGTCAGCATCCCTAGCTCCTCCTCATCAGTTGCGGTGAAATAGTTCCTGTTTGGCCCTATTCTGCCGCAAACAGGAACTATTCCACCGCAACTGATAAAAGGAGCATCAGGAGCGCGTTTTGCAAAAGGCTTTAAGCACGGCCGTTACGGGGCCAGGCTGGAAACGTCGGCGCACATCGTCGAGACGCTCGGGGATATCAATGTGTTGCGGACAGTGGCGTGCGCATTTGCCGCACTTGACACAATTACTCACGAGCTTGGCCTCACTCGTACGCACCGCGCTCGCCGTAAAGTACTGTGACAGGCCCGTAAACCAGCTATGTGCATAGCTCGCGTTGTAGGCGGCAAAGCAGCCGGGAATATTGATGCCCCTAGGGCACGGCATGCAATAGCCACATCCCGTGCAGGGCACGCGATTCGATTTTTCAAACTCCGTCAGCACGCGTGCGATGGCATCGAGCTGAGTAGCTGTCATCGAATCCGGCAGGGCCCGATCGGCCAACGCCGCGTTCTCATCCACCTGCGCGGTATCGGTCATACCCGAAAGCAGCATCGTCACCTGAGGATGATTCCACACCCACGAAAGCCCCCAAGCGGCAGGAGTGCGCAAATGCGGATCATTTGCACCATCGAGAACGACGCGGGCCCGCGGCGGCAGCTTGCCCGCCAAGCGTCCGCCCAAAAGCGGCTCCATCACAAACACCGCGAGCCCGCGCTCGGCGGCAGCCAAGAGCCCCGCCGTTCCCGCCTGATAGCGCTCTCCGGCGTAGTTGTACTGAATTTGGCAGAAGTCCCACTCATATGCATCGAGCATCGTCAGGAAGTCCGCCGCGCTGCCATGATACGAAAAACCAATCATTCGAATGCGCCCCGCCGCCTTTTGACGCGCGATCCAGTCCTCGATACCCAACGCCACCACACGTTCCCACTGAGCGGGCGAAGTGATGTTGTGCATGAGGTAATAGTCGATATGGTCAGTCCGCAGGCGGCGCAGTTGCTCGTCGAAGAACCGGTCGAAATCCTCCACACATTTGCACGAAGCGTGCGGCAACTTGGTCGCGAGCAACACCCGGTCGCGCAGCCCCAAGCGCTCGAGTGAGGCGCCCACGCACACCTCGTTACCGGGATAGAGATACGCGGTGTCCAGATAATTAATCCCCTGCTCCACCGCACGGGAAATGATAGCGTCGGCTGTCTTCATATCCGGACGTCCCGGCGCACCGGGAAACCTCATGCAGCCCAGACCCAGAGCAGATATTCGGTTACCACTTTTGGGGTCAACGCGGTATTGCACGGCCCCTCCCTTCGCCATCAGCGCCCCGGCAAGGCGAAACACAATGGTCACGCGGCCGAAACATCGTGTAATCGCAATCGAGAACGTATCGTAACGCAGCAGAAATCGAGCTGTCACGGCACCGCTTTAACATCAGCAAAAAGCCCGATGAAAGGAGGCGAGCGTGACCACAAGCGAGGATGCCTACCCCTACCCCGGCGAACAATACATCCTCTCGGTCGATCGTTACCAAATCGAGGTCATGGACCATCTGGACGAGCTTCCCGCCACGGGCGCCGTCATCTTCTGCACCTTCCCCAAGGTCCGCGATGGCGTCGGATACCCCGCGCTCGTTTTTGCGGTCTGCCCCGCGGTATAAGTTCCCATGCGTTTGTTCTTCTAAATTCCGCCTCCGGTGCACGCTGCACGATCCAGCGGCATACAATCCACCAGGCGCCCCTTACGCGGGCGCCTTTTTGTGAGGAGATGATTCACATGCAGATCAACAAGGTCGCCTTTGTCGGCAAGGGCGGCGTCGGCCTGCTCTACGGCAGCATGATCGCCCGGGCGCTCGGCAACGACGCCGTCGAATACGTTATGGATGACGCCCGTTTTGAGCGTCACGCAGGCGACGCCCTTACGGTCAACGGCGAGCCCTGCGCACTCAAGTCCGTCCGTGCCAGCGAGGCGACGCCCGCCGATCTGGTCATTCTCACGGTCAAGACGACGGGGCTCAACCAAGCACTCAAGACTATGGAGCGCGTCGTGGGACCCAACACGCTCATCGCTTCGCTGTGCAACGGCATTACGAGCGAGCAAAAGATTGCCGAGCGCTTTGGCTGGGAGCACACCGTCCTGGGTATCTGCCAAGGCATGGACGCCGTGTTCCTCAACGGAGAGCTCACCTTTACCAATGCGGGCGAGATTCGCTTTGGCGCGGCAGCGGGCACCAAGCCCGCAACCGTTACCGCCATCGACGAGCTCTATACGCGCTGCGGCATTGCCCATACCGTCGAGAGCGACATTGCGCACCGTATGTGGGCCAAACTCATGCTCAACGACGGCATCAACCAGACCTGCATGGCCTACGGTGGCACCTACGGAACCGCCACGGAGCCGGGCTCCGAGCAGCGTCGCTGCTTTGTCTCCGCCATGCGAGAGACACTTGCGGTCGCCAATGCCGAGGGCATCGAACTCACCGAAGCGGACCTGACGCAGATGGTGCACCTCATCGAGGGAATCGACCCCGCCGGCATGCCCTCGATGGCGCAGGACCGCATCGCACAACGAAAAACCGAAGTCGAGGAGTTCGCGGGCACCATTTGCCGCCTAGCCGCCAAACACGATATCCAAGTACCGCAAAACGATTGGCTCTACCAGAGGGTTCGCGAAATAGAAAGCAGTTGGTAGCCTCGGCCGCATCGCGACGCGCGCAATACAAGCAGACAGGCCTTCGCGAGGATTCCGTCATTCACGAAGGCCTGTTGCATTTTGCTCGAGGCTAAAACTGAGGCTTATTTTGCGATTCCGGAACCTCGTCCTCGTCATCGCGGCAAAGCAGCACGCCGGCGCTTCCCAGCAGCGCCGCTGCAATCAAGGCGCCCACAATCACAGGAGCAGCGCCCGTATCGGACTGCAAGCCGGCAATTAACGCCGCCGTCGGACCAAGGCATCCGATCAAAAGGGCAACGACGGCAATAGCGATATCTCGAGCGTTCATGGAACCACTTCCTCCACGAGAAAGACTTTGTTTCTCGTGACTTAGTGTGCCCCGCGCCCATATGCACGGCGTACTGCCACGGTAAGCGCTCTGTTAACTCAAACGCATACATAGAACGGGCGTCCTTACGTTGCCCTAAAGCTCGGTAAAGACGCCCGTCCGCCAAATATCCGTGATGCAGAAAAATTACCAGCCAGTGTAGTAGTCGGTGGTTCCGGCTGCGCAGCCGGAGTCATAGACCTTGCACTCGCCCTTGGAACCGGTAAACGTGGAGCCCTGGGCCTTATCGCCCGCGGCCACGACGTAGTAACCATCAGAATCGCGCCAAAAGCCCTCGGAATCCTGCGTCCATTCGCCCGTGCGGTAGTGATACAACACGTTGCTGCTGTAATAAGTCTCGCGGCGGCCATTATAGTTATTGACGCCGCTCGAGCGCGTCAGGCCCGAGCCGTTCGCGTAATACGCAGCAGACGCGTAAGACGAGCCGGAGACGGCGTTGTAATACGAAGCCTGAACGGCCTCAGCGGCCTCGGCTTCGGCTGCGGCAGCCTCGAGCGCCTCGCGCTTGGCATCCTCAAGCGTGGAGCGAAGCTCGTCGAGCTCGGTCGACTTGGCGTCGACCTCATCCATCGTCAAAAGACTGCCCGCACCGTCGATGCAACCCTGTAGTACAGCGCGCTCGTCATCGGTGGCATAGTCACCGTACATGTTCATAATGATCTGAGCGCGCATCTCCAGGGAATCGCGCTTTGCCCCCATCGAGGCGTTCCACTCCTGCATAGAGCCATAACCGTCGCCGCGGTAGTCGACGGGCTGCACCAGCGTCGCCTCGGACGGCGTTGATCCGACCGTATCGGATAGTGTCGCCGCGTGGGCATCAGTTGCGCCGGCGCCCGCCAAAAGTGCCACGGTCAGAGCGGCGGAAAGGGCGGCGGCTTTCGGTTTTCGTGAATCAATCCTCATGTAGCTGGAAACCTCCGTAGTGCGTTTTTGCTGCGTTTGAGCTGTGTGCGAGTCGATCGCGCTGCATAGTACCCCGAGCAAATCGCGACCTGCGGTTTTTCTCAAAAGGTGCACGTCATTTGCGTAAAACTCACATCCTCTCAACAGGAGTTTTCCACATCTCGATTGCATAAAGCATGCCAAAAACCCTGTAATAGCGCCCTTCCTATGCAAAAAAGGCGCCTGCGCAACCATTGCTTGCGCAGGCGCCTTGAGCAGGCATTTTATGCAGTTATACCTATCGAGTCGCAAGGGGTCCTTGCACAAGTCACCCTACTCGTCCAGTGCGGCAAAGGCCTGCTTCAGGTCCCAAATAATGTCCTCGGCGTTCTCGGTACCGATGGAAAGACGGATCGTGGAGGGCGTGATGTTCTGCTCGACGAGCTCCTCGGCAGAGAGCTGGGAGTGCGTAGTCGTAGCCGGGTGCACGACGAGGGACTTGACGTCGGCCACGTTGGCGAGCAGCGAGAACACCTGCAAGTGGTCGATGAACTTCCATGCAGCCTCCTGGCCGCCCTTGATCTCGAAGGTGAAAATCGAGGCACCGCCGTTGGGGAAGTACTTCTGATAGAGCTCGTGATCGGGGTGCTCAGGCAGGCTCGGGTGGTTCACCTTGGCGACGTGGCTGTCACCAGCCAGGAACTCAACGACCTTCTTGGTGTTCTCGACATGGCGGTCGACGCGCAGCGACAGGGTCTCGGTGCCCTGGAGCAGGACCCAAGCGTTGAACGGGCTGATGCAGGCGCCCTCGTCACGCAGCAGGATGGCGCGGACATAGGTCGCGAAGGCGGCAGGGCCGGCAGCCTCGGCAAACGAAACACCGTGGTAGGAGGGGTTGGGCTCAGCGATCTGGGCGTACTTTCCGCTCGCCTTCCAATCGAAGTTACCGCCGTCGACGATCACACCGCCCAGCGAGGTGCCGTGGCCGCCGATGAACTTGGTTGCGGAGTGGACGACGATGTTGGCACCATGCTCCAGCGGACGGAACAGATACGGGGTGCCGAAGGTGTTGTCGACGACAACCGGCAGACCGTGCTTCTTGGCGATCTTGGAGATGGCGTCGATGTTGGGGATGTCGGAGTTGGGGTTACCGAGCGTCTCGAGATAGATGACCGTGGTGTTGTCCTTGATGGCGCCCTCGACCTCGACCAGGTTGTGGGCATCGACAAACGTGGTCTCGACGCCAAACTGGGAGAACGTATGCTCCAGCAGGTTGTAGGAACCGCCGTAGATGGTCTTCTGGGCCACCACATGGTCGCCGGCCTGAGCGAGCGCCTGCAGGGTATAGGTGATGGCGGCGGCACCAGAGGCGACGGCGAGGCCAGCAACGCCACCCTCGAGCGCGGCGATGCGGTCCTCAAAGACGCCCTGGGTGGAGTTGGTCAGACGACCGTAGATGTTACCGGCGTCGGCAAGACCAAAGCGGTCGGCAGCGTGCTGGGAGTTGCGGAACACATAGCTCGTGGTCTGGTAGATAGGCACGGCACGGGAGTCGGATGCAGGATCGGCGCTCTCCTGGCCAACATGCAGCTGCAGGGTATCGAAACCAAAGGTGCGCTCGGGGTTGTTGATAAACTGGCTCATGATGATCTCCTTGATTGAACAAAAGTAATTAAGAGTAAGAGAAGTAAGTCGCTGTCTCCTGATCACGCCGACGGACGCAAACAGGAGCCCGGCATTCGTCTTAGTAAGCAATTCATATGCGGTCCTCCTTTTGACATCCCGGTTCCGTGGTCGGCTTAATTACCTACCGCCTTTGTGTGTTTTGAATAGTACGAGCATTGTTTCGCTCGGTCAATCACTTAAAAGCGCTAACTTGTTATCGGTTTTTTAGATAGCTATCGAAAGGACGGGTGCCGATGACCCTCCAGCAGCTCCGTTTTCTGATCGTCGTGGCAGAATCCGGCTCAATTAACGCCGCAGCTCAGCGCCTCTATACCGCGCAATCCAATATCTCCAACGCCGTCAAAAGCCTAGAGCAGGAGCTCCATCTGGAAATCTTTACGCGCTCCAGCCGAGGCGTCACGCTCACCAACGACGGTACCGAGCTCTTAGGCTATGCGCGCCAGGTCGTAGAGCAGGCTGATATGCTCGAGGCCCGCTACGAGGACGGCGGCACCCCGCAAGCCCGCCTCGCCATTTCTGCCCAGCACTACGCTTTTTCGGTCGAAGCCTTTGTCAACGTGGTCGAGCGCTGCCGCGACAGCAAGTTCGAGTTCATCATGCGCGAGACCACCACCTCGCAGATCATCGACGACGTCCGTGCGTTTCGCAGCGATATCGGCATTCTGTATCTGGATGACTTTAACGCCCGCGTTCTGCAGAAGGCCTTCGCCGATGCCCGTGCAAGCTTCCACCCCCTATTCGACGCGGCGGTCCACGTCTTCGTTAGCGAGCGCCACCCGCTCGCACGCCGCCCGCAGCTGTCCCTTGCCGACCTCACGCCCTATACGCGCTACAGCTTTGAGCAGGGAACCTCTAATTCCTTCTATTACGCCGAGGAACCTTTTAGTTATATCCCCTGCGACCGCAATATACGAATCTCAGACCGCGGGACGCTCACTAACTTACTTATCACGTCGAACGGCTACACTCTGTCGACCGGTGTCCTCTCCAACGAAATGCAATGGGGTATGGCATCAATCCCGTTAGCAGACGCCCCAACGATGCGCGTAGGCTATATCATGCACGACGAGCGCAAGCCCTCTCCCCTGCTGCGGCAATACCTCAACGAGCTCGACCGTATCATCCGCGAAGGCCAACCATTTGGGGACGGGGTAGAAATGGCAGATTTAAAAGCCCTCTAGCTCTTGACAACGCAACTCGCCCACCCTTCTTAACGACAACGTCTCCACCATCCTTATGGAGCCGCGCGCCTTGCAAAAAACAGGATGGACCGGGGCGCTACAATAGACAGCCGCAAGAAAGGAACAAGACGAAAGGAAGTCCGTGAAGGTCATCATCTATACCGACGGCTCGGCTCGATCCAATCCGGGACGCGGTGGCTACGGCGCCGTGCTCAAATACACCAACCCCGCCGGCAAGACCTTCACCTCCGAGCTTTCGCGTGGCTACGCCAAGACCACCAACAACCGCATGGAGCTCATGGCGGTCATCGTGGCGCTCGAAGCGCTCAACCGCCCCTGCGAGGTCGAGGTCCACTCCGACTCGCAGTACGTCGTCAACGCCTTCAACAAGCACTGGATCGACGGCTGGAAAAAGCGCGGGTGGAAAACCGCCAACAAGCAGCCCGTCAAGAATCGCGACCTGTGGGAACGCCTGCTTGCCGCAAAGAGCAAGCATAAGGTGGAGTTCATCTGGGTTAAGGGGCATGCCGGCCACGAGCTCAACGAGCGCTGCGACGAGCTCGCCACCACCGCGGCCGATGGAGCCAACCTCGATATCGACACCGGCTTTAACGAAAGCGACCTGTAACGGCGTTTTCGCGCGATTCCCGTGCCCCCACGCGCTACACTCATCCTGTAAACCGAACGGCACGAGGGGGATACATGCTGCGTATAGCGACCATCGGCACATCCATGATTACCGACGACTTTATCCAGGTCGTCAACGCCAACGACCGAGCCGCGTTTGTGGGCACGCTCTCGCGCGATGCAGATCACGGCGCCGCCTTCACCACTGAGCACGGCGGCGAGCGTAACTTCACCGCGCTTGACGAGCTTGCGTCCGCCGACGACGTCGACGCCGTCTACATCGGCAGCCCCAATGCGCTCCACTACGAGCAGGCGCTCGCCTGCATCGCCGGCGGCAAGCACGTTATCGTCGAAAAGCCCTTTTGTGCCACCGAGGCGCAGGCGCTCGAGGTCTTTCGCGCAGCCGAGACGGCGGGCGTCGTAGCCCTCGAGGCCATGCGCCCGCTCCATGACCCCGCTTTCCACGCCGTCGAGGACGCCCTGGGCGAGATTGCGCCCATTCGTCGCGCCTCACTGCGCTTTGGCAAGTATTCTTCGCGCTACAACGAGGTTCTCGCGGGGCGCGCCACCAATATCTTCGACTGCCACATGGCCTCGGGCTCCCTCATGGACATCGGCGTCTATACCGTCGAGCCCATGGTCGAAATCTTCGGCATGCCCTCCGGTATCACCAGCATGACCACGCTGCTCGACCCCTCAACGCAAGAGCTCACCCATGGCCCCATCGATGGCTGCGGCTCCATTCTCGCCAGCTATGGCGGAGGCCGCATCTCCGTCGAACTTGCGCATTCAAAGATCACCAACGATCTGCTGCCCTCGCAAATCGAAGGCGAGCGTGGCACCATCCAGATTGACCATCTGTCCACGCCCCGCAACGTACGCATCGATTATCGCGGCGACGTCGTGCGCGGATCGGCGACCGAGGCACCGCGCGAGCAAGACGGCAACGGACGCGCGCTCGACCTTCCCAAGTCAAGCAACACCATGGAATACGAGCTCGCGGACTTTATCACCGCCATCGACGGCATCGATAACGTTAAGGAAGAGATTTGGGAGACCCCGGCGGGGCGCCACGAGCTTGGCCACTACCGCGATGTCACGCTCGTCTCGCTGCGCATCATGGATGCCGTGCGCCAGCAGGCCGGCATAACCTTCCCGGCCGACGCAGGCAAGCAGGCATAGCGATGGGCCTCTTCGATACGCTCTTCTCCAGCGTCACCGGTGGCAGTCGAGAGCCTCAAAAACCATCAAACGCCGAGCTCGAGCTGCGCCGCAGGCTTACCGTACTCGCAAGCGACGAGGCCACTCAAGACACTCCCCTGCGCTATTTCCTGCGCTGGGCGGGGCAAGTCCAAGGCGTTGGTTTTCGCTTTACCAACACCAACCTCGCGCAGGCACGCGCACTCACCGGTTGGGTGCGTAACATGGAAGACGGCTCAGTCGAGATGGAGATACAGGGGGCTCCGGCAAACATCCTATCTCATCTCGAGGCGCTTCATGCCTCCTACGAGCGCATGGGAACGCGTTTTCGCCTCGTAGACGCCCAGACCCGAGCCCCACTTGCCAATGAAGACGGTTTCAGTCCTCATTATTAGTATTGTGTGCTAAATACGGTATCATTTACCTACGACCGTTGATAGAAAAGAGGCGAGGCGTATGGCGGTGCAAAGAAGGAATACCAGGCAGCGAAAGCTGGTTCTTGACGCTGTGCGCCAAAGCTACAACCATCCCACCGCCGACGAAATCTACAACACCGTGCGCGAACAGGACGACAGAATCAGCCGCGGTACGGTCTACCGCAACCTCAATCTCTTGGCCGATGCCGGAGAAATCCTCTCGATCAAGACGCCGGGTGGGAGTCGCTTCGATCGCACCATCGAGCCGCATGCGCATATCATCTGCACCTCGTGCAGCCGCGTCATCGACGTACCGCTCCCCTTCGATGCCCAGCTCGACGCCAAAGCGTCCGAGCAAATCGGCTGGAACGTCACCTCGCACTACACCATCTTCGAGGGCCTCTGCCCCAACTGTAGGTAGATTTCTAGGCATGCCCCAAAAACCTACTCGGCGAGCAGGCGGCGCAGTTCTTCTTCGACCGTGCGCACGTAGCGGACGCGGTCGTTGATGCCACGCATAGAGGGATTGCAGCTCTCCATTAGATAAGGATGGCCCACTACGTTGAGCATGTCGCGATCGTTCTCATTGTCGCCAAACGCCATCATCTCATCGGGCGAAATCCCCAGGGCACGACCGTAATCGGCAAGCGCGGAGCCCTTGCCCGAACCGAAACCGATAAAGTCCGTCCATTCGGTTCCCGACGTCATCACGTCAACGTGGTCGCTAAAGAGGCGCTCGAAATACTCCAGGGCCGCCGGCTGATCCACCTCGGGCGTCTGGAAGGCAATCTTAATGACGTCCTCGTCGATGTCCTCGGGGCGGTCGACCACCGCCACATCGCAGTGGACCTCATAGCGCAAATGGTCGACAAACGCATCGTTGCCGCTCATGGTGTAGAGGTGTCCCTCACACGAAAGGGTCACGTCGGCATGGGGATACGCAATCACGGCATTCGCGACATCCATAGCAAGGCTACGCTCCATGGAACGCTTGACAACGGCACGCCCCTCGCTCATCACTAGGGCTCCGTTTTCGCATACATAGGCGAGCTCGTCGGCCACCGGGGCAAACAGATAGCGCAAGCTCGCATATTGACGGCCGCTCGCCGGCATAAACACGATGCCGCGACGATGCAGCTCATCGACAAGCTCAAAGGCCTCGGAACGCGGCTCGCGCTCCCCCGGATGCAGCAACGTGCCGTCCAAATCGCATGCAATCAGCTTGATTCCCTCAAGACCCATATGCTTCCCCAAAGCCTCCTAACAACAGTAAGACGGACTTTGAATAGTTGCCTCTCAAAGTCCGTCTTACTCATACGCACGTTAACCGCGCGCCTTCTTTACGATCGTAAAGTCGGGAGCCATACTCACAACGGCATCCGCCGCACTCGACGCAAAGCGCCGGTCCGCATCGAGTTCACGGGTGACCACCGAGAGCCGAACACCCTCGACGCCCCGGAGCATGCGGCGCAAAACAGGCTGCACCGGCGTATACATGCGCACGGTATGCTCGTCCGAATCGCCTCGGAAAAGCGGCGCGTGCATATTGCCGATCTCCCAGCATGTATGCGCGAGCGCAATCGGGTCCATGCGGTCGACTTCGACCAAATAGACCTCGGCGCTGCGCAGGCGCACGACAACCGCCACGGGCACCATGCCCGAACGGTCGATGGCGAGCACGTCGCCGTCGGCAAGACGACCGCCGTCGGCAGCATCCAGCCGAATATCGACCGTGCGCCCCAGCTCCGTCATGCCCACAAACGCGCATACATCAGCCTGGTCCCAATCGAGCAGCAGCTCGTCAACTTCAAAGACGCCGCCCAACTTCCGGCGAAGCAGGAGTTCACAGGACGGATCGTTGAGATTTCCCAAGCATGCCGTCGAAACCAAGCGTTCAGGCATGCTCTAACCCTCGACCTCGACGAGCTCGATATCAAAGTTGAGGTCCTTGCCGGCCAGCTCGTGGTTGGCGTCGAGTGTCACGGCCTCGGGCGTCACGTCGATGACCACGGCGGGAACGGGCATACCGCTCGGCGTGGACAGGAAGAGCTTCATGCCCTTCTCGATCTGCTCGATATTGGGAACCTGGTCGGCCAGGAAGGTCAGGACCATCTCGGGGTTGTGCTCGCCGTAGGCATCGGCAGCCGGGATGTGCACAGTCTTCTTCTCGCCCACCTGCATGTCGACCACGGCGGCGTCGAAGCCCTTGATCATCTGGCCGGCGCCGCAGGTGAACTCCAGCGGCTCGCCGCGATCGTAGGAGCTATCGAACTGCGTGCCGTCATCGAGCGTGCCGCGATAATGGGTCTTGACCTTCTTGCCCTGGTTGGACATGGTAACCTCCGTGATAAGGGCGGCGCACAACGCGGGCCGCCGTGAACATATGGCGCTAACTATACCCTAGTCATACAATTCAAAGACAGTTTGCAAAGAAACGCTGCAACCGGAGGAACCATGGCATATCCCGTATTTGACCTACACTGCGACACCGCCGACCGCATCGGATGGGCCACGCTCGATCTCGACCTGCGCTTTACCGCCGGCACCGACGGTTATTTCCCCGGCGACGAAACGCATCCGCAAGATTTCGACCTCATCGAGGGCAACGCCTGCGCCATCTCGCTCGCAAAGATCGGCAACACGCCGTGGGCACAGTGCTTCGCCACGTTTATCCCCGACGAGATTCCCACCGCCCACGCCGCGCGCTTCCAGGCACAGATCATGGCACACATGAGCGGCCAGGCCATGCTCAACCACGACCGCATGGTCAACGTGCGCAGCGCCGCAGACATTCGCCCCGCGCTCAAGGACGGCAAGGTCGCTTGCGTCCACACCATCGAAAACGCCACGTTCTTTGCCGAGGACCCCGCGCTGATCGAGGTGCTCAAGAGCTTGGGCGTACTCATGTCGTCACTCAGCTGGAATGCGCAGGGGCCGCTCGCGAGCGGACACGATACCCACGCTGGCCTCACCGCGGCCGGCATCGAGGCGCTTACGCAGATGGAGCACGCCGGCATGGTACTCGACGTCTCCCACCTCAACGATGAGTGCTTTGACGAGGTCGCCGCCCGCGCCACGCGTCCCTTCGTCGCCAGCCACTCCAACTCCCGTGCGGTTTGCGGCGTCAAACGCAACCTTACCGACGACCAGTTCCGCACCATTCGCGACATGGGTGGCATCGTCGGCCTCAACTACTGCAGCGAGTTCCTTTCCAACGACGCAACCGACAAGACCGCCGCAGACGTCACCTTCGACCAGCTGGCGGCACATATCGAGCACTGGCTCGACCTGGGCGGCGAGGACGTCATCGCGCTCGGCGGCGACTGGGACGGTGCCACGGTGCCCGCTTTCCTCTCCGATGCCAGCAAGATGCCCGAGTTTCAGAACATGCTCTCCAAGCACTTTGGCAAGACCGTGATGCAAAAGCTCTGCAGCGACAACGCGCTTGCCTTCTTTGAGCGCTATTAATTTCACATCCCTTGAGCGGGCCGGCATGTCGAACGGTCGACATGCCGGCCCGTCCCTAATTTGAAGGACCGCTTTTGACGCAGCAGTTTACGATTTCCGTATCCCGACCGGATGGGACGCCCATCCCCGTCGTCGTTACCAAAAAGCGCGTCAAAAACTTCAACCTACGCGTCACATCGAGCTGTGAGGTCCACGCCAGCGCACCGCTCGGCGCTACCCGCGAGCGTATCGAAGCGTTTGTGAAGCGCAACAGCGTCTGGATTATCAGCCGACTTGCCCAGCATGAGCGACGTCGGGCGACGGCACGAGAGCCGCTCAGCCCCTCGTCCATCATTGCGCTTTGGGGCAAGCCCATCACGGTACAGGATGCACTCGATCACAACTTTGCATCACCCGCACCGCGACCCAAACAGGCCACCTTCGCAAGTTTTATGGGTACCGATGAGCCAAGTGGGCGCGCGCAGGCAAAGCAGCGCACGGCCCTCGACGGCTTAACGTCCGATGAGCTCCAAGCCCACATCGACCAGCTTTATACGTCCGAAGTCACATCGGCGCTGCGCGATATGGTGCACGCATACGAAATCTCAATGGATGTCGCCGTTTCCCGCGTTTCCGTACGCAGCATGAAAACACGTTGGGGCTCATGCACGCCCAAATCCGGCACCGTTCGCATCGCACGAGAACTTGCCGCCTACCCCGTCGAATGCCTCGACATGGTTGTCGCCCACGAGCTCGTCCATTTGCTCGAGCCAAGCCACAATCAGCGGTTTCACGCCTTGCTCGACACGTACTGTCCCAACAATAGAGTTTTGTCGCAGCGGCTCAAGCAACCACCCATAGAGACGTATTAGAACCGGTTAACGCACGCGCTCGATCTCGACACCGCAGCTTGCCAGGGGAAGACCGACGGGCGCCCAAGGCTTATCGAGCTTAACACGCACGCCAAGCAGCAGGGGGTAACGACGTAGCAGCATCTGGGCCACACCCTCGGCTGCAGCCTCGATAAGCTTAAACGTATGCTCACGCAGATAGCCATCGACATCGTGGCACACCGAGCCGTAGTCAATCGAGGCGTCCAGGTTATCGTGCTCCCCCGCTGCACGCAGGTCGGCATAGAGCACCAGGGACACGATGAACTTCTGGCCCAGCGCGTTCTCTTCGGGATACACGCCGTGATTGGCAAAGACCTCGAGACCGTCGATAGTAATGCGATCGGCATGGCGCAGATCGTCATAGCTCACGTGGGGCACCGCCGTTGCAGTGGATATTTCGCCCCTTCCACGGCGGGCGAGTTCGGCGCCTTCAGTCTTAGTTGCATTCTCGGGCAGTTTCTTGTTACTCATCGCGATCGTCTCCTTCGTTTAGAACCCCGACCGCGCAAACTAACTACACGCGAATCGACAGGTTCTTTTTATCATCGCTCCAGTTGCAAGCATTGCGCGCGGGGCATGCAAAGCAGGCGCGCGACGCTTTGTCGGCTGCATAGAGCAGACGCTCAAGCGGTTGGCTGTTCACGCGCAGCTTTCGATGGCCCAGAATGGCCGTCTTAATAGCTGCGGCATCGGCCGGCTCAAACGCCACATCATCGGGCATGCCGCCGAGAATCGCATCAGCGACGCGCTCGCTTGCAACATCATGGGATATACCCGATTCATACTGTTCATCTTTGCCGATATCGTGAAGAAGTGCCGTAGCGTAGATGACCTCGCGGTCAAATTCGAGCTGTTCCTCGAGATTCTTAATCCACATAATGCGCGCGACATCAAGCAGATGGTCAATACCGTGGCGGCAAAAGATACGCCCCGATTCCAACTGTGCAATATTGCCCAGGTGCCGCCGGAACAGCCCGTTGGCACAAATGTAATCAATGCGAGGCATGGCGCCAAAGGGAGTCAGGCCCGAAGCCATAAAGCCGCGACGCGGCGTCCCCTCATCGGTCTTCGATGTAAAGTCGTTGACGGCCCCCATGCTAACGGCCCAACATCCTAAAGAACCGCTCCTCGAGCGCGGGATCGGTCTCAAAGACGCCGCGGCGAGCGAGCGTCACGGTCTTGGTGCCGGGCTTTTGCACGCCGCGCATGGTCATGCACATATGCTCGGCTTCCATCAGCACAATCGCCCCTTGGGGAGCTAGATATTCCATGAGGGCATCCGCAACCTGTGCACACAACTGCTCCTGCAGCTGCAGACGACGGGCATAGACCTCAACCGTGCGAGCAAGCTTAGACAGACCCGCCACGCGACCGTTAGGGATATAGCCGATCGCAGCCTTGCCATAAAACGGCAGCAGATGGTGCTCGCACAGCGAGTAAAACGTAATGTCGCGCTCGATAACCAAATCGTTCGAAGCGACGGCAAAAGTTTTGGACAGGTGTTCCTCGGCACTCTGGTCCATACCGCCGGCAATCTCGCCATACATACGGGCAACGCGTGCCGGCGTCTCCAGCAGGCCCTCACGAGTTGGGTCCTCGCCTATACCTTCAAGCAGCAGCTTAATGGCAGTCTCGACTTTTTCCTGATCGACCATCTGGGCCTCACTTTTTTCGATTTCGCGTTCGCGCTATGGTACCACGCCGGCACGCAGCCTCTGCCAGCTACATAGTATGGGTCGAATAGACCGGATCGTCTCGCCAAAGCTCCACAGCATCGCAAAGCGCAACGCCCTCACGCGCAGCACGAGCGCGCGTGGCGTTCATATCGATCACGCGCTGATTACTCGAGCCCCTAAAACGCAACGAGATATCGTGCAGATCCTGAACAAACGGGCCGTCCACCAACATGTCAAGGCAGGCAAGGATGCGGTCCGTCACCTCGGTATGATGACGACCACCCGGCATAAGCTCCTCGAGCACGTCACCGGTAAAGCACCAAATAGTCTTCCCCGACTCCACGGGGTAAGCAGCGCGAACACGCTCAATGAAATCAACGAGCCCCACCTGATTCTCGGGCTCCATAGGCTCGCCGCCCAGAATCGTCAGGCCATCGATAAAGGGATGATCGAGGCTCTCGATGATCTTGTCCTCGACGGCACGATCGAACGGCTCACCCGCGGCAAAGTCCCACGCGACAGAGTTAAAGCAATTCTTGCACCCACGACGGCATCCACTCACAAACAGAGAAGTACGAACGCCTTCCCCATCAGCAATGTCGAAATATTTAATGTTCGCGTAGTTCATAAGTAACTCTCCCGGGAGGCCGGGACATATCATCCCGTCCTCAAACATTCTCGGCCTTCGGCCTGCGAAACTGCGGGCGGGACGATATGTCCCGGCCTCATGCAAAGGGTAACTCAATGAACGAAGCGAACATCGAGTATAGGGTTCGCGGTCTAATAAAAACTTTGTTGCAGCTCAACTGCCATCGCAAGTAAATCGCAGCTGCAGGTCGAATTATTTCCGCTAAGAACTTCGAGGAGCGAGCAGACCGCGAGCCGCATCTCAGCTACGTCAGCTTGGCTGCCCCGTAGCGAGGCCCCGGACCTTTGCTCGATATGAGTTCCGCACGAACAGGAGGCGCCAGTGGCGCCTCCGTCGTGAGCCAGGACTGTCCGAAATAGCGAGTAAAGGTCCGGGGCCTCGCTATGGGGCAGTCTGGGATGGTTATTAGAGATGCAGCACGCGGTCGCGGATCTCCTCGGTTCGACCCTGGTTCCAGAATTGGGTACCGATGTAGCCGCACGTACGACGGGCGACGTTCATCTTCTCCTGGTCGCGGTTGCCGCAGCTGGGGCACTCCCACACCAGCTTGCCGTCATCCTCGACAATCTTGATCTCGCCGTCGTAGCCGCACACCTGGCAGTAATCGCTCTTGGTGTTGAGCTCGGCGTACATGATATTGTCGTAGATGTACTGCATCACGCGAATGACGGCCTTGAGGTTGTCCTGCATGTTGGGAACCTCGACGTACGAAATGGCACCGCCCGGCGAAAGCTGCTGGAACATGCCCTCAAACTTAAGCTTGTCGAAGGCATCGATCTCCTCGGACACGTGAACGTGATAGCTGTTTGTAATGTAGCCCTTGTCCGTCACGCCCGGAATAATGCCAAAACGGCGCTGCAGGCACTTGGCGAACTTATACGTCGTCGACTCCAACGGCGTGCCGTACAGCGAGAAATCGATATCGCTCGCGGCTTTCCACTCCGCACACTTGTCGTTCATGCGCTGCATGACCGCCATGGCAAAGGGCGTGCCTTCCTTCTCGGTGTGGCTGTGACCCGTCATGTACTTGACGCACTCATACAGGCCGGCATAGCCCAGGCTGATGGTGGAATAGCCGCCCACGAGCAGCTTGTCGATCGTCTCGCCCTTCTTCAGACGCGCCAGGGCGCCGTACTGCCAAAGAATCGGCGCGGCATCCGAAAGCGTGCCCATCAGGCGCTCATGACGGCAAAGAAGGGCACGATGGCACAGCTCAAGGCGCTCATCGAAGATCTTCCAGAACTTGTCCATGTCCTGATGCGAGCTCAGCGCGACATCGGGCAGGTTGATGGTCACAACACCCTGGTTAAAGCGACCATAGTACTTAGGCTTGGTCGGGTCATAGTTCAGCGCGTTGGCGACATTGTTAAAGCCGTTGCCCGAACGGTCGGGCGTCAGGAAGCTGCGGCAACCCATGCAGGTGTAGCAATCGCCATTGCCGGCGGTCTCGCCCTTAGACAGCTTGAGCTCGCGCATCTTCTTCTCGGAGATGTAATCGGGCACCATGCGCTTGGCGGTGCACTTAGCAGCCAGCTGGGTCAGGTAGAAGTACGGGGAATTCTCGTGAACGTTATCGTCTTCGAGTACATAGATGAGCTTGGGGAATGCCGGGGTGATCCACACGCCGGCCTCGTTCTTAACGCCCTCGTAACGCTGGCGAAGCGTCTCCTCCACAATCATGGCAAGGTCGTGCTTCTCCTGGGGCGTACGGGCCTCATTGAGATACATAAAGACCGTCACGAACGGCGCCTGGCCATTCGTGGTCATAAGGGTCACGACCTGATACTGAATCGTCTGGACGCCGCGACGAATCTCATCGCGCAGGCGATCCTCAACGACCTCGCGCACCTTCTCGGCAGACGCCGAGACACCGAGCTCCTCAAGCTCGCGAGCGACCTCGCCGCGAATCTTTTGACGGCTCACCTCAACGAACGGGGCGAGATGGGTCAGCGAAATAGACTGGCCGCCGTACTGGGAGGAAGCAACCTGGGCGATGATCTGCGTCGCGATGTTGCAAGCGGTCGAGAAGCTGTGCGGCTTCTCGATCAGCGTGCCCGAGATAACGGTGCCGTTCTGGAGCATGTCCTCCAGGTTCACCAGATCGCAGTTGTGCATGTGCTGGGCAAAGTAATCCGAATCGTGGAAATGGATCAGGCCCTCATTATGGGCATCCACGATCTCCTGGGGCAGCAGCACGCGCTGGGACAGGTCCTTGGAAATCTCGCCGGCCATATAGTCGCGCTGAACGGAGTTGACGGTCGGGTTCTTGTTGGAGTTCTCCTGCTTCACCTCTTCGTTGTTGCACTCAATCAGCGACAGAATCTTGTCGTCGGTCGTGTTCTTTTGGCGTTTCAGGCTCTGAACATAACGATAGATGATGTAGTGGCGGGCGACCTCATAGCAGTCGAGACGCATAATCTCGTCCTCGACCAAATCCTGGATCTCCTCGACCGATACGGTGTGACCGGCCTTCTCACATGCCTCGGCGACGTTTTGTGCCGCGTAGATCACCTGGCGGTCGGTAAGGCGAGAGCCCTCCTCGACCTCCAAGTTTGCGGCACGAATCGCATTGACGATCTTATCGATGTCAAAGGTAACCTCGGTGCCGCTGCGCTTGATGATCTTCATCCTCTTGCCTCTTTCGCATCGTAGCCTCATTGCGCTTCAAAGCCAAACGATGCCCGACAGGGCTTGCCCCTGTCTCGCGGCGCCGTCGCGCAATCTGTGTTCTCGATAACCATAGGCCCTCATGCGGACAATCCTCACAGCCGATCAAGGGGCTCAAAGGTCTATCCAAATGGGGCGAATAAGGTCCTCGCTCTCTGTCCGCCATCTATCATACGACAAAGACGCATCTATATCCTGTATTCTTTTTTTATGTCAGACACAACATATAGTGTTTCAGCAGGTCAAAGCAATTGGTCATTTTGCAGACGCATTAATTATGAGGGGTTCTTGGCAAGTCGCTAAAACGTTACCAACACGGCTACCTGCATGGCAGTTATAAAACCCCCTTAGTCAAGCCGCTGACAAATCCTACCAAAACCAAGCCACTCACGCCAAAAGAATCCAAAAGATTATGCTTGACCAACATGTTGCGGTCGTGCCTTGCCGAGCCTCATGCAACCGCGGCACAAATCCTTGAAAGATATGTGTATGCAGACGAAGAAGATGAGGGTTTCCTCGGATGACTACTGAGAAGCATCCCGAAAGATCAAAAAAATTGAAATTTGGTGACGTATTTGGCGACACATTTGGCAACCAAAACAAAACAGCCCAGAGACATAGCCTCTGAGCTGCGAACATTTGGTGGGCGTTAGAAGATTTGAACTTCTGACCTCTTCCGTGTCAGGGAAGTAACCCACGTGAAAATGACGCAACCCTTGGAAATTAAATACAACGACAGACCACTTTACCTGCAATTATGTCATAAGGCAAGAATGTATAGGAATGCTCGGTAAGATATAGACCAACACATTTGGTGGCGACTTTGTGGTACGCCTTTGTGGTGAAGCGCAGCCTTCCATGACCCTCGTTTCTATGCAGAAGTACCTCATCGCTATCCATTTGGGCTCCGGAGCCTCCGTACCGCACCACGGCAGAGAGGCAAAACAACATGGAATTCGTTCACTTCACGAGCAGCTTTCTCAGAAAAAGAGATGGCGATTGGATTGGAGTAGTCAACTACAAAGACGATGCTGGCGAGTGGCGGGCCAAGCAGAAGACGTTTCGCGGCCAATCAAAGCGTCAGGCCAAAGCGGCGCTCGAAGTATGGCGCAATGAACTTGAAGAAGCATGGGCGCTCGATCAGGGCTTCGATGTCTCCACATCCCAGTCGGTAGAGGTTTACGTCCGCAAGTATCTCGACAACCTACAGGAGACAGGCGCGAGGGCAAGGTCAACCATGGCAACCTACCGACACATGCTCAAACACCTCGAGCGCAACCCCATCGGCAAAGTGCCCTTCAGGGACCTCGAGCCAAAACAGGTCGAGGAATGGATGATTTCGCTACGTGAGGCCGGCAAGTCCCCTGCCACCATCCAGAAGGCATACAACGTCCTACACGGAGCCTATGCACAGGCCGTCGAGCGCGGCCAGCTCCCTTATGACCCCATCGCGAGCGTGTCCAGACCAAAGGTCCCCGCCACCAAGCGAAACGCGGTCAAAAAGAGCGACTGCTCAAAGCTCACCTCATATCTCGACTTGGTCGACGAGTCTCCTGTCAACATGTCCATCATCCTCGCACTCTACACCGGCATGCGCGAGGGCGAGATCTGCGCGCTACGTTGGAGCGATATCGACTTTGACGACAACACCATCACGGTCATGCGCTCAGTCGCCCGCGACGACGGCGTGACATATATAAAAGAGCCCAAGGGCAAAAAGCCGCTTCGAACCATCCCCATTCCCGCAGTCCTCAGGAAGCACCTTCTCAGCCGTAGGGAAATCATGCGAGACGAGTGCGAAACCATGATCGTTCCGTTCAAGGAATCGATGTACGTCACGGGCAAGCCGAGTCTGTCGCCCAAAGCGTACGAAGACCCTCATCAAGTCTGGCACGGCTGGAAAACGGTAGCCTCCTCGCTGGGCCTCAGGGGCACGATGGGCAAAACGCCGACGTTCCACGACCTACGCCATACCTATGCGACCATGGCCATCGCGGAGGGGGCAGATATCAAGAGCGTCCAGACCATCCTGGGTCACGCCAAGGCCCAGACTACACTCGATATCTATGCGGATACAACGAGCGAAGCCATGCGCAAGACCGCAGATCTAACCGCCGGCGCACTCCGGGCACCCTCGGTCTCCTCGTTCACAACAAGGCGCGAATCACCCTCCCAGGAAGCGAGACCACTGGGGAAGCACTTCGCGGCATAGTCCACACCGCTCGGCGATTTAATGCGCATTAAGTTGTTGTACAACCGCACAATAATAGCCCGTGGGAGCTGCGCCCACGGGCTACGAACAACCCATTAAGATGATGTGAAGAAGGCAAGTAATGCGATGGGAAAGCTGGAACTTCGAGCTTATAGAGACTCAACTCAGGCTTTACGCCGACGTCAACGAGCTTGAATACGACAGCAGCCACCCCTTTGCAATATTGCCCCCAAAGGCACCTCAGGAGGCCCTCAAGCGCTGCGGCATGAGCTATGCCGAGGTTGCCAAACTCGCCTGCGTCAACTATGCAACAGTGACAGGATGGTTTAACCCCCGCAGAAACCCAACCAGAGCAACGGTGCGCAACGGGATATTTCCGGCACTTTGCGAGGGATGCCTCAAGATGGCAGCCAAGACGCATAACGAAAGGCCGGAAAACCGCCTCATAGCAAGACGGGTATTTGCGCTTCTCACCACCGGCTCAGCAAGGACGCCGGAGGAAGCTGCGCTCGAGCTGGCGTTGGCACGGGAGCGCTACAACCGCTCGGCAATAAGCTATGCCGCCAATGCGCTCACGGAACACGATCTGACCAGCATAGCTCATAGCGCCCTGGGGTTCCTAAACCTGCACCACAAAGACGCGCAGAAGAGCGACCCCATCCTCCATGCGTCCACGTTCAAGCAGGAAAGCACCGAGGCGGTCGAGCAACTTCAAAATGCAACCAACGCCATGAACGTAGCGAGCTGGAAAGCGCTACTGGAAACCCTAAGCCTACCAGAGCTCCAGCGCTGCCAGGAAGAGCTCGAACTCACGATAGCTTACAGAAGCGCGATGAGCGAGTCTGCCATGGAGTAGCCCAGTCTCACCATATAAAAGTGAGGGCGCTGGGACTTTCCAACAGCAAAAACGCGTCCTTGGGCTTTTTCAGGGCCCAGGGCGCGTTTTGCCATTGAAAAGCTCGTGCGCGGGCGCTCTATCCCCATGACAGCTGATCGTCTAACTCAATATCTGGTTCACACGTCGCTGCACAGCTCCATATTGTGCGCCGAGGGCATTCCGGCGCGCGGCCCCGGTGCCGTATTCCCCACGGATCACGGCGCGCGCCAACGCGTCCACGTCATAGCTCGCGCCACCAGCCCCAGCCAAGACCAAATAGTCATTCGCTTCAGGCTTGCCCGTGGGCTTACCCACAGCGGCATAAAGCACCGCCCCGTCTCGGCGCAGCCGTCCCCAGATCCATCCATCTGCAGAGGTATACCAGGAATCCAGCAGAACGGTCTCGCCCTGTCGCAGGACACCTACCACGCGCCCGCCCAGGCTCGGGGCCGTACGCAAGTTCAGCGCGCTCACCGTGCATCGGTACGTCCCGCCCGCAAAGCCGGCATCATGGCCGCCAGCCGCCTGGGCATTCATACGAATCGCCACCGCGGTCTTGAACTGTTCCCATGAGCGCCCATAGGCCGCAAAGTACCCGTCAGGGTCCGTATGATCCGATCCACCCCAGCGACGAGAGCAGTCTCGATGCGAGACCAGCTGTCCGATGCCCCACCCGCGCACGCGCAAGTAGTCGGCACACCAGGCGACGGCTTCATCCCACTGACGCTCAAAAGCCTCGCGATCGGTCGCATGCGTGAGCTCAATACCCACACAGCGCGAGTTGCCGTTGCCAACGTGCCACGCTACCGTGTTGTCGGGCTGTGTGTGGTAGACAACGCCGCCGTCCAGCTCCATGACATAGTGCGTCATGCATACCCAGCTTGCCGTGCGCCGCCAGTAGGTCACATGATTAGCCGCGCTCGCACCGGCGTTCCCCGTCTCATGGACCGCCAGAAACGTCGGCGAGCATGCTCCATGTCCCTGCGAAACAATCGCCTCGCGGGTCTCGTACGCCTGCGCCGGCGTGGCAAGTGCCATCGCAACAGCCAGCACGGCAAGCCATACAGTCAATCTCTTGTTCTTCATAGACCTCCTTACAACAAAGGCGCCATGGCCATAGGCCACAGCGCCCCTGGGACAGACTGGATCACCTCCTAGGCCGTACCGCCCGAATCAAGTTCGGCCATCACCGGCGAGAGCACCGCCATGACGAGAGCCACGACCAAGGCTCGCCAGGCGGGGTCCAAGACAACTTGCCCAAAGATCAGGTCGATGTTGGCGACAATCACGCCCAAGATGCCCTGGACGATGGTTCGGGCCAAACGCCACTGCCACTCGTTAGACTTCAAAAACTGTTCCATCTACTCCGTCCTTTCTGCCAACGACTGAACGTCGTGCTTCATAACCGCCACGTCCTGTTCGAGCCTGTAGGTGCGCTCAATCAGGGTGTTGTGCTTCTCGACACGCTTCGATAGCAGGTCGATCTTGATCTCCATCACCGCTCGGTTACGGGAGTTAGAACACAGCACGCCAACAAGCGTGACAACGCCTCCGATAAGGGCAACAACAATCGATTCCAAGCGACCTCCTAACGTCTTTCGTTAGGGCAATCATCGGGGACGGTCACAAATTACCTTATTACTACATTTGTATTACTACATTCATGCTATAGTATTAACAGAGAGGAGAAGCCTTGGAGACTTACAACGTCAAAGACATTGCAGATCTGTTGAAAACAAACCCGGAAACGGTCCGCCGCTGGATAAGGAGCGGAAAGCTAAAGGCTACACGTGGAGCATCGAAGAAAGAGGGAAGCTCGATTAGCTCAGATGACCTGCTGAAATTCCTCGAGGACAATGCAAAGTACGCCGGGATTGTTGCCGGCGCCGCTTCTTCCCCCATCGGAGCGATATCCGTTGCGCTCCTTGGCGCGGCAGGTGGAATCGCTGCCCTTAAGCATGGAGCTGACCAGGCAATCGAAAACTCGACGGCAACTGAATATCAAATCTGCGCTTACCTGAACAATGAGATACAGAGACTGTCGGAGGGCGTTGAACAAAAGGAAAAGGTCGCCTCTCAACTAAAAGCAGAAATCGAACGAGATAAAGCAAAAATCAATGAAATGCGGAGGGTGGTTCTTCAGCTTTCGCAGGAAGAAAAAACTAAACATATAGAAGGATAAAAATGTGGGATTACGCACAATTGACCAAGACGGCAGCCGAGTTCGGCGGCCCAAAAGACTATATCGACGCGATCGAGACCTTTGCCTACACCGAAGGTGCCGTTAACGGATTCAAGAAAGGTGCCGGCATGGTCACTTTAGTGGCTCTACCGGTTTGCGTAGTCATCGCAAAACTCTATGCAAGTTACCAACTCAAGAAGGAGGATGCGAATAAGGCGAAGCAAGCTCTATCAAGCTATATGGAATCAAATGAGACTATAGAGACGGCTCAGGAGGAACAAAATGACTAAATACAAGGTTATCTACCATTATCCAGACGGGACTGACGGAGAAGAGGACGACCTCTTCGACACCGAGGACGAAGCCTTTGATGCGGCAAGCTATGGCGTTTCCTGCTATAGCTCCGGTGCAGAGATCCTCAACATGTCAAACCCGGGCGATTACCCGTTAGACGGCACGGAGGATGACTGCGAATTCGAGATTATCGAAGTCGACGAATAGCGCATCCGGCCCCGCCCGCAAGGACGGGGCCTTTTTTCATGCCTATCCCGCCGTCAGGTACCCCGGCGCCCCCTCGGCATCCACCACGGCCATGGCACCCGAAACCTTCTTGGCATCCCACGTCGTCCCGGCACCACCCACCAGAGCGGCGCAGTTCATAAAGGTCTGCGTACCCGCCATGCCGCTCCAATCGATGCCCTCCGGCAGCTTCCACCCCGCATCGACCAAGATCGTCTTGAGCGCCTTGCAACCGGCAAACGTGTAGAACAAGCTCGTCAGGAAATCAGTCGAAACACCCCTCAGGTCAACGTGCGCAAGCTTGGTGCAAGCGTTAAAGGCGTGCTTCATTTCGCCGAACGAGCCAAGTCCGGCAAGGCCATCCGCGGCTTCTAGCTCAGAGCACCCGTAGAACCAATAATTCAGATTACAAGCCGAGCCCTCAACCCGTACACCGCTTTCAATCGTCAATTTCTTGACCTGCTTCGCATTGCGGCCCCACGGCATAGCAAAAATGGAGCGGTAGCTGGCCTCAGGGCAAATCATCGAGGATGCGACCACTGTTCTGCCGGGTCGCTCCGGCTGTTCCCTGGAGATAACGACCTCACCATCGTCGAATAGGTAGCCATTCCTCCATGCCAGCATATATGTGGGACCATCGTACGAAAGAGCGCCGTTGTCCCCCGCATTCAGCGCCCTAGCATCATCAGTAGAAGCCGGAACATAGCCTCTATGACCAACCAGTCGGTAGCAAGAGTCAAACATGGCCGTGCTTTTTGCAATCGCAGAAGTGTCGAATACTGACGAGGTGAAAATCGAATACAGAGTCGTGCAGCCGGAAAACATCCTGGTCGTGTCCTCAACGCCAACAATGGAATTGAAGGAATTGACATACATGAGGTTTGTCATGTTTGCGAACCAATATGCCGTACTCTTTACGCCCTTATCAAGCAGCGTGTAATGGATGCACGCCTGCTTGACCTTTTGCCGCGACGAATGCCACGGGCGCTCAGAATCCGAGGCGTAGCCATCCAGCTTCAGGTCCCATACGCCTTCGCACGCGCCATGGCCCTCTGGCACCGTATCGACGAAGTTCAGCTCAAACCAGCCGTCTTCGAACAGCATCGCACGGGGTTTCGCAACCATCTTCCAGCTCAGCACCAATATCGCCGCTGCCATCTCGCCGGGCCGGTACTTCGCATCCTCGCCATTCTGTTTTCGAATGGCGGCGGCGATATCGGTAAACACCTGCTCGGGCACGAGCCCCTCGGCAAGCCCCGGGTATTCCGCGACCAGCGCCTCGCCCTGTTTGGTTCCATCAAGCGCTTCGACAGCGGCAGCCAGCTCGGCGGGGCGATACCTCAGCACGCCACCGTTCTGCTGGCGGATGGCGTTGGCGATATCGACAAGCACGCTCGTGGCGATCTTTCCCGCCGTCATCAGAAGCTCACCTCGGAAAGGTCGGCGGGGATGGCAGCCGCGATCTTCTCATCGACATAGGTTTGGGTTGCATATCCGGAAAGGTCGGCGGAAACCCCTCCAATCTTTGCGAAGCATTGCAGCGTGACAAATCTTCTATAAGACCCGTCTGGGCTCCAAGATTTGATGCTGCACAGACATCCCGATGACGTCATTAAGACACGATCATTTATGCCGACAAAATAGCTATAGAGCGTCGCATCGTAGGTTTCTCCGATCGCAATATCTTCGCCCTCAATAAAATGCAAGCCGGGTGCATGTATGTCTGCCAGCAGCTCAACTTCGGCCTCGTCCGCCCTTTCGTTGTACTCACTCAGGCTGATTACGCGCGCGAGGAACTGATCTTTATTGATGACTATATCGCCCGCTTTACACGAGTCCTTGTCGACCACGACCTTCATTTTTTTGCTGTAGCCATTAAAGCTTGAGTCGCCAACGTACCTAAAGGATGGCGCCTGGCTTTGAAGGTCGGCCTCGGAAGTTCCGCTTGCGCTTGTAATGCGCAGGATCGTACCGTCCCACTTATGTGTGACGCCGACGCCGTCATGGCCGTTCGCGCCAATGGGTCCCTGCTCGCCCGGTTGTCCGGGATCTCCTTTCTCGCCCTTCTCCCCGGGGTCGCCCTTATCCCCCTTTTCGCCTTTCTCACCGGGCGCACCCGCATCCCCCTTCGGGCCTTGGAGTACCGTGGCCTGCGTCACCACGCCGTTGCACTCCACCTTCATCAAGGCGGTGCCATCTGCACCCGGCTCAATCGTCACATTGGGGCTCGCACCGTCTTTGCCGTCCACGCCGTCGCGTCCGGGGGCTCCCGCAGGTCCGGGCTCTCCTGCGGGGCCGGGCGAACCGTCCTTGCCGTCGACTCCGTCGCGCCCCGGCGCTCCGTCCTTGCCGGGCTCGCCCTTAAAGGCGCCCTCGGCGGCTTCGGCTCGCAGCTGCTCGGCAACGCCCAAAAGGTCGGCCGTCGCGTTCTCATAGCGCTTAATGACATCAACAAACAGGGTAAAGCCGTCGCCCGGGTCGACCGAGCCAATCAGCTCCTCCTGCACGCGCACCAAAAACGTCCTGCTGGTCATGGAGCCGCCATCTGCATACGAGAGCACCAGTTGGCACTCCACCACGCCCTCGATGCACGCCATCGCGCGTGGCCAGTAGACGGCCTTGCGACCGGCGGCGGCATCCATGGCAAACAGCTCCTCGCAGCCGCGCTTACGCGCCTGGCGGTGCCTCCAGATCAGGTAGACATGATGCGCGGAGACGTCCAGCGGTTCCTCGCACAGCGTAATATCCACCGCAACGCCACGCGTCTTGTAATCCGCCGGCGATGCAATCAGCTCGCCGCCGCTGCAATCCCCGCAAAGCTCCCAAACCATCTGCTGCAGCGCGAATTCGCAAAGCTCAGCCATAGTCAAACACTCCTATCCCAATTGTTCATAGATATGCCTCGGCTATTTACCGCTCGCCGAAGCTAGCGCAAACCGGCCGATGCCCTTCAGCTGCACGTTGTGGTGCCAAAAATCCGTCTTCGTGCCCACCCCGGTCACTACGGCGACCACGCCGGTATCGAAGGAAAAGACAATGTCGTCCTTCTGCACAAACAGGCCCCTCACGGGGTAGTAGCCCTGTGTGCTCTTGCCAACGTCAAGGTCGAGCTTGGTGCATGTCGCAAAGCACAGGCCCCTCAGGCCGCCGATCATCTCGGTGGAGACGTTGAACGTACCGTTTGTCCTCTGGGTTACGCTCTCGATGCGGCAGAGATATCGATCGCGGTTAACAATCAGGTCATCGGCCTTCACGTCGTTCTTGCTCGAGGTGTAGGAAGCGGTCCCATAGGTACCGAAGTCGATATCCTGGGTGGTTTTCATAATGAAGGTGGGAGAAACGCCGTCTTTTCCCTTATCCCCCTTCTCGCCCGGATCGCCCTTGGCGCCAAGCGGCCCCTGGGGTCCGACCTCGCCGGGCTCGCCGCGGTCGCCCTTCTCGCCGCGCAGTCCGCGCAAAAGCGTCGCATGCGTCGTGCCCTCGGCATCGGTCACCGAAAGCGTCGAGGAACCCTCGGTATCCGTCTCAATCCAGACCCTGGGCGTAAATCCAGCCGGCCCCTGGGGACCGGGCTCGCCCTGCGGCCCCTGCTTGCCGTCGATACCAGGCTCGCCGGGAGGTCCCGCAAAGCCGCCCACGGCAGCCTCCTTGCGCAGGTCATCGGCGAGCCGCAGAATCTCGCCCTTAGCATCCTCGTAGCGCTTGATGGCCTCCACAAACAGCGTAAAGCCGTCGCCGGCGTCCACGTTCGCGCTCAGGTCTTCCTGCACACGGGCCAAAAACGTGCGGCACGTCATCACGCCGCCGTCGGCAAAGCTGATCATCGCCTGGCACTCCACGGTGCCCTCGGCACGCGCCATCGCCTTTGGCCAGTAGACGGCCTTGCGGCCCATGGTGTCATCGGGGTTGAACATCTCCACGCAGCCACGGCGGCGCGTCAGGCGGTGACGCCACACCAGATAGACGCGATGCGGCGTCAGGTCGTAGGGCTTACCGTATTCGCTGATGTCGATGATGATGCCACGGCCGCGAAAGTCCGCCGGGCTCGCCAGCAGCTCGCCGCCGCAGCAGCAATCGTCGAGCGCCCACTCAAGGCGTTGCAGGCCGCATTCTTCTAACGGTGTCATCACCTGGCTCCTTAGGTCAAAATCGCAGGATGCTAGGCATTCTCACCGTCTGTCACATCGTCCACGCTGTCTTCCAGCTCGTAAGCACCAAACGGCGTCACCGTGCCCATGTCCAACGACGTATCGACCCCAAATTCGCTCATTGCCCTCTCGCGGCGCACCACACGGCAGCGCAGTACCCAGGCAGGCGATTCCGACGTATCGGTCACCGTCACCTTGTCGCCGAGCATGGCATCGATACCGCCAGCGAAATACGCGGCATTCGCCTCGTACACCACCTTCGGCTGGTTCATGCGCTTCAGGGCAGCCTTCGTCGCGGTCATCAGGTGCGTCGGGTCGGTGATATCGGTAAAGACGACCTCTCCAAACCGATGGATCTTCTTGCTCCCCACAGGGATACCCCAGTGCTGACGCGCGGTCTCATCGGTCACGTATTTCTTGCCATATTTGTTTCGGTGAAGGTCAATCAGTGCCTCTTCCATCGTGAGACGCCGTGTGTATCCGCCTGTGAAGTCGCCGTCAGAGTTAAGGATCGGAAGGCCGATACCCCAACCGTAGAGCGCCGTGTATACGTTGGTGTCGATCACGGTCCTACGACACCAGCTCAGACCCTTCTCGTAGGTGAACCGCAGCCCTCGATAACCGCCGCGCCCGTCCTCCGGCATAACGACGGTGCGCCCCAGCACGCCGGCATCGCCCACGTCGATTCGCGTCTCAAACTCGATGCGGCCATCTTCCTCAATCTTATGGAGAGCGTCGTAGCCATTCATGTGGTAAATCAGCGTCTGTATGCTTTCATAATCAGGGATATCGATATTCCAGCGGTCGGGATACAGCTCACCCAAAAATCTTGGGACCGCCGCGCGGGGACGCGCCAGCACAAAGCGCATCTCCTCGCAATAGTTAGCCGCCGCGTCGACAAGCGACGTTCTCGCCAGCACCTTGCAGCCCTCAACGCCCATATCCTCGGTCGTCTGCACCACCACGTGCTCATGCCACTCACCACTCTGGGGGTCGCGCCACAAGATGCGGTCGTATTTGGTCGGCGTCTCCTTGCAATAGAGCTCAATCGTGTCGTCCCCACGCAACTCCTCACGGTGCGTGACGGGCCCGATGGGATGCAGAAACCCCAGGCGCACGTCGTTTCGGTCGAGCCAAAAGAGCGTGATCTTCTCGCCCATCAGTACCACCGCTCACAGAATTCGCAGCTCACCAATGTGCAGGCGCGCAGGCTCAGCGCGTGCTGGCCCGGCGCCAGTCCAAAGAACTGGCTCGAGAACGTCACGCGGGTGTCCGCAGGTTCACCGTTTACGAAGGCCCGCTCGTTTTGGCAATCGAACACCACGATGTCGTTGTTCGAAGTCGGGTTCGTAAACGTCAGATGGTACGCGTCGTCCAGCAGCACCATAAAGGTCTTACTCGCGACCGCTTTCACCGTAAGCACCGGCCAGGTCTTACGCACCCCGCCCACCTCAAAGGTCAGGTCGGTCACGGTTCGCTTCGGCCCATACGCCACCGGATCATGGGCGGTAAAGGTGATATCGCAGTTCCCGCCCTCGAACAGGGCATCCCACGCCTTCACGTCGGTCACGACGCAATCCCTATAGGTCAACTCCGGCTCCTCGGGCAGCACCAGCTCGCCACCCTCCGTTCCCGCAAGCCAGCCGGCAAGCTTGTGGCGCATCTCGCTCAGCATAGCGGCATCCATGCGGCGATCGGTGCGCAGCATCAGGCGCACTTTAATCTCAACGGGCAGCAGCTTGCCGCCAAACAAAAGGGCGCCGGGGCGCCCAGGAATGAAACGTGTTTTCGGCTCTGCCACCGCCAGGGGAAGCAACGTCGTCCTCGCCGTGCAGATCTCACCAAAGTCATGCCCGCGAAAGATGATTGATTTCACATGCCACCTCACACCGTTTCGCAGGTCAGGCGGGCATCGACTCGCCAGATAAAATACCCGCCGCTGTCCGTGCCCCTATAAGAGGGCATCCCTGCGACCACGCCCAGCACGTCCACGTCCTCGGCATCCAGCCCGTGCCAGTCCTGCTCGTTCAGGGCACGGCTGCACAGGCGGGCGCGGTGATAGCCCTCCATAGCGCCCTCCGCCACCACCAGCACCGGAACCAGCGCCGTCCAGCGACCCGCGTGCTTGCCCTCGGCGATCTGCTCAAACTCGGCAGCCTGTACCACAATGGGCGTCGCACAGGTCCTGCGGGCAGGGGCCGTGGTAAACACGTCCTTAATATCCGCGGCTCCCAGCATGGAGGCCACGACATCCATAACACTCACGATAAGGTCAACTCCCAGTGGTGGCAGGTCCCGTCGCTATCCTCAAAGCGGCGGCACTCGCGTACCAGATAATCCATACCGCGGCACTCCACGCGGCTCCCGACGGGAATCTCAAACGCACCCACGCTGTTCACGCGGTCCACGTACATCAGGCCGCCGCCCGTGGTCGAACGGTGGCCATCCTCGCTCACCACATCCACGGTCTGCACGCGCACGCAGCCCAAGGGGCGGCCGCCCTTAAAGCCGCCCTCGCCATCGGGAATACGCACTACGACGCAATCGCGAAGCATCGAGCGCGGAATCGGACTCAAGCCCATAAACGCCATCATCCCAGACCTCCAAACAGGCAGCCGGTGCCAAAGAGCTCACGCGTGGCGGCGGCAGTTGCCTCCTCGCGCGAGGTCGTCTCGCGGTCCTCCAGGTAGCGGCTCACCTTGTAATCACCCAGCGAGACAGCGCCCTTGCGATCCTCGTCCCACTCATAGAACGCCTCGGCGGCGGCGCAGATAGCACGCTTCCAGCAGATCACGACGTCGGCAGGCGCACCCGCAAGGTCGGGGTTTCCCGACATCCACTTCACGTGGCGCTCGGCCTGCGGCAAGATGCGCGCGAACTCCTCCGCGCCCATCTCGCCGCCAAACTCGTCCTGGTAGAAGATGTAGTCCACCGCACCTACTGAGCACGTGCCCGAGCAGATGACCGGGCGACTGCATTGGCGCGCCATGCTAGGCACCGACGCATGCGTACACGCCGTCCAGCTTGTTGTCGAGCAGCTCGACGACGCCGTACTTGCGGTACTTGCGCATGTAGGAGTCCAGGTTCTCCAGCTCGTCGGGGCTAAAAACACGGCCCGCCACGTGCTTATCGAACTTGATCACGGCGGACTTCTCCACCACGAGGAAGTTCAGAGCCTTACCCTCTGCATCCTTGGCGTAACCGAACTGGTCGCCGTCGCCCGTGTTCAGCTTGATCTTCGAGTAGAAGCGGCCCTGCGGCACCTCGACGATCTTGGCAAAGCGCGTCAGCACGTTCTTGGAAAGCGTCGGGTTCAGCGTCGAGTAGTCATCGAGCATGCCCTTCAGCGTCGGCGTGATGAACAGATAGCGACTCTCGCGCGTGACTTCCTTCTCATCCATGGCGTTGGTCACGGTGCGCAGATCGCCCAGGACGTCGGCAGCCTCGGCGGCGCTGTAGTCCTTGGTCTCCTTGGTCACGCCGGTATGGCCCGCGATCTCGGAGAAGGTGAAGGCATCGCCTTCGGGTGCCACCTGCGTGCGCTGCAGCTCGGCACCGGCAGCGACAAAGCAGTCCAGAACGCCGGCCTCCTCGACGTCCATCACGTCAGCCAACAGCTTGATTCCTCGATCATAATTAAACGTCTTGGTTTCGTATTCGTACGTAATGGCACCGGTCTTGTAGCCCTGGTTGCGCGTGTAGTCACCAAGACCCGTCACGGAAATCTTCGGAATCATGATTTCCTTGGCGTTGCGGCCGGCACGGGCCATGCGACGCGGCGAGTTTAGGCACGTGGACAGGGCCTCGCGCTTATACACCTCATCCAGGATGGTCGTATAGTTCTTAATTGCAGCAATCGTATTAGCCAAAATAACCTCCCATCAGGGCATCTTCGAGCCCTATTCACCCAGTCCGGCAACCTCGCGCCAGTGCTTCAACTGTTTCTCGCTATCCACGGCAGCGCCGGCACTCGGCAGCCCGGTCTTGCCCTTGGGCTTAGTAACTTGCTGTGAAGTAGCCTGTGAAGTCTCAAACAGCCAAGGCTCGGCTGCCTTCAGCGCATCGACGTCGCCGTCATGGTCATCAAGCAGCGCCTGCGCTGCCTTCACGTTGCGGGCACCGGCTAGTCGCAGCTTAAAGTCCACGTCCTGCGCGGCCAGGCGCTCCTCCAGCTCCTTGATGCGCGCCTCGGTCGCATCGGTTGCGGGTGGCATGTCGTCTTCGGTCTCGGCGTCGCCGGCACCGTCCTCAACACCCTCGGGCGCGGTCTCGTTCAACGGCACCTCTTCTTGCCCTTCTTGGACTTCCTGCGTCTCGTCGATCGTCTCTTCGCCATTGGCCTCAGCTCCCATGGATACCCTCCATAACCGGGCGGACCGACATAGAAATAGGCCCGCACCCCAAACAATTCGCGTTCAGGGTACGGGCCTGTCACAAGGTAGTCGTGTTGTTATCAGTGCTTAAAGAGTGAAGCCATTAGATCGGCATTGGTCTTCAGACGTTCGGCCTTCGCGGTGTCGTCCTTAACCCATGCACCGGGACCGCCTTCATAAACATCGCCCTCGGCACAGCCCTCGGGCATCTCTGCCAGCGGCACATCCATAAACTTCGTGCCGTCGACCTCAAGAACCGCCATATCGCCTTCGATGCGGTCAACGATTGCCTGCATATCGTCCTCCCTTAGGGGTTACAGACGCCACAGGGGGCGTATCCTTGAGCCTGAGCCTGCGACTTCGTCATTTCGGTCAGGCTCTTGCTGCGCGACGTAGTACGGCAGCCGGGACGATGGTATTTACTTCCCGTTGGCGTAATCACAACCGTCGTGTCGGCACTGGGGTCAGCCGCCGGTGCAGCCGGCGCCGTCTGAGCAGGAGTAGCTTGCTGCTCAGCGGCTCCGCTCGATCCACCGCCGCCACCGCCCGAGCCGATACCCTGCGACGAAGCGCCAGAGTCTTGACTGGCGGCTGTAATGGTACCTTCGTTAACCGTCGAAGCGGTCACATCCGTGCCGTTCGAGACAACAGTGATCGTGCCGTGGACATAGGTGCCATAGACCTGCGAACCAACACCAGACAAGGCGTCCAAAACGACCTGCGTGGGATGTCCGTAGGAGTTCTTACCATACGAGAGCACAGCTATCGTGGGAGTCAGCTTGGCAGCGAGTCCGTTGCTCATGCCCGAAGCACTGCCATGGTGCGAGACCTTCAACACGTCAACGTGTCCATCGACGCAACTATTCTGGGCCTCAACCGGCGCATCGCCCGTAAAGAGGAACGTGTTCTGCCCGTAGGTGACCTTGACGACCACAGAATAGGCGTTGTCCTCGGAATAGCTCACGCCCTGCTGCGGCCACAGGATGTCAATCGAATAGTTCTCGCTCGTCGCGATCTGGCGTCCGGCATAGGCGGGCTCAATGCCCATGCCCTTATTCGAGATGGACGTAAGAAAACGCGTATAAGTCTGCGTGGGGCTATTCGCCTCAGGCGCCCAAATTGATCCGATTTCCATCGAGGAGATAACGCTGTCGAGCCCACCGATATGGTCGGCATCCGGGTGCGTCGCCACGAGCCAATCAATCGTCGAGCGACCGTCTGTCCTCAGCGTCGTCATCACGGTATCGGCCCTGCCCCGCGGCGTGTCAATCAGCATCGTCTTGCCGTCGGGGAACTCGATAATGCTCGCATCGCCCTGGCCAACATCGACAAACTTCACAACCAAATCGGTCAGCGTAGCAGGCTCCTGCTCGGGTTCAGGCTCAGCGATAGCAACCGGTTCAGTCGAAGACTTTTTCTTAGCCTTAGATTTCTTCGGTTCGGCCTTTTCAATGGCAGGCTGTTCAGATGAAACAGAAGTGCTGCCGCCGTCAAGCGCGATTCCGACACCGATAATGGCGAAAAACACTGCGAAGGAAGCAACTGCCCAGACAATTATCTTGCGTGTATCCCGCTGCTTTTGCCGTCGTTTAATCTCTCGATGACGCGATAGCGGTTTCCATTTCGGCGGCAGCGGCTCCTCAAAGGTCGGATCGACAAAATCCTTAACCTTCGAGGCTGCCTTACCCACAAAGTCAGACGGCTTGGAAGCCTTTTGCGGCTCCTCAACCCATTCCTGCTCAGCAGGCGCCTTTTTCTTCTTCCCCGGCAGTTTCACAGCACAGCCCTTTCTATGCCAAGAAGAGACGCCGCACATTGCGGACACCCTCTCATCAGGTCCAACGATAGCACCCCTCGTCAACAACTACTTATCAACAGACGCCAATCAACCTAATCATAGGTTCATTTGCGATGAAATCCTTAGCCACAAGACAGGAGAATCGGCCAGCGGCGATTGCGCTGCAGGAATATTTTAAACTGTTCCAAATATTTAGAACAAATCTATTGACTCTTCTGCGGAGTGATATATTCTGTTCCTAACAGTTGGAACAGTTCCATCAGCAACGTCCTCCGGCATGCGCAAGCCGGAAGAGATGTGAGGTGTTTAACCAAAAAGAGGGCTCGCCATAGTCGACGAGCCGCAAAACCAAAACCATTCTAGCCAAGACCTACGTTTTATGAAAGGAGCCGATCGTGTCCTGTGAACTCATCGCACTTGGGGACCTTGTCAACATCATGGCTGGCGTCCCCATCAGCCGAGCAAGAAAACTGTCCGATAAAGACGCCCCAAAGCAGGTCCGCTCGCTCACACCGGCGGCAATGACCGCAAACGGCATCGATGACCAGCTGCTGAGCACCGAAACCGTATCAGGCGTCAAAGAAGACCTCTATACGCATGAAGGCGACATCATCGTCAAAACTTCAACGCCATATGACTGCGCCTTCATCGATAAAAACCATTCCGGACTCCTTGTTACGTCTTTTGCGCTCATCCTGCGCGCGTGCCCCGACTCAATAGTGGACATTCGCTACCTCGCGGCGTTCTTCGGACTTGAGCAGACAAAGAGGCAGCTTCAGGAAATAAGCAAGGGCCTCAAGCTCCAGTTCATAAAGAAGCGCGACCTGGCCGAACTTTTGGTTCCCGTCCCACCCCGCAAGGAACAGGCACGTCTCGCTGCGCTTTACGAAGGAACGCGCCACAGGATCGAGCTCTGCCAAGCCATCGCAGCTAAAAGTGAGCTTTTATTAGAGAGCACGCTGCTGAACGCCATCACCAAATAACAACTCTCATCTTTTATAAGAAAGGATCACCATGATTACCGGAGCAGCCAAAAACAAAGTCGACGCCATCTGGCAGAAGATGTGGGAGGGCGGCATCACCAACCCCATCGAGGTCATCAGCCAGCTCACCTATCTCATGTTTATGCGTTCCCTCGACGAAAAAGAGCTCGAGACGGAGCGCATGGAAGAAGCGACCGGCGCGAGTCTCCCGCACATCTTCCCTGACACCTTCGAAATCGGCGATAAGCATATTCAGGGTAGCGAGCTGCGCTGGAGCCGCTTTAAAGATAAGAACGCCGGCGAAATGTACCCTCTCGTAAGCGAGTTCGTCTTCCCATTCATCAAGCAGCTTGGAAAAGAGTCAGCCTTCGCTAAGGCCATGGAAGGAGCGACGTTCGGTTTTCCGGCCGGTAAGCCCAAGTTGCTCGGGGATGCTGTCGACGGCATCGAGGGCCTGCTTTCAGACTTTGATGACGACATTGCCGAACTCGGTGACCTTTACGAATATATGCTTTCCAAACTGTCCACTGCAGGCACCAACGGACAGTTCCGCACGCCGCAGCACATTCGCAACATGATGGTCGAGATGGTCGACCCCAAGCCTGGTGAGCTCATCTGCGATCCGGCTTGCGGAACGGCAGGCTTTCTCATCTCTGCTGCCGAGCATATTCGCAACAAGTATCAGAACGATATGACAAGCGATGACTGGGCCACGTACGCGGGAAGCGACGGTAAGACCCCGCAGTTTACGGGCTTCGAAATCGACCAAACGATGCTCCGCATCTCTACCATGAACCTCATGTTGCATGGCGCAGACATGCCAGACGTGCGTTATCTCGACAGTATCTCTGACAAGAATAAAGACACCAATAAATATGACATCGTGCTTGCCAACCCGCCGTTTACCGGCTCGGTTGACGTGGACGACGTCGACAAGACCCTATACAGCACGGTGGGCTCCAAGCAGACCGAGCTCCTGTTCGTGGCGCTCTTTCTGCGCATGCTCAAAAAGGGCGGCCGCTGTGCCTGCATCGTCCCCAACGGCGTCTTGTTCCGCAGCAACGCAAAGGCATACGGACAGCTGCGCAGCGAGCTCGTCGAAAATCAAAAACTCGAGGCTATCATCTATTTACCGAGTGGTGTCTTTAAACCCTACTCTGGAGTGAGCACTGCCATCCTGGTGTTCACCAAGACCGACGCTGGCGGCACCGATGACGTCTGGCTTTACAACATGGAGGGAGACGGCTTCACGCTCGACGATAAGCGCGATCCGGACGATAGCCACAACGACATTCCCGACATCCTCAAGCGTTGGTCCGACCTCGAGCACGAGCGCGAGCGTAGCCGCACCGACAAGAGTTTCCTGGTTCCCAAGGATGAAATCGTCCAGAATGACTACGATTTCAGCTTCAACAAGTACACGGAAACCGTCTACGAGCATATCGAGTATCCGCCGACCGAAGAAATCCTCAACGACCTCGACGATCTGAACAGGCAGATGGCAGCAAGCCTCGCAGACCTCCGCAAAATGCTGGCAGGTGATCTGAGTGAATAAAAAACCCGGATTTAGCGGGGAATGGGTGAAACTGGGAGACATCTGCACAATAGTGTCTGGCGCTACACCAAAAACAAAAGTCGATGAATACTGGGGAGGTGAAATAAAGTGGGTTACTCCGGCGGAGCTCGGCGAAGATAGCCATTACATTGACGATACGGAGAGACATCTGACTGATGCCGGCTACAAGAGCGCCAACCTGCATTTAATGCCTAGGGGCACCATATTGCTTACCACTCGCGCGCCGATAGGCAAGGTTGCTATCACCGTCGAAGAAATGTGCTGCAACCAGGGGTTTAAGAACTTGATTTGCACCGCAGCAGTCAACAACGAGTTCCTATTTCGATGTCTGAAAAGCCGAACTGCAGAGCTTCAAGCAAATGGCCATGGAGCAACCTTTAAGGAGCTGTCTAAGAAGCATGTTGCAGAGTTTAAAATTAAACTACCGACTCTAGATTGCCAACTCGAGGCTGTTAATAAGTTATCTGCAGTTGAGAATCAAGTTGGGTCTGCGAAAACTCAGCTGAGCCAGCTGGACGCCCTCGTCAAATCCCGGTTTGCCGAGATGTTCGGGGACTTGAAATCGAATATGCATAACTGGCCAGTTGAGCCATTTGAGTCGTTTGCCATCATCGATACCCATATGACCAATGACCTGGACGCTCATGCGAACAAGCCTCATATTGGCATTGATAGCATTGAGTCGAATTCCGGAAGACTGTCGGGCTATCGAACTGTTGCCGAAGATGGGGTCATCAGCGGAAAATATCCCTTTACCGCGCAGCACATCATCTACAGCAAGATTCGTCCTGTTTTGAATAAAGTTGCGTTGCCCGATTTCGATGGCGTCTGTTCGGCTGACGCTTATCCTATCCTCCCTGTAAAAGAAAGGTGCAACCGCATCTATCTTGCGCAAGTAATGCGCTCCGCCTACTTTCTCGACTATGTACTCCCGCTGTCCGGGCGCGCCCAAATGCCAAAGGTAAACAAGAAGGCGCTGCAAGGCTTTTCTATGCCCCTGCCTCCGCTTGAGCTTCAACAAGAGTTCGCCGCTTTCGTCACCCAGGTCGACAAATCTCGTTACATCGCCCAGCAGCAAATCGTAAAGCTACAGCTGCTCTACGACAGTTTGGCCCAGGAGTACTTCTCCTAAACAGAAGCCCTACGAGCAGTCGCCAAACACGCCAACCGCCCCCATCCTTCAACGCGATGGGGGCGGTCCCAACGCAAAAGACACCAGCTTGCTCTACGATAGGCACACAGGAAAAATCCGCAGATTAGGACGCCCTATGAACTTCGATTTCCTCAAAACCAAAAACGGTTACTACGATCTGTTCGCGGACGCTTGCATTGAGGCAGAGAAAATCTACGCGACTTCCCCCGCCATGTGCGCCGTCGGTTGCAGGAAGGCGTTGGAGCTCGCAGTAAAGTGGGTCTATGCTGCGGATTCGACAATCGTCATGCCCTATAAAGACAACCTGTCCTCCCTGCTTCATGAGTACACGTTTAAAAAATGTGTGGACGAACGCGTATGGAGGCCGCTCATCGGCATCACGAAGCTTGGCAATCTGTCGGTCCATACCGACAAGCATGTGTCATCTGCTGATGCCCTCCTTGCACTCAAGGCGCTCTTCAACTTCGTCGACTGGATCGACTACTGCTACGGACGCAATTACCACGTTCGCTCGTTCGACGAGAACAAGATTCCCGCTAAATCTGTCACGCTCACACCCGAAGCCATCGCCAAAATCAAAGCGGCGGGCGCCCTTCTTGCAAAAAAGGACGCAGACATCGAAGCGCTCGAGAAAAAGCTGCAGGTAATGGCAGACGAGCTCGCAGCCGCACGCTCGCAGAATGAAAAGTCACGCGAATTCAACCCTGAGGAAATCTCCGAGTTCGAAACCAGAAAGCGCTATATCGATTGGGATCTCGGACTCGTCGGTTGGACACTGGGCGTAAACGCCATCGAAGAGCGCGAAGTATATGGTATGCCGACCGCACGGGGAACAAAGGACGGCAAAGGCTATATCGATTATCTCCTCCTCGGTAAAGACGGAAAACCGCTTGCGGTACTCGAGGCAAAGAAGACAAGCCTATCCGCTCAAAAGGGACTACAGCAGGCACGTCTCTATGCTGACTGCCTGCAAAAAGAGTACGGCTACCGTCCTCTCATCTTCCTAACAAACGGATTCGAAACCTTCTTCATCGACGCGGACAACGCCCCAATGCGCTCGGTAAGCGGCGTTTCATCTCAAGACGATCTCCAGCGTCTCATGAGCAGGCAAAACAACGCTATCCCGACATCGTCCGTCTCGATCGACACCAACATCGCCGGCGGAGGCAAAAATCGTTACTATCAGATCGAGGCCATCAAGCACGCCTGCAACAATTTTGATGAGGGCCACCGCCGCGGCCTCTTGGTCATGGCGACCGGTACGGGCAAGACCCGCGTGTCTGCCGGCCTAGCCGATGTCCTCATAAGGGCTGGCAAAGTCAAAAATGTGCTCTTTCTTGCGGACCGCGTGTCCCTTGTCTCCCAAGCCGCACGAGGCTACAAGGAATATCTGCCAAACTCCTCCCGTTGCGACCTTTGCAAAGACAAGGACAATTTCAACGCGCGTATCGTATTTTCCACCTACCCGACTATTCTCAACGCCATCGACACGATCAAAAACGGTGACGGCATCCGCATGTACACGCCCGCGCATTTCGACCTCATCATCGTTGACGAGGCACACCGCTCCATTTTCAAGAAATACCGGGCGATTTTTGACTATTTCGATGCACTCATCCTCGGTCTCACCGCGACACCGGCAAACGAAGTCGACCGCAACACGTATGACTTCTTCCAGGTTGAGCGCGGCGTGCCGACATACGTCTACGAATACGACACTGCTACCAAGGTCGACCATGTTCTCGTTCCTTATCAAGGAATCGACACCCACACCGATTTCATCGATAACGGTAAGAAATACGACGATTTGACCGATGAAGAAAAACAGTCACTCGAGGACGATTTCGAGGAGACGGGACAAGATACACCTGATTCCATCGCTCCGACCGAAGTCAATAAGTGGGTCTTCAACCAGCCCACAGTCGACAACGTACTTGAGACGCTCATGGAGAAGGGCATCCGCGTCCATGGCGGCCAAGAAATCGGAAAGACCGTCATCTTTGCTCAGAACCAAAAACACGCACGGTTTATTGTCGAGCGTTTCGGCAAACTCTATCCCAACTATCCAAGCGACTACATCAAGACCGTTCTACATTCGGACGACTACTCGCATACGATTATCGAGGAGTTTGAATTCAAGCCCCTACCCGCAATCACCGTGTCAGTCGATATGATGGACACGGGCATCGATGTGCCGGAGATCGTTAACCTCGTCTTTTTCAAAAAGGTCCGTTCAAAGATAAAGTTCTGGCAAATGATTGGCCGTGGCACTCGCCCATGCGTAGGCCTAAACGTCCAAGATCCGCTTACCGGAACAAACGAAGACAAGCAAAGGTTTTTCATCTTTGACTGGTGCAGGAATTTTGAGTTTTTCAAGAACAAAGCCAAGGAAGTCGAGGGTAAGGTTGGCACGTCACTGTCCGAACTTATCTTCTCCCGCCAGGTAACGCTCATCAAAATCCTTCAGGAATCAGCTTTTGCGGACGAAGGTCATCAGAACCTGCGCGCCGAGCTCGTCGACACCGTCCACGGGCAGATAACGTCGCTCAATGAGGAGCTCGTCGCCGTCCGACTCCAGAGGCAGGCAATCGAAAAATACCGCCAGGCCAGTGCATTTCAGTGCCTGAACGAAGGCGATGTCGCCGTTCTGACAAGTAAAGTCGCTCCGCTCGTCTACAACGGCGAAAAGGACGAGGCGGCCCTTCGTTTCGATGCCTTCGTGTATGGATTCATGCTTGCCAAGTGCGAGGGCACAAAGACAGCGAGGCACATCGGTCAGCTCGTCAGCATTTCCACGGAACTTCAGAAGAAAACGACCATTCCGCAGGTCAAGGAGAAGCTGCCTCTGTTGAAGGAGCTAACAGACGAAGACCCTCTCAAGGACGTAAGCCTCCTCGAACTCGAAAAGATCCGCAAGGAACTACGTGGCCTCATTCAATTCATTGACTCCGATAGTGGCAGAAAGCCAGTGGTGACGCATCTTGCCGATCCGGTGACGGAAATCAATTTCATTGACGATTTGGCTCCGCAAGAGGATTTCACTAACTACAAACTCAAGGTCGAGCGGTACATTCGCGACCATGCAGACTCGCTTGTCATCCATAAGCTTCGCCACAACAAGCCTCTAACGGAACTTGAATTCCAAGAGCTTGGACGTCTGTTCACGCAGGAATTGGGCAATGCCGAGGACTACGAAGACGCCTACGGCGATACAGGCTTCGGCCTTTTGGTACGCAAGATCGCGCATCTCGACCACGATGCCGCCAACGAGGCGTTTGCCGAGTTCATCAATACCAGAAACCTCACGGACCAGCAGATAGCTTTCGTTCGCAGGGTTGTGGATTACATTGTAGAAAACGGTTACATGGAAGCCATGGCGCTCACCATGCCGCCCTTCGATCGCCCGATGTCATTCGTAAAAATGTTCGACGGCGAGCAGCGCACAAAGCTCATCGAGATCATCAACAGAATCAAGACCAACGCCGAGATCCCAGCCGCCTAGCAGCACCCGCCCGCGCCCAACCTGCGCGGGCTTTTCTTTCCCCATGCACCCCGCCCGGACACGCCCACGCAACCCCCACACCACGTTCGCTTTACAAATAAGAACACTCGTTCGATACTAGTACCAACCAAACAGCGAACACGCGTACGGAAGGGGCGGCAGCGTGATTATGAAAAAGCACTCCCTCGCGGGCACCTGCGGCATCCCACGCGAGCCCGAGCGAATCTACATCCAGGTCGATACCATCGCCGACGATAGCCCCGTCACGGGCCCTGCCGACCCGCAATATATCCACTGGGCGGACGGCCGCTGCTGGAAGGCCGAATCCATCTACTGCCGCCAGGAGTTCGGCCGCATGATCTTCGGAAACCTCTGCGTGCGCTACGACATCTGCATCGCGCGCCAGCGCCGCACCCTGTGGTGGGAAAACGGCCGCTGGTTTGTCGCCCGCGGCTCCGGAATCGCGGTGACACATTAGTGGCCACCGATATCCCCGCCAACAAGACCATACGCTGCCGCGGAACCAAGCCCGGCCGCCGAGTACACAAGCAGTACGTGGACGTGTTCGCGCGCACCAACGCCGACGGCTCCATCGTTCCTATTCGCGTGTGCTGGCCCGATGGCCGATGCTTCACCATCGACGAGATCGTGAAGACAATCCCCTTCGGCCCCATCATCAATGATGCGCAGACTGCGACATACACCTGCCGCTTCGCACGCTGGAAGACCGATATCTACCTCGAGCACTATCACAAAGAGGATCCCGTCCACGGCGCCGATGACCACCTACGCTGGTGGGTCTGGGCATTCGACAACACCCTGGTCAAGAACGACATCGAGCCTACCCCCTAGGGGGTACCCCTACGCGCTGTCAGTAAAAAATAGGGGTATAAACAATTATTAAAGCTTTATTAGAGCTATTTCCCGGCTGAAACGCTCGCGCGTTCGAAAACGAAACGAAGAAACAAAAACAAAAATCTAAAACGAAACGAAGAAGGTGAACGAAAAAGCAACGGTCTCACGCACGCCCGCTCATCGCGAAAGAGGGGTATTCAAAAAGATGTGAATGACGACGTAACGAGACCAAGGGCAAAACGAAACGGAGCGCAAAAACAATGGCGATTACGCACGCCCGCTCATCGTAAATAAGGGGTACTCGAAAATACAGCGTTGTCCCCAAACGAAAATTGAAAACCAAACGCTCGCGTACACCAAAAAGCATTGCGTCGGTACACGCGCCCGCTCAGTATGAAAATGGGATGTTCAAACTAAAGACGATATCGGCATACTGGAAACGAGGGCAAACGGAACACGCGCGCCAAAACATTCGCAACGGGACACACGCCCGCTCAGTCAAATAACGCCGTCAACAGTAAAGGGAGCGAAATGTTCGACAGCTATGAGACCAAACTCGACACGCCAGCCGGAATGCTCAGCGTTATCGGGGACGACGGACCTGCAACGTTCGATATCGACGACGTCAACCAAGGCCGCCTGCCGCAACTCAACCGCATGGTCATACTCCATATCGCGCTCAACGAGCTACAGCGCAACAAACCGTACACCCTGTCAGTCGGAAACAGCCCTCTCAAAGGTTTCGCGCAGACACCGCAGTGCATTCGCTACGCAACGACGCTCGAAGGAGGAATCACCTTCGGCATCGATGTGCTCGATCCGACAAAAGGCACGTCGGGCTTCCATATCGTTGGAGGCATCCACGACTACCGTCTCGAACTGGGGAGTGAAAACGAACTGGTAATCGTCTCGCAGACAGATGAGCCCGATACGTTCGTCCACATTGCCGTGGCATGGGCGTCAACTGAGGAGCTCGCAAAGGCAGCGCTCTTCATCAATCCGAGCGCATAGGCCACATCGCTAACTCCGTCAAAATACCCCGTACAGGGAACTAAGCGACAGCACAGTATTAAAAATCGAAAAAAGAAAAGCCCGGCGCGAGCTACCAACCCAAGCGCCGGGCTGGCCAAAATGTAGGAAGGACTTTGACCAGCCCAAAGTCTACCACCGCTTCCGGCGGTCAGCGTCCGCACGAGCCTCTCCGCTCAACGACTGCTACGTCATTTCAGGGGGTTATCGCCCACCGCCCAGCAGGCAAAGCCGCCACCGGGCGCTTACGGTAACCCAGTCGTTCCGCCCCATGGCCCCCGGCAAAGCTCCGTCGCGCACCGGCTCGGCACCACACCCGCCCTACCCGCACGCCCAAAAGTCACGCACTTTTGGGCGTGCGGGTAGGG
>CABQJJ010000001.1 GCA_902464485.1 uncultured Collinsella sp. | reverse complement strand
AGCAGTTCCTCAAGTTCGCTGTCGTGGGTCTTATCTCCTTTGGCATCGACTGGGGCATGCTCATTGCGCTCGTCGAGCTGTTTCATCTCGACTTTTTGATGAGCACCACGATTTCGTTTGTCACATCCGTCGTGGTCAACTACTGGCTCAGCATGAAATACGTGTTCGATCATCGCGAGGGCATGAGCCGTAAGCGCGAGTTCACGATCTTCACCATCCTGTCGGTGATTGGTCTGGGCCTCAACGACCTGTACATGTTTGTGGGCGTCACGTTTTTGAGCATCGGCTACCAGGCCATGAAGGCCATCGCCACGTTCTTGGTCACCTGGTACAACTACTTTAGCCGTCGCTTTTTCCTCGAGGGCGCGCAGTCGTAGTTTGTTCGAGTTTGTTCGACATTTGCTTGAAGGTATAACCGGTTGGAATTCTCGTTCCAGCCGGTTTTTTTGTTTGTGGAGCATGCCGAGGAAGGCATGCGAAGCGGGCCACAAGACCGAAATGGGACACAGTTTCCGCGATGAGGCCTTACCGGAAAGTGCATCCCGGAATCAGTCACCAGAACGGGACGCAGTTTCCAGATGAACCCCCATGCGGAAAGTCCATCCCGGAATGAGCCCTCAGAGCGGGACACGCTTTCCGAAACCCGCCCCATCGGGAAACGTTATCCCGGTCTGAGCGGGAATTCCGGGATGCAGTTTCCCGCGGACGTCAAAACGGAAAGCGCATCCCGGAATCGACGTCCAGAACGGGACGCCGTTTCCCAATGGACGCTGATGCGGAAACCGCATCCCAGAGTTCACCTTCAGAATGGGATGCAATTTCCGGTTGAGCCCTAGTTGGAAACCCCATCCCATTCGCATTAAAAACGGGCGGCTCGAATGTTTGTCCGAACCGCCCGCTCCGTGCGCTATGTCAAGGCATTTAGCCCGTTACGTAATACCAGACGACGCTGTCACCGTTGGAGAGAACGTAGTTGCTGCAAGCCGTGTTGGGCGTTACGCCGTTAACGGAATACATCCAGCCGCTTGTACCACCGTGCTCCTTCTCGGCCAAACCACCGATAGCGGCGACATACGTGCCGTACGATGAGCCGTGCGCATTTACAGAGAGACCCAGGGCGCACAGGGCATCGTAGACCGTGGCACCCTCGTTAAAGGTGAAGGTACCGCCGGAAGACACAGGATTACCCACGGCACTCGATGTGACCGAAACCGTCACCGTGACGTAGCCAGGCTGCTGCGAGCCGCCCTGATTGCCAGCAGAGGCGCTGCCACTGTTGGATGCAGACCCACCGCCGGACGCCGAGCCGCCACCCGAAGAAGAGCCGTCAGAAGAGCTCGATCCACCGGTGGATTCAGAGCCCTGTCCGGCAGACGCGTTGTTGGACGTCTTGCCGTCCTTGCCATCGGACTTCTTCTCCTTCGATTCCTTGCCCGACTTCTTGTCCGAAGATTCAGACTTGTCCTTGGAATCAGATTCACCCGAATTCTTCGACCCGTCCTTTGCATTGTCCGAAGATTTGGAGTCCTTGGACCCAGCCTTGCCCGAAGCGGTAGTCGAGCCGAAAACTGACGCATCCTTGGCAACGACGCTCTTCCCTGTCACGGTCCGGACAATCCAGTCGATGGACCATGCGCCGCTGACAGAGGGGTGAACAAAGCCAAGCGAGACGACAATCAACACGATGCAGGCGGCCGTCAGAACGCCAACGAGCGCCTTTCGCCGAGGGGCGGACGCCGCCGAAGCGGCGCCCTTTTGCTTTGCATCGTCGAGCTGAATGAACGACGAGTCGGGCTGCTTGGAATCGGCGTCCTGAGGTTTATTGGACACGGCCCTCACCTACCGACGCTTGGTAAACACGAACACGCCGATGACCGCAAGCCCGATCACGCCGGCCGCAACACCAACGATGGCAAGCGGATTGAAGCCAGACTGCTGCACAGGAGCCTCAGCGGACTTCTTAGCGGTAGTCGCGGCAGCCGAGCCCGTGTCGGACTTGGAGCCTGACTTGCTGGACTTCTTGTCAGACTTCTTGCCGTCCTTGCCGGAATCCTTCTTGGAATCCTTGCCGTTCTTGGTCTCCGTCGCGGTCGTGGCAGACACCGGCTTCTGACCCGGAGCAACAGCGCCGCCGCTCTGCTGGCCACTCGTTCCGTTGCCGGAGCCGGAACCAGCACCGGCATTACCCGAACCGCCATTGCCGCCGTTGGAGCCAGAGCCGCCATTACCACCAGGGTTAACAGCATTCTTGACCCACTTGGCATACAGCGTCATATCGGCCGTCACCGCAGCATCAAACTTATACTCCTCCGTATAAGCCTCGTCGGTATACCAACCAGCGAAGGTGTAGCCCTCGCGCGTCGGATCGGCAGGCTTGGTAATAGAGCCGTTGGCAGCCGTGGTCTGGAAATCCACCTTGGAGCCCTCGCCAGCGCTAAACGAAACCTTAACGCCAGCATTCAGCTTGAACAGCGTGCCAGAGTCGTTGATGTAGTACAAGTTGCCCTGGGCATCACAAGCGATTGGCGAGTCACAGTAGTTGTTGTGGCCTGTTGCGCTAAACACGCCAGAAGCCTCAGCGTCACCCAACTTGTAACGATATACGCCACCGCCCGAGGTGTAGTTAACATAATCAGAGCTCTCGCCGTAGTTAACCGTGAAGTAGACATACGTGCCATCTGCCTGAGTGCTCACCAGCGGAGCGCCCTTGATGCCACCAAGTCCGGCTGGCAGTTGAGAGCCGTCCGCCGTCGTGACCAGCGTCGTGGCAAAGTTGTTGTTCAGGTCAACGATAGCAAGCGCTGAGCCGCCATTGACTTCGCCACCGATAATCAGTTTGCCGTCGAGCATCGTAGGCGCGCATGCACACCCCGTAAGGCCAAGGTCAACTACGCGCTCCTCGGTAATACGCGAAGCGGCATCCGCATCGCGTGAGTCGCCATCAGAAATCGCCAACACGTGCAGTTTGCCGTCGCGCGAGATTAGATAGGCATGGCTGCCGTCAGCCGAAAGCACACAGCTTGAGTTGACAAGAGCACCAACCGAAACACTTCCGAGCACATCGCCCGAAGACTTGCTGAGCATCTCGACGGTACCGGCACTGGTGGGGACCAAGACATAGTCATCGCCCACCGTCGCGCCCGTCCAGTAATAACCCTCGTCGGCATTGACATGCTGCCAAGAAACAGCGCCGGTCAGGATATTAATACGCGTCAGATGACCGTTATTGTACGTACTCGTTCCATAGTCGACATCAACGGTGCCGACATAGAGGTAATTGCCATCAACCGTCAGCTGAGAATTCGACTGAGCAGTCCTGCTCACGGAGTCAGTGACCCAAACCGTTGTGAGCGCGTCAGCCGTCAGGGCCTGGACCGCACCGCCGTCAAGCGGAACGATAACCAAACCGTTCGCATAAATCGGACGCGAGGTGTAACCGACCGCAGTCTTAAGATTCGACTCGGCAAGGACCTTGCCAGACTCGGCGTCAATCTTTAGCAAGCGCTTGTTGACGGCAAGATACACGTTGCCGTTCACGACAATAGGCTCGCTCGCGTTGGGATACGCCGAACCAGAATACGCCTTCCAGTCGAACGTCCAAGAGCTCGCTAGCGCACCCGTAGGCGTCGAAACGTTCTCGACCACCGCATTGGACTTGCCATCCCAATCGGACTTCCAATCGGTCGGACGCGGGGCGCTCGGATCGACTACGACCTCGTCGGGATTAGGCACCGTATCGCCAGGAGCATAAGCCCAGACAATCTCGTCACCCGATTTGAGCACGCAGTCACTGTCAAGCTGATTTGCGGGAACACCGTTAACAAAGAACGACCAAGCGCCGGCCAACTTAGTGCCATCAAGCGGAGAGACAAGGCTGTGAACGCCCCAGAAACCATGTTGATCGTACATCTCGGACTTGATGCCCAAGGTATCAAAGTAGGCGGCAGTGGCGTCCTTGATCGTCGTGCCCTCGACAAACACCTGCATCGAAGGATCGGTCCAGCGCTGGGCCTTACCGTCCTTTTTGCCGATGATCTCCATCGAGACAGAAACCTGACCGGGCATGGTGCCATTGGAACCATAGACCCAGGCAACCTCGTCGCCGGCCTTAAGCGTGTAGTTGCCGGCGCCGACATTGGCCATCTTGCCGTTAACGAAGAACTGCCAGGACTTCCAGGTGCTTTCGTTAACCTGTACGGTCGAAAGCTTCACGCTCTTATTGAACGGAGAAGTCAGCGAATTGAGGAACCAACCATACGAACCGGTTTGGACGTCGGCGCCAATACCGGCCTGCTTAAAGACCTGCTCGGAAAGATCGGCGGCAGTTGCGCCCTCTTCCACCAACGCGGTCGTAGGCTGAGCCCACGTTTGCTGAGCACCCGTAGCGTCCTGACCGATAACGGAGCAGCTTACGGAAAGTCGATCGGTAGGTGCGGGGTCACCGTACTTCGAGTAGCACCAAACGACAGAGTCGCCCGCCTCGAGAGTGTATTTGCCAGCGCCAACCGACGCCGCAACACCATTGATAAACAGCTGCCAATATGCGCCCGTAGCAGCGTCATATGCAAGGGTGCGATCGGCGTCGAAAGGCGACGTAATGGAATTGAGCACCCAACCCCAAGAGCCGTTGGGGTCGTAGTCGGACTTGAGGCCAGCCTGCTTAAAGAGCTCTTCGGAAAGATTGGCGGCCGTCGAGCCATTCTTGAGCGTGTACTGCGTCGCGGCAGCCCACGTTTGCTGTTTGCCCTTGGCATCGATGCCAATGACGGAGCACGTCGCCGTCACTTCCGGGCTGTTTTGGCCACTCGTGCCCAGAACCGTGATTTTTGCCGAGACATCCTGGTTCGCAAGCTTGGCATACGTGGCATTGTCGGGATAGCGCTCGGCATAGCGAGCGTACTTTTCGCTCGCCAGACGCGAGGAAATAACAACCTTCGTGTTGTACTCGGGCTGCGTGACCTTGAGGTTCTCGGCAGAAACAATGGAGCTGTTGCTCGACTTAAACAGACGCCAATCCTGTCCAGACATCGCGTCATAGCCAGGCAGATCGACCGGAACAATACCCGGGGACGTCGAATCGGTCGTTGCCTTGTTGTAGCTCCAGGCAAGGTTGCCGTCGGCATCGAGATAAACCTTCTGGAACGCGTGCATGTCGGTCGAAACGGCACTAGCGTCCTGGCCATTCAGAATGGCGGCAGCATAGCCGGCCTTCGCCTTTTTCATAAGAGAAAGCTCGGCATCGAGCTCGCCCTGGTCCTGCGGAGCAATCGCAAAGTCGAGGGACTTGCTTGCCGTGACCTCGGCGTTGGACTTATCGGTCACCGTAAGGGTGACCTTGGTCTTCGCTGCCTCGGTGCCAGGCAGCGGCTGGTAGACCGTGCCCTTGTAACCGTTAAACGTGATGTCATCGGTGCTGGCGGAGTACTCGACCTTGTAGTACTTGCCGTCGATATTGAGCGTGCTCGTGCGCGGCATCTGCAGGTCGGCGGTCAGGCCATCCTTGTTGGCAACCGTTTTGGTGTCGAGGTACTTGATATTGTCGTAGGTAAAGGCCGCATCGACCTTCTCCTGCAGTGCCTTCTTGTCGGCAGCGACCTTCTCGGGGTCGCCCTTGACGGTCACGGCGAAGTCGTGCGAGCCCTCGACATCGCTCGGGCCACCGCTCACAAACGAAACCGTCGCGGTCAGCGTTACGGTGCGATCGCTCGAAACGCGTGTCACCTTGCCGGTGTAGTCGTCCCAGCCATAACCGGACGGCCAAATGACATCGCCTTCGGAACTCTTCCAGCTAACCTCGAACTTGTTCTTGGAGCCCGCGCGATATGGAAGCGTGAGGTTGGACGTGACGGACTCAGCCGAATCGCCTACGGCGTAACCGATGGCAACCTGCTCGGCCGCATCGTCGAGCATTTGCTGAACGCGGGCCTCGTTCCAAGCAACCTGCACCGACTTGTTGGGCTGGTAGTACTCGGTCTTGCCATCGCGCGACAGCTCAAACACCACATCGGCGCTACGCAGACCGTCGATGTTGTAACCGGTGTAGTCGTTGGGGTCAATGAAGAAGAACGTCACATCGCCGTTGGTCTTATCCTGGGCGTCGGAGATACCGACCGTAGCCTTGGCGTCCCCGGCCTTAAAGGCAACGCCGCCCTCAGAGACCCTGACGTCGATATCGGTAAATCCCAGATCGGCAAGCTGCGCCTTCAGAACATCGTTGACGTTGCCGCCCTTGGCGCTGTAATCAACAGCGATCTGCTTATTGGCATCGCTGAGCTTTTGGACTGCGGCCTCAAGCGAGCCTGCGGCGATCACGGGATTGACAGAGACGAGCTCAACCTTCGAGCTGCCGCTCGTGGCGACAGCCTTCAGATACTTACCCGCGGCAGAAGCCGAAACCGTTGCCGTGGCGCCCGACATATCGGGCAGAAGCGTCCAGTCGGCCGCGGGAGCCTTCGCGTCGTCGGCCGCATACCAGGCAACAGTCGACTGGCCGGTGACGTCGATACCGTTGGTGGCCGAACCGTCGGCGCGCTTGGCCTGCGCCGTCGCCTTAACGCTATCGCCCGAGACGAGATGGGTCGAATCGCTATTGATCTGCGGCGTAGTGGTCACGCGCAGCAGGTTATACTCCCCCGCTGCGGTAACGCTATCGGGCGAAACCCACTCAACGGTGTTGTCGAGGGCGCTCGCCGTAACTTTGATGCGCTTGCCAACAAGCGCGTCCGAAATAGTCAGGCTGCCATCAGTCGTATCGATGCCGTCGGTAAGCTCGGTCCAATCGGTATCGCCCTCGCCCTTGGCATACCACGCCATGGTCAACTCGGCATCGTCGGGCACGTCCTTGGTCGAGCCCGACCAGCTGCCCGGCACCTGCACACTCGGCGTGATCTTTGAACCCACGCTCAGCGTAACGTTCTTATCGGCAAGCTCAATGCCCGCCAGCTTGTACTGACCCTTGAGCGTCACGGGGCCGAGCGGAGCTACGAGCTGCGTGCCGCCGGAGGAGCTCTTCTTCTGCGTGCTGGAAACGGTATTTTCGCTCGTCACCTTCACGCGCAGATACTTGCCGGCATAGGCAGCGTCAACGGTATAGGTGGCCTCGGTGGCACCGGGGATATCGGTGTAAGCGGAGTCGAGGCTCGAGCTGCTATTTGCATACTGCCACTGGTAGGTCACATTATCGGTGCGGTCGATATAGCTGTAGCGCGAACCGTCCTTTTTGCGCACCTTAGTCTTGAGCGTATCGCCTACGTGCACGCCATTGATGGCGGGAGAGCCCTCGAACTGCACGTCATAGAGCTCCACTTGACCCGCAACGGAAACAGGACCCGCCGCATAGTAAGAAGAAGGCTTCTGCTCGCCGTAACCGCCGTTGGCCTTGGCCACGACGTAGTAGCCCTTGAGGGCGGCGGTCACCGTCAGGGTGTTACCGGTCTCGCCCTCGATAGGCGTGTTACACGAGCTGGCGGTGCTCGAAGTACCCTTATACCACTGCCACGTGACATGCGAATCGGTGGTAACGTCGGTGGAACCCGCCGTGGCGGTCGCCGTGATCGTGGAACCAACCTCGACTTTGCCCGAGGAGGGGCTCATGGACACTTTGGTGATATAAATTGAACCGGTAGCCGCAACGAGAGCGCCCGTCGAGTTGGTCAAGCTCGAAGAGCCGATCTTCGAGGACACCTTGCACTTGAGGTACTTACCGCCCAAAGCGTCGGTAAGCTCGAGGGTCTCACCCGTGGCGCCCGCAATGTCGGTATACGTGCCGCCCTTGGTGTCAGAGCTCTGCCACTGATAGTTGAGCTTGCTCGCGTCGACGAACGCGCCGTACGCGCTGCCCTTCTCCTTGGCGCGGGCCTTAGCGGTATCCCCCACCGCAAAGACGCTCGTGTTGTCCTTGGTGTTAACGATGGACACGGCCGAAATCTCGACCGCACCGGCCTGTTTGACCTTGCTGGAAGTGGTCTTGCTCACCGTGTTGACGCCGGCAGTGGCCTCAACCTTAATGTACTTGCCCTCGAGGTCGTCGCCCACCACGAGCGTAGCGCCCGTCTCGCCCTCGATCTTGGTAAAGCCCGAGGAGGAAGAGGTGGAAGCGGACCAGGTGTAGGTGACCTTGGCGTCAGACCCCGCGGGGCTCGACCAATCCTTGTACGGCGTCGCCGTAAGGGTATCGCCTATGCTCGGCACGTCGCTACTCAGCTTGACGCTGTAGAGTTCCATCTGCCCGGCACCCAGCACAGGGCCGGGGATGGAGTTGGCATTGATGCCCGAGCCGTACGCAGCGGGCCCGTAGTAATCCTTGCCATCAACCGTTACCTTGCAGATGAAGTACTTGCCCACCATCGCATCGGTGACGGTGAGGGACTGCTCGTGGCCTACGATATCGGTGTAGTCGGAGACATTATTGCTAGCCTTAACCGTACCGGCGAGCCAGGTGTAGGTCCAGGTGCCGGGGTTGGCGACGGACTGAGTTTCGGTGGTGGTGTCACCCCAATCGTCCTCGGTCTCCACCTCGTCGTACATGTTTGCCCAAAGCGTCTCGCCAGCCTTGAGCGCGCCCGACTTCGTGGAATACGAGTTGTCCTTATCCTTGGTGTCCTGGATGAAGACCTTGGCCTCGCTGGAAAGCGTCGTGGCAGAAGCGGCAGCGGCCTTCGGATCGCCCTGCTCCGAAGCGGCAGCAGGCATCGCGGCGGAACTGTCGGGCTCAGCCGCATCACCTGCGGCGTCACCGCCCTTCGCGGCGCCCGAAGCCGCACCCTGATCGGTAGCAGCGTCACCGGTACCCGTGCCGTCCTCCACGGCAGCACTGTTCGCGCCGGTGTCGGCAGCAGTGCCATCGCCTGCCGCCGCGCCCTCGCCGCCCGTCGCAGCAGCCACGGCCTCGGCAATGCCCTCGGCGCCGTCGGCCCAAAGTTGCGCCGGCGTGGTGCCAAAAGCCATGGCAAAAGCCAGGAACGCCACCAGACCGCGCTTGGCTACGCCGCGGGCAATCGCTCCATGGCGATGCCAAGAGGCACGCTGGCGCTCGTCTTCAAACATATCCATTTGTCTCCTATTGTCTGAACTTGGAGCATTGCCCAGCGGCTGCCCCACGTCATCGCGCACATTGCGCTCGAGTACCCCCATCGGGGTCCCCCTTCCCTCCAGAGCCCAACGCGTACCGGCGGCATGCGCCGCGGCCGCGTACAAGATGGGAGGCGATCCGACTTAACCTTACCGACCCGGGCGCGCCGTCCGATCTGCGTCGCGACTATCCCGGGCCAAGAGGAATTACGGTTACTGGTACAGCCGGGGACTTGCACCCCGATTCTCCCAAACGCGCAGGAAAACCGCGCATTCGTGCGTCTCCGCACCACCATCTAGGCCATCGATTATTACTGTCAGTATGGTATCACGCAAAAGGGCCTCGCACGCAGGCGAAGCCCAAGGTAAAAGCTATGGTTTGCAATAGATTAGGGTGCGGATGGAGTGCCGAGCAAAAGAATCCGTCTTCCTCTGATCCCGGAAAATCGTTAACGCTTGACGCCGTGACTGTTGCGCCAGATCTCGCGGCCCAACATCAGCGCCAACACCAGCGCACTCACGTAGCCCATAAAGCCAATGACCGGGATACCAAACACAACCGGCTCGATGCGCGCGTAGTACACCACCGACGAACCGATAAACAGGCCGGCAATCACAATTGCCATCGACATGCGGTCGATAATTCCACCCAGCTGCCGCAGCGCCTTATCGCTGCTCATAATCTGCGTGTTCACCTTAAGCTGGCCGCGCGTGAGCATGCGCGAAGCCAAGCCCAGATACTCGGCCGCCTCGAGCGAGCCTTTTGCCGCGCGATAGCTGCTCGCGGCAAGATCGCGTCCCATTTCGCGGACGCGCGCATAGGTGCTTTTCTCGTTTTTGATATGCGTCTGGATGATCTGGATCATGTTGACGTTGGGCATGTACTCGGTCAGCAGGCCCTCGAGCGTCACCATGCCGCGCGCGAACATCGTCACCACGCTCGGCAGCTCAACGTCGTTTTTGCGCGCCAAATTTAGCAGCGAGGTCAAAAACTCGCCGATATCAAGATCCTTAAGGTCAAGACCCGCAAAGTCGGCGACGATAAAGTCCAAGTCGGACAAAAAGGTCGAATGGTCGAGCTCGGCAGAATCGCCGCGCGTCACGGCAAAGCGCATGAGCGAGTCCTTGAGCTTGGGCACGTCGCCCTCGGCCACGGCGAAAATCATATCCTTGACGATGCCGCGGTCGTGGCTCGACATGCGCCCGACCATGCCCAGATCAATAAAGTAGACAATGCCGTCTTTGAGGATGATGTTTCCCGCATGCGGGTCGGCATGGAAAAAGCCGTCGTCGAGCACCTGCGTCGAATAGTCTTCGACGATCGCAGCGCCAATCTTTTCCAAGTCATAGCCCTCGGCTGCTAAACGCTTGGGATCGGCGATGGAGATGCCGTCGATGTAGTCCATGACCACCACGTGTTCGGTACAAAGGTCCAGGTAGGACTTGGGACACGACACGCCGCGCACGCTTTTGTGGAAGTCATAGAAATCGTTGAGGTTTTTGGCCTCGGCCAAAAAGTTGGTCTCCTCGCGAAACGAAGTCCACAGCTCTTCGACCACGCCGTGCAGGTCAACAAATTGATCGGTGTTGACGAACTTTGAGGCGATGCGTACCACCGAGCGAATGATGTCGATGTCCTGCGCCATGACCTGCTGCGCACCGGGGCGCTGCACCTTAACGGCCACGTCCTCGCCTGTCACCAGACGGGCGCGGTGCACCTGCGCGAGCGACGCGCTACCGAGCGGGTTGGGGTCAATTGCGTCGAACATCTGCCCCAAGCGCTGGCCGTATTCCTCTTCCAGACAGCGGAGCACTACCTCATACGGCACCGGCTCTACGTCGGAGCGCAGGTGACGGAGCTCGTCGCAAAAACGCTGCGGCAAGATCTCGGAGCGGTTGGCCAGAATCTGCCCCATCTTGACGAACATGGGGCCGAGCTCTTCGAGCAGACGACGCAGGCGAACCGGCGTAAGGTTGTCCCACACGCGATACTTTTTGATCAGGCGAACGATCTGCCCAATGCGTTCGCGGCGGCCCGCCGGCGTGAGCTGGTATTCCTCGTCCGGCGCCATCGCGTCGGGCTCCTCGGGGACCATATCGACAGCGCGCGGTTTCTTGCGAGCGCCCGAGACGGCGGCCTCAACCTCATCGACAACCGCCGCCTCGTCACCCAAGGGATCTAGATTGTTGTAATCGGTGGTGGAATCTGCCATCTGCGCTGCTACTCGGCCTCTTCGGCGTCCTCTGCGTCGTCGGGCTCAACAGACTCGACGGGCACCGAGGTCACATTATCCTCGACCGAATCCACAATGTCGCGCACATGGGCCAAAAAGGCCGTGCGCTCGGGGGCGGTCATAACGCGGACGCGGGCCAGGATGAGCTCGTCGAGCACGCGCTGCGCCGCGGTCTCGCCCTGCATGCCCAAGCGCTCAGTGAGGTCGGAGATAGTTCCGCCGGCCCGCTCGAACATATCCGAAACGCTGCGGGCGATATCGGGGGTACCGGCGTCCTTGCGCACCTGTTCGCCCTTGGTGTTAAGGTCGTCGAGGACCTTCTTGCCGCCCTCGACGGCAACGGCAGCGGCGCCGAAGCCCACGTTGATGGCACCGTTAACAAGCTGATCGAATTTCATAACCATGGTTGGCTCCAATCGTGAACAACTGCATTGGCCTTCTTGTACCCAAGATTAGGTGAACGACACAAAATCGTTTTACCGCCAAGATAGAAATCGAGCGGGGCAAAGCCTTTGACGGCGTTTGTCCCGCTCGCTCGTTGCAAGGTTGTCTTTACCTTACGTTGTCGTTCATCGCGAAGGAGTTCTTCATGGCACAGCTCGTGGTGTAGAGCACCTTGCCCAACAGGGCATCGGTCTCCACGCGCACGAGCTCGGCAAAGGCCTCGTTGGCGCGGGCGAGCTCGGCAGGCACCTCGGCCTCGGGCAACGCGGCTACGACAGCGTCAACGTCGTGAATCTGCTTGTGGCCCATGCCGCCGACCTTCTCCTGATAATCCTCGACTGCACGACCGCACTCATGGAAGCGAACATCGGCCAAGGCGCCGATCAGGCGATTTGCCCAATAGAAATTCTCGGACGTCACGCGAGCCTGCGTATCGGCGTAGTACTCGGGCATGGTCTCGACATTGGCGTACAGCGGCACGAGCGCGTTAAACGAGTTAGAGCCAAACGCCATCCACTGCACGGCGCGATACGCCGGCTGTGCATAGGGGCGCAGCTGCAGCACGGCGAGCTGGCTGTTGCGGTTGATGCCGATGGGACGATAGGCGCCGCGCGTGGCGGGCGTGCCCTTGCTGCCGTAGCAGTCGTACTCCGTGCCCTGGTAGTGGCTCGAAAGCACGTACTTGATGTCCTCGATGGTCACCTTGCGCTCGGGCACGCGACTCCAGGGGATGTCGTCGCTCTCGGGCGTGTAGTCGGCGTCGGGACCGTCCCACACATCGCTGGGATTGAGGCAGCGCTGCATGTACCAGGCGCGCGGCGTGTTGTAGACGTGGTCGCTGTCGCTGTGCGAGCCAAAGGCCTCGCGCGGGTTAAAGACCGCAGCAGGACCGTCGCCCTTAACACCCAGCGTCAGATCCAGATGCCACTCGGCCATCCAGGAGCGCAGATCGGCGGAGCACATGTGGTCGGTCTGGGCGCCCTCGGCGTCGTCCAGGTCAAAGCTGTCGATACCCAGCTGGTTGGGCATGGTCACATAGGCGTCGTCGGGCACGCGCTTGGCGATCCAGTGGTGGCCGCCGATGGTCTCGAGCCACCAGATCTCATCAACGTCGCTCAAGGCGATGCCGTTGTTCTCATAGGTACCGTAGCGCTCGAGCAGGTCGCCCAGGATACGAACGCCGTCGCGGGCGGACTTGGCGTACGGCAGGACCAGGGTCACCATGTCCTCCTCGCCCAGACCGCCGGGCTGCGCCGGCACATAGCCGTCCTCACCCTCGTTGCCCTTGGCGGGCACGTAGTCCACGAGCGGATCGGCGCCGCGAACGCGCTCGTTGGTAGTGAGCGTCTCGGTTGCGGACATGCCCACATTGAGCTCATTGAAACCGGCCTCGGCCCAAATGCCGTGACCGGGAACGACATCGGGGACGCTCGTGTAGCGCATGGGGTTATCGGGCAACTCGACGGTCAGGTGGCTCAGGACACTCGTGTAGACGCGCGGCTGCTCGTCGGGATGCACCACGCGCATGCGCTTGGGCTCAAACACCCCGTTGGACGAGTCCTCGTTGCGGGCGACCAGCGTCGACCCGTCGTAGCTCGCATTCTTACCAACCAAAATCGTCGTGCACGGCATGCGCATCCTCCTTGAGCGAAGAAATCAAACGGTACCAGTGTATCGCTTCGGCGCAAAAAGGGCGAAACCACGACCCCTCGAGACCCCTCGGGACCCCTGTGTGCAAAAAATGCCAAATATGAGTACTGTCACCAATTTAGTAGCAGCAAATTTCCTTGTAACGACTGCCGGAAATCCCCATTTGTGAAAAAGCAAGACAACTTTATTCCCCATAGGTTCAATAAAATGGGCTTCCTAACGATAATGGATATCACTAGGAAGCCCAAATGGCATAAAACATATGTGACTATCTTGGCAACAGTACTCATATTTGGCGTTTTTTGCACAGCGGGAATATAGCTGACCCTCTATACAGCCCAAAACGCCTATTTCGATGCGCGCTCCGCCGCCTCAATCACGTGTTTGGCAAGAATCGCTGTCGTTACAGCGCCCACGCCGCCCGGTACGGGAGTAATTGCGCCAACGACCGGCTCCGCAGCATCAAAATCCACGTCGCCGACCAGCTTGCAAGCAGTCTCATCCCAGTTAATGCCAACATCAATGATCGTCTGGCCCTCGCGGACCGCATCCGCGCCAATCGTGCGCGCACGTCCAACGGCCGCAACCACAATATCAGCCGCACGACACTCGGTGGCAAGGTCGCGCGTATGCGTATGACACGTCGTCACCGTGGCATTGCGCGCCGTAAGCATGGCGGCAACGGGACGGCCAATCACCAGCGACCGGCCGACGACCGCGACCTTTGCCCCATCCAGCTCAACGTCGTAATGGTCCAGCAACGCCAACACGGCCTCGGCCGTGCAGGGAGCAAAGCCCTCGCCTCGCCCCGAAAGCGTGGTAAGCAGCGAGGCCGGCGTCATGGAGTCAACATCCTTGGCGGGATCGAGTGCCGCGGCAACTGCATCCTCGTCAAGCCCGACGGGCAGCGGACGAAACATCAGGCAGCCATGAACAGCAGGGTCGGCATTGATGTCCTTAATAACCGCCAACAGCTCATCCTGCGAAACATCGGCAGGAAGCAAAACGCGGCGGGCCTCAATGCCAACCTTCTCGCAGCGCTTGAGGGCACCGCGCTCGTAGGATAGGTCGTCCTCGCGCTCGCCCACGCGAACGATGGCCAGCGTCGGCACGACGCCGCGCTCATGCAAAGCCGCGCAGCGAGCAGCGAGCCCCTCGGTCAAAGCACGGGCAACGGGAGCCCCTTTGAGCAGCTCGGCCATGGCTATCCCCTCTTCCTGGCGGCGTCGGCAGCGCGGCGCGCCAGCGCATCGGCGCGCGGCAGCCATGTATCCAGCAGCTCATCGCACGCCGCCTCGAGCTCCTCGGCGCGCACCCGGTCCTTCATAGACGTGGTGTTCGCAAAGAGCGTCAGGCTCGCGCCCTGCATAGCGGCGCGACAGAACACGGCGCCACAGGCCACGTCGGACAGCAGCTGGCGCGACCCCTTATCGGCCATGTCCTCGAGCAGCGCCAGCGCGCGTCCACAAGCATCCATGATCCGATACGGCGGCATGGCGGCCACGTGCAACGCGTCCTGAATCGCAGCCGGTCGAGCCGGGTCCTCGCGCGGAATACCATACGCCGCGGACACCTGCCCGTAGGCACGAACATCCTCGGCAACCAGACCCACAAGTTCCTGCGCCAACTCATCCGCCTGGGCAAATGCGCGTGTCAGATCGTCTGCGCGATCGGCAAGCGCAGGGTTTGTCGCCCCGTAGCGAGCGACCATCCCGCAAAGCGAGGCTCCCAGCGCGCCCACAAAGGCGCTCGCACTACCGCCGCCGGGAACCGGCTCGCGCGCGGCAAGCGCCTGGGCAAACTCGCGACAGGTTTTGTCCATCATCTCTTGGCTCATGTGCATGCACCCTCAATGCTTGCCAAGCGCATCGGACGGCAAGTGCCATCCAATCACGCCGTTCATTTCGTGGTGCCTAGTCTAGCCGATAAGCACGTGTTAAACAGCAGGCGTCGGCATCGCCGTTTTTTATGGCAGGCAATAGGACAGCACTCCGATGCCCCAAGAAAAGCAGTCGTGTGCAATAGCACCTTGATACATTCACACCGTTCAGCAAACAGAACGCAACGCAAAAATCTGGCTTTTGTTGCGCGAATCGCTGCAACAAAGCAACAGCGGAGTGACGCGCACGTGCGAAATGTCAGCATTGCCAATTCACTTTATAACGGAGGGTTAGAAAAGTGCCATAAGTACTACAATATAAAAGCTGATAAAAATGCCACTGGAATCAAAGGAGTCTCAGCATGAAGTCGTTTTTGAAAACGGCCTCTCGTGTGGTCGCAGCGCTATTTGCCGTTGCGCTCGTCACGATGAGCGTCGCATCGCCCGCCTTCGCAGACGGTGCCACCGGCACGATTACCAATGCCCGCACCGGTGAAAGCTACAGTGATCTTGCCACCGCTACCGCCGCGGCGCAGAGCGGTGACACCATCAAGCTCGGCAAGGGCAACTACACCCTTTACAAGGTGAACTCCGAGGGTCACACCAAGGGTAAGGACCTTACCTTTGAGGGTCTGGGCACGGACAAGACCGCATGGAACATCGGTGCACTTGTGCCCGATCCTGCAAACTATGGCACCGAGTACAACGGCGACTATTCCTTTGACGGCGCCGGCACCGTTACGTTCAAGAACATGACGCTGCGTTCCGGCTCTGTGGACTATCTTGGCTTCATTCGTGCCAATAAGACCGTTGTTGACAATTGTGTCATTAACGGTAAGACGTTCTACTGGGGCTATCAGGGTGCCGAGTTCAGAAACACGACGTTCAACGCCCCGAGTGGCGATTACGCTCTTTGGACGTACAGCTCGCCGGTCATGACGTTTGACGGCTGCACTTTTAACGCCAGCGGCAAGGTGATTAACGTCTACACCGATTACAGCGCCGGCCATCATGACATCGTCGTCAACGTGAAAAATTGCAAGTTCAATTCGAAGTCGTTCTTGGGCATGCTTAAGCAGGCGCTGAACATCAACGACTCGAATATGGGTTCCTATAAGTACGTTCTTAACTTCACCGGTGACAACACGGTCACTGCCGAGCGCGACAACACCACCTGCTCGCAGCTCTTTGGCTTTGGTGGCAAGGCAAGCACCAACAACACCGGCCGCACCGATGTCAACATTGACGGCGAGCTCGTGTGGTCCGGTGGCAAGATGCTCACCCACGATTACACCGACGGCGAGCACGACAACGCCTTCAACGTCTCCTACACCGAGTGGGCCTCTGACAATGCCGGTACTTGGACTCGCAAGGGAACCCCTAAGTGCAAGTACTGCGGCTTCACCAAGCCCGAATTCGAGGAGAAGGCCTTCGACCTCTCCTACGATTTGAACGGTTCCGAGGATAAGCAGACCGCCGAATTCGCCACCGTTGAGTGCGTAACCAAGACCGAGGTTACGGCCGAGCAGCCGGTGCGCAAAGGCTACTCCTTCGTGGGCTGGAACACCGCCGAGGACGGCTCCGGCACAAGCTATGCCGCGGGCGATAAGGTTGAGCTTACTGCTCCTGTGACGCTGTTTGCCCAGTGGAAGAAGGACGAGCCCGCGCCCAAGCCTTCCGACAACAAGCCCGCCGGCAAGCCCACCAAAAAGACCAAGGCCAACAAGCAGGCCCTTCCCAAGACGGGTGACGCCTCCGCCAACATCGTCGCTGCTATGGGCATCATGGCGATTGCCTGCTTTGCCGCCGGCGCTGTCGTGTCTAAGGTTCGCAAGTAATTTCAACTTCGAAACACGCCGCTGCAACTTGTTGCAACGCAAAGGGGTCCGCACCGCAAAAGGTGCGGGCCCCTTTTTGCACAAAAAGCTGTGGCGAGGCACCCACGATGACTAACCGGATGCGTCCGTCGTCAAGATTCGCAGCCCCCGGCTACGCTCCGCCCCACCGCACCAAACATGGGACATATGGCCCATGTTTCGAGACTCCCCGGCAGTACAAACTGGGGCATATCAATAAGTAAGGAACCCGTTGGGGCACGGCCACTCAACGGCCGAAAACTAAGAACGGAGGTATCGCCACACCACACGCAACGACATCCGCCACGCCTGCGAATAGCAACGTGCACCAACGGCTCCAACACCCCGCGGCGCCGTGATGTCACCAAAAGACAAGGAGGACGCCACCATGAAGAATAAGACCCTATCGATCCTTTCCCTTTGCATCGTCCTCTTTGCCGCACTCGCCCTTGTCGGCTGCGGCGGAGGCGCGTCGAGCGGAGGCGGCGCCACGAGCAGCAAGGAAAAGGCCCCCGTTGCTAAGAAGACCGACTTCATCTGGTTTAAGGTCGAGATGCCCGAGGGCGTCGGCGTAAGCGACTCTGCCGGCAAGAATGCCGACAGGGTCCAGCTTACCTTCCCCGAAGACGAGAACGCCTCGGCCGATCGCTTTATCCCCGTTTGGAAAAAAGCGCTGACGGCCGAGGAATCCCACGCCGACCAGGCGGAAAAGAAGGGGGATACGTTCCAGTGGAAGGATGGCGGGTCCGTCGAGTATAACGGCAGGACGTGGCTCGTCGGAACATACGAAGACAACAACGGCATCTCAACCATGCTTTTTACCGACGTTGAGCCTGGAAGCGTCTACGTCCTCATTTCGAACTTCGACCAGCACAAGAAAGAAGCCGAGGCGCTCCTCAACTCCATCGAGTTCCCCGACGACATCAAGGCGGCCGTCACCGAGGCCCGCGGCGTCGAGATTTCGAGCATCGAGATCAAGTAGCAAGGGTTCGCGCACGCCCGCACGAACGCCCCATTAAATGAGCGGGCACCCAACCCCGGGGAGGGCCGACGGCATCGGCCCTCCCCTCTTTTGCGCCCGGACATATTGCCACTTAACGGCGCAAATCCGGCCCTCAGAATGGGACACATGGCCCACCCGAACGAGCCGCTCGCGCGTACAGTAAAGACAGGTAATCCATGGGCGGTTACAGATCGAGGAGGACACGACCATGAAAAAGAAGGCCTTTGCGATTCTCACCCTCTGCATCAGTCTCTTTGCCGCGGTTGCCCTGGTGGGTTGTGGCGGAAGCGGTGGCGCTACCGGCAGCGGTGGTGGAGCGGAAAAACCAGCCGTGGATATGAGGACCGACTTCATTTGGTTTAAAGTCGAGGTTCCCGAGGGCGTCGAGATCACCGACGTCGCAGGCGATACCGCCGACAGGGCCCAGTTTAAGTTCACCGAGAGCGAGCACGCCAGCGATCGCTTCATCCCCGTCTTCGATCCTGACAAGAATGCCGACGAGCTGTTCGACTACGAGGCCAAATGGAAGGCCAACTTTGAGTGGACCGAGAATGATCCCGTCAAGTACAACGGCAAGACCTGGCGCAACGCTTCCTATACACACTCGGGCGGCGTGACGACTGAGTACTTCACCGAAGCGGGCGGCGGCAGCGTCTACGTGAGCATCGACAACGTCGAGGAGCACAAGGACGCCGTCGAGACCATGATGAAGTCTCTGGAATTTGCCGACGACATCGCCGAGGCAAAGACCGAGGCCATGGATGTTAAGCTCGACGATATCGAGATTAAGCGCTAAGCGACTCGCGAGCGCAACGAAAAACACGAGCGCAGTGCCAACAAGCGGTGGTGCCCCAGCGTTTCGCACTAAGGGAGGGCCGGTAAACCGACCCTCCCTTTCTTATGCCGATAGCCGGCGAACGCGAGGGTGCCGGGCGGCAAAACCACCCCCAACGCGGTAGCAGTACAAATAGACAAGCGCCCCAACGCGTCCGCCCGCCGATTTATAGCGCCGCGCAGACAATTAAGCCAACACGTTTAGACATCCGGGCAGTATAGATACCAAAATGAGTGCATAACCGCACCTTGCGAATGGAGGAGTCATGGCCGAACATCATGCCATCAGTCGCCGAGCGTTTACGCTGGGCCTTGGACTTGCAGCGTTGTCGCCGCTGACAAGCCTGCCCGAAACCGTCACGCTGGGCATTAGCCCACGGACAGCCTTTGCGGACGGCACGGCCGAGCCAGCGGCCAACCTCAACAATTTCGTCATTCGCCTTCGCCCCGCAGGCTATTTTCGCACCGCGAGCGTCAACGAAGACGGCAACGTCATCGGCAACGTCTGCCACCTGTTTAATGACGGCACGTCCAGCAAGCTCATCCTTGAGCACGTAGGGACCGATGCGGACGGCACAAACTGGTATGCCATCCGCACCCTGCTCAATTTCGAAGAGCACAAGAAGACGGGCTACAGCATTTGGTCGGTCGATGGCGACTCGGACAAAGATGGAAAGGTCATCCACGTATGGAGTGGCGAGTACGACCATAAGGACAGCCGCGCCTATACGTTCGACCACCAGTTCGACGGAACTTATATTATTCGAGACCGCATATACACGAAAAACGGTATTAACTACCTGGCCATAGAATCGAAAGGCAAAGACCAAGACAACAACAAGATTTGCCAAAAGAAATATTCCATTCCGTGGGAGCTCGAGCTTGTCGGCTACAGCATGGACAAGACCAATGCCACAGTTAGCAGCATCGACTGGACCACGTATAGCAGCTACGTCGACGGACCATGTTGGATGAGCCACGTCGAAGGCAACAAGTACCTCGACGAGCTGAGCATCCCGGGCACGCACGATTCGGGAACTTGCAGCGTGGACAACGACACCGAACCCCAATCCTCGCAAGCAAAGTGCCAGCAGGACTACATCCCCACGCAGTTGCTCGAAGGCATTCGCTATTTTGATATCCGACTCGGAAAAGGCAACGACCCCGGCATCGACCATGGAAGTTGCTACCTGCTCAAAAAAGACGGGCACTTCATGCATCTCTCCGATGTCGTTGGCTACTTCAAAAAGTTTTTGAACGAAAATCCGTCAGAAGCGCTCATCATGCTTGTATCCCGAGGCAACAACGAGGCTACTGACGAGAGCCTTACGACGGCTTTCGCCAAGGTTTTAGACGACAACCCCAAACTGTTCTATACGTCGAGCCGCGTTCCCGCACTGAACGAGGTGCGCGGAAAGATCGTCCTGCTGCGCCGATTTGGACTCGCCGGCGACAGCGTAAGCGGCCACACGTGGGGCCTCGACCTAACCGAATGGGACAACAAAATCGCAGCACACCCCAGCAGCTCCTCTATGTGTCTCGTCCAAAACGCGCAAGGCTTTGAAGCCGCAGGGGAAACAGGCGACAAAAAAGCCTATTGCACCAAGGTATATGCCCAGGACCATTACGAATGCACCGGAACCGACAAGATCAGCTGGGTCGATATGGCCCTGCAGGAGACGGCTAAGCTCACCCGCAACGAGGTAGATGTCGAGGACGATAACGGGGCCAAGGAGCAAGTCCTGGAGCGCTGCTGGTCTATCAACTACACCAGCTGCACGAATCACAAGCAAGGAAGCAACCCATTTACCGCAGCGCGAGTAGTCAACGAGCATCTGTACAAGAGCCCGTACATCAACCCCAGCGACAACGAGGAAACAAAGTCAGATTACCTCAAGCACATTGGCATCATCGCATCCGACTTTGTTGATGCGGCGCTGGCCCGGAGCATCTACCAGCGCAATTACGATTACGATACACAGCACAAGCAGACAGCTTCGTACTACCTCCCGACCCGCATGCGCATGACGTACGGCGACTCGCTGAGCGATGCCTCGCTCCAGGATGGCAAGACCGTTGGCGAGGGCCATTTCCGCCTTGTCGACAGCAGCAACGTACTCAACGTGGCGGCTTCGGGCAGCGCATTTGCCATCGAATACGTGGATGTCGACGCCCTGGGCAACGAGACCGTTACGGAGCTGCAGGGTTCCGTACCCATCGATATCGATCCGCGTGCGCTGACGCCCCATTTTGAGGGACTCGAAGGCCTTAAGGCCGGCGAAGACGTGCGCGCCAGGGTCACGGCGGCGCTCGAGGGCAAGCTCGAAAACGATCTCTGTACGGCCCAGCTTGAGTTTATGCGCGATGCGAACGGCGCTCCGGGAACGGTGATGGCCGAGGGCGAGACATTCACCGCGGGAACGTACTGGGTGCGCGCAAATGGGCTTTTGGGCGACGCGGCGCAGAACTACACGCTTGCCAATAACGGAGCCGCGAGCTTTACCGTAGCGGCCGCGGGCGGCGCAGGCAACAACGGTGCTGGTGCCGATACTAGCCCAAAGGCAGACGGCGCTGACAAGAACAAAAACGGCAACGGCAACAAGGGCAAGGGATCGGGCGGAAAGCTCGCCGATACGGGCGACGGCTCTGGCATTGCCGCCGGGCTCGCCGCCGCCGTGGCGACAACGGTCGCCGGTACGGTAATGCTTGCCAACGACCGTGAAAGCGACGAAGGCGCTAGCGAATAAACAAGCCGACCTTTTGGACGACGCATCGACTCGATGAGGGGCGCAGAACACCGTTCTGCGCCCCTTGCGTTTTGCAGATGAAGGATCAATGTGTCTAGAAAACACGCAGGCCGCGCCGTCATGTCAACCGGCACCGCTCCCCTACTTACCAAAGATCGCAGCGAACAAGCCCTTGCGCTTGGGCTTTTCTTCTCGGCAGGAACCCTCGGCAACCGCCGCCACCTGACGTGGTTGTTCGCTGCCCCCACGGCGCACGATCTGGTACAGGAACGGCGATTTAACGTATTTGACCTCGATGGGCGTGGCGTGAACGGTGCTTTCGCCGGACAGATGCAGGCTCGGGTTGAGTGGCGCCACGATATGCGTCTCGCGCTTGTCGCTAAACACCACCGCTGCCGCGCGACCCGTCTGGCCGTTCACGGCGATGCGCACCTGCTCGCCATCGCGTCCATCCCGCGCGGGGCGATCGACAAAGTAGACCGGCACCATAATCAGGCCGTCCTTGTGCTTGCGGGCCTTGCGCGCCCAAGTACGGATGCTCTTTTTATTGAAGCCCAAGAACGCCTCGGCATCGTTGCCGGCAATGTCGAGCGCCAGCTTATCAATGACCACCTGGTCCTTGGTGGACGCGTCGACGGAGACAACGCGGAAGTCGCCTTCCTGCATGGCAGGATCAAACGGCCCCACCTTGGCAAAGTCCCACGGCTCCAGAATGCCCATAAGGCGAACGTCCAGGTAGTTTGCCCTGGGATACGCCCAGTCGAGCACCTCGTAGTACACCAGGGTTTCCTTGCCCAGGCCCCTGCCCGAGAAGGACGCCATCATGCGAAGGTCCGCGAGCGCCATGGGAAAATAGAAGAGCATCATGTCGTTTTGGATCGCGTCTTCCACATCGTGGCCGGCAAAGGCGTCCGGGTATTGGCGCACCAACTCAAGCGCATTGGCACGCGCCTGCTGCGGCGTTATCTCGCAGGGAATACCCTGCTCGGGCACGTACTCCGCGCCAACGCCCATAGTCAGGCGTTTGCTAAACGTCCCCGGCTTGAGCAGGTCGGCGGCACCGATCTTATTGCCGCAGGACGGGCACTCAAACACGCGCTGGGTCGACTCGCCCTCAAAGGACGCGCCACAGAAGGGGCAGGGAATGCTCACGTGGGTGGACTCTTGGAACTCCTGGGCCGTGCCGCGGTCTTCCCACAGCAGATGCTCCAGAACCGACTGGTTGCGCCAGTGCGAATTGAAGAAATACCAGTCGGGGTCCACCGGAGGCTCGAGCTGCGACACATGGGTGAGCTTAAGCAGTCCATCGACAACCGTCAGCGGCGCATGGCGAATGCCCAGGGCGCTCTTGGGCTCCCCCGCATCGGCCTGCCACGGAATGAGCGTGCCGCAATAGGCGCACTCAAAGCTGCGCTTAGCCTGGTGTGAATACATAGGGCCGCCGCAGTTTTGGCATTTAATGGCAAACATCTCGTCCATGGAAACGTCCTCCTTAAGCACGGGCCGACACCTTAATTGTGTGGGCACACGCTAAGGCTGTCCATGCCCATGTGGCCCAAAATTGGGCGCCGGAGTGAGCAAAAAAGAGTGGGGTTACGGAGAAGAAGTTGAACCATCGAGGTTCGGTTTGGAGTCCACAAGCATACAGCGTGCAAAGAACAGTAGGCCGCCATGCCCTCGGTGCGGCGGGCAATAGAGTCACGCCCGCGCGTGCGGGGAACAGAAATTAAAGCCTACAGAATGCCGCGCGCCTTTTCATCATCAGCGAACTTTAGCGCCTCGTCAGCTGTTAACACCTTAACATCGTATCCTTCAATCATGTACTTTGACTGATAAAATGGCACGAGGTTAAGGTCGCACACGGTAAACGCCATACGCATACCAGTAACCTTGTCAAGTGCAATAACCCATCGGAGCTTATCCATTACAATTCCTTTCGTTTGGTTTTGAGATCATCCCCGCGCGTGCGGGGAACAGGTTATGGTGCTTGGCCAAAATGGGGCGCGTCTCAATTAAAAAAATGGACGGCGATGCTCTTCCCAGGTTCCTAACCCGGGGGTGCTCGCCGTCCAAGACAAATCTACCACATCGGGACGCGGCGGAACGGCAGACGCGCGTGCCTCAGGTGCACGTGCGAGAAACAGGGTGCATTTGCGTTTACGGTTTCGCTCTCCAGATGTTACCCCAGGAATATAATTTGCTATATCGACTACTGTTCCGCTAAGGAGTGCGATTATGCTCGACCTAGACCGTACGATGTTCTTCAAGGCCAAGTTTGATGTTGCCGAGAACTCAGATGGTGATGCCCTTTGGTCGGTGATTATGTGCCTCAAGCGCTGGTCGCTAAAGAAAGCGCGATACGGCGACTATCGACTTCCATCCGAGCCGCACGCATGGAGTGAACTCAAACATGGGGACAAGATCGTGGCTGACGGCGCGAACGTCAGCCTCTTCTCGTGCATGCATCGCGAGGGTGACGTTTACACGTGGGCGTGCCAACATTCCGAGGTATCCCGTAAAATCGGGTGCGCTCCTAGGGAGTGGACTACCGAGATTGGATTCGAGGGTCACACCAGGAGCAGCGGCACGGTTTCGATTATCACGATATACAGCGACGTTCCCGGCTTCCTCGGGCCGCTCCAGGAGACGCCGAGCCCGACCATTCCAGGCCTTGTCAGGTTCCTCGCGAACGACGATCAGCTTACCTGCACCGTCGACGGGTGCCCCCTAAGCCTCGAGCCAATCGAGTTTGAGATTGATGGGTGCGCTGGCCTATACGAGAAGATAGCAAACCCTGCTCGCGAGGTGCCCGTAATCGTCTGCGCCCCGTCGCACGGCGGAAGGCTATCCCTCGATCCGGAAACCATCGTTAGACAGCTCGGACCCAACGCGCTCGTCTACTTCACCCGCAATTGCGAGGCAATGAACGCGTTGAACGCGCTTTTCCCCGCAAACGACCTCGGATGTTTCGGAGGAGCGGTTCGCATATACGCCGCACGCCCCGACTTCACCGATCCTTCCGACTCGTATAAGCACCGCTACTTCTCCACGACGCAGATTCGCGAGCATGGTATCGATTACCACTACGCGATTCTCAGGCGGGCCCTCGCTGAGGACGTGCATTTCTGGGAGACCTTGATTCGCATTGATGACGTGAAGCGCCTGAATAGGCATTCGCACCGCGAACGCGACACGGCGAAGCGCATGACGGAAATCGAGAGCGCGGCGATCGATCAGCTCACCGCTATGTTTGACGAAGTAGACGAGAGAGCAGAAAGCGCCGAGACTGACCGTGACAGATTGAAGGACGAGCTCACCGAGTGCAGAAACCGACTCCGTGACGCCGACGCGAGAATCGCCGCATACGAACACTCCTTCTCCTCGCAGAGGGACTGCAGTCTCGCTCGCGCTCTCAACGAACATCCACAGCTCAACCTCACGACAATCGCAAAACTTTTCGTTGAGGCATATCCGGACAGGCTGGATTTCTCCGCGCGCGGATGGGAGTCTCTCGAGGGGTGCGTCACGGCTCCGGACGTGTTCTGGCACGCGCTGCACTGCATGTGCACTGTCCTGCACCCGCTGTACTCCGAGCGCGGAGCGGGAATCGCAAAGGCGTTTCGCGAGCGGACGAGGCTCTCTCTATCGTTCAAGGAGAGCGAGACGACGAGGAAGAACGCCGCTCTCATGCGGCAGCGCGAGGATACTTATGAGGGAAGACCGCTAATCATCGAACCGCACATTCGCTCCGGCACCGGCGACCCGAACAGCCCCAAATTCGTGCACATCTATTTCAACCGTGACGAGAAGACCGGACGGCTCGTCATCGGCGCGACCCAGCATCTCGATACGTCCACGACCCCCAAGCTGTAACTGAGCTGTACCGTATTCCTGAACACTTGACTTAGAGGAATGGCGTTAAGCGGCGATAATCGTTTCAGCGCCAAAAAGAAAGGAGTGTTCAGCCATGGCAGACAGGCCTTCTTGCACAGCGGAGTACCGCACCGAGACCGCAGACTTCGCCATCGCGCCGGAGAAGTCCATCGCCCAGGCGACCTCCGGCCTCGGCATGGTAGTGTCGCGATAATAAGTATTTTCTATTCGGAAAACAGAAAGGGTAATAAATGAGCGAGCCAAAAAAGGTCGATTTTCTCAAATCATCAATCAATTCACTGCGACATTCGATCCGCGATATTGATGATAGCTACAACAATTTTTGGGATATATTCGCTGAACTTGCCCAGAACTCAGTCGATGCAATTAACGAGACTGGAAAAAGCGGAAACATTGACATCAAAATTGACTGCCAAAAACGTAATGTCACCATTAGAGACACAGGCTGTGGCATTTCTGCTGATAGGCTTCCGCAGCTGCTCAACTTATTTTCTACCGGAAAATCTGATGACCCTTTGTCCATCGGCGAAAAGGGTGTGGGATTGAAATATGTTCTCTTCCAAAGTTCCAAGTTTATTATTGAGACATCGGATGGCAAGACCGCTGCAAGGGCTACTGTTGTAGATGCCAGCACTTGGAAGAAACAGACGAATGAAACTCCTCTATTGTTGGAACAAGAATCATTGGAAGCCAACGGGAATAGCTATACAAAGATTCAGGTATTAGGCATCGAAGAACGCGCTGATGAAGAGGACGTTTTCGCTCTCAGCTATCCCCAGATGGTCTTTGTCCTTAGGACAAAGACGGCTATCGGGAACACAAAAGCACTCTGGGACGATGTTCTCGATATAAAAGTTCATCTTGAGATGACTGACATTAATGGAGTTTGCAATTCCGAGACAATACCTTACAAGTATCTGACGCCAATTGAGAAATTGACGACAAAGGATTTCATCACGACGCAAGACTTTGATGAATGGAATACCTCTGATCGGGATGACACGCAGAAACGAAACAAGCTCCGGGATAAGCTAATCGTATCGAGTAACAGTCATTTGATGCACAACAATAGAGAGCTGAAGTATTGGGCTTGCTTCGTTCCTAGTCGAAAAACATGGGACCAGATAGATATAATCAACAAACTTGCAACCGAGGAAAACCTGGACGATCGGAATTGGATGCAAACTTGGAATTATCTATTGTTCAACGGAAATATTACAGCTGCTACAAAGGGCATGCCTACCGCAATTACCGTTACCCCTCCATCTGTTGGCAACGCAGGATATTTGCCCAACTTTTTTATCATCTTTGAGGACGATAGTCTGAAGTTCGATATTGGTCGTAAATCTTTTAGAGGAAAAACTTCGAATATATATCGTGAGGAAGCTAAACAAGTATTTAATAAGTTTGCAAAACTTGCAAAATACTCCGCTGGAGCGTTACCTGCTCATGCAACTACTTTCAATAGAGAAGAAGTATTTGATAAGATAAAAAATAAGCAGGATTTACATTCCTCCAAGGTAAAGTTTCAGAAGAATCCTTATGACCAGGAAGCTTCTGTTGTTGCTATATTTTTCGAACTAATTGGGTCGGGAGATATCACTGGCATTGACCCCATGTATATGGGATACCAAAACAAATACGATCTTTATGCACGCGTGAATGACAGAACTACAATTATTGAATTCAAATCACATCTCAGAAATATTATCAGCGATTTTTCTGATTACACAAAGATCTTCGATGAGATGGACTACATCGTATGTTGGGATGTCAACGATCAGGATACTGCCAAATTAAAGGATGAAGGGATAGAGGTTGAAAAATATGAACCCAGTGGGTTCAGCGAGAATAATTTGCCTAGTTGTGTGACCCACACTATGAGCATCACTAACGTAACGCCAATTTATATCATTGACTTAAAGCAACTTGTGTAACCAGCGATTCTTTAGCTTAACACAAGCTATCCAGCAATGTGGATTACTGGTCAAGAAGGGTTCCCAATGGTTGGGATTTAGCAAGTGTTTAACACGTGCTTCCTAAACATCAGCATTATTGATGCAATTTGCGACAACACAAGCGTCAGAAAGGTACAAACCGCTCGACCAGTTAGATCGACACTGCTCCAAAACAAAGGACGGTAGATACATGGCAATCAAATAAAAAGGAACGGCACCGAAAACCTCAAAAGTAGAGGGCAGCATACCGTTCCAAATTTGCATGATAGCAGCGCAAATCGTCAAGGGCCACCTACGGGTGGCCCTTTTCATGCCGAATCTCGCGCCCATTTTTTAATAGCTATCGGCAAACGTAGTGGCAAGGGACCCGCTGCCCCTTTCGACCCGCGTCACTGGTTAGCTCGGACAGACCATTGCTGCATTTTCTGAGCATCGGGACATAGCTCGTTCGCACAGGCTACACTATCCCCTTAACCATGATTGTGTGTGAGGACGATCGCCATGCTATTTGTTCATCGACTGGTACATAAACTCGTTCCCGGCAGCGAGGGCAAGCCGGTCGATGCCTCCTGCCGCACCAACGCGGGCTTTGCCGCAAGCCTCATTTGCATTGGCCTCAACATCACCCTGTGCCTGACCAAGGGCATCGCGGGCTTGCTCGCCGGCTCTGTCTCGCTTGTCGCCGACGCCTTCAACAACCTCTCCGACGCCTCGAGCAACATCGTGAGTCTGCTCGGGTTCCGCCTTGCCAGCCGCCCGGCCGACGAAGGCCACCCCTATGGCCACGGCCGCTACGAGTACCTCGCCGGCTTGGTTGTCGCCGTCCTCGTTTGTGCCGTCGGCATCAACCTAATCCTGGAGTCGGTCACCAAGATCATCAAGCCCTCCCCCACCGCGTATTCGGCGCTCTCCATGGCAGCCCTTGTCCTGTCCATGCTCGTCAAGTTTTGGATGGCGGCGTTCAACCGCACGCTGGGCAACCGCATCGATTCCGAGACGCTTATCGCCACGGCGCAGGATTCCAAAAACGACGTCATTGCCTCGGCCTCGGTCCTGGCCGCAGCGCTTGTTTCGCAGACGACCGGCTTTGACCTCGATGGCTGGGCGGGCCTGGGCGTGGGCATCTTTATCTGCATCAGCGGCATGGGCCTGGTGCGCGACGCCATCAGCCCGCTGTTGGGACAAGCGCCCGACCCCAAGCTCGTCCAGGCAATCCGCGACAAGATCATGTCGTATCCGCAGGTCCTAGGCACGCACGATCTCATGGTGCACGACTACGGCCCCGGCCGCCAGTTTGCCAGCGCACACGTGGAAATGCCCGGCGAGGGCGATGCCTTTGAGCACCACGAGATTCTGGACACCATCGAACACGACATCAAGCATCAGATGGGCATCGACATCACGCTACACTGCGACCCCATCGCCACCACCGGCGACGACCTGCGCGGCTGGGTCAAGCGCGGCGTAGCGCAGATCGACCCCGCGCTCTCCATCCACGACCTGCACGAGCACGACGGGTTCGTTTCGTTTGACCTGGTGCGCCCCGACGGCTTTGACATATCCGACGAGGAGCTGCTGGAGCTCGTCACGCGTATCGTGCACGAGCGCCGGCCCGATGCATCATGCGTCGTCACATTTGACTCGGGCTTTAGCTCGCCCGACCGTCCGGCAGAGCAGCTGTAGCCCCACTCGGCCGTTAGTTTCCCTGTGCGCCCGAAATGCCGTTTTGCAGCGTATCCCAGGCGTTGGTTGCTATATCGCCCAGATTCTGAGCAGTATCACCGAGGTTCTGAGCCGTGTCGCCCAACTGCTGGGCCTTATCTCCCAGCTCCTGCGCCTTGTTGCTCAGGTCCTCCAGCGTATTGGAACTCGAGCTGTCCGTGGTGCCCTGGTCGCCGGACGCATTACCCGACGAGCTGTCCTTGCGCTTGAGCTGAATCTCGAGGTTACCGTTGTCGTTATAGCAGGCAGACGTCACGACCCAGTTGGCATCGACAACGGGAGTCGAGCCGTCGTCGGTCAGAATCACGGCATTCGAAAGATCGGCCCCACGCGACTTGAGGAGCTTCTTGGCGTTAGACCAATACTGCCCCGGAATATCGCTCAGGTCGACGGTGCCGGACTGGGTAGTCTCGGTCTGCTCGGCCGTGGTATCAGTCGTGGCGCCCCGCTTGTTGAGCATACCCGACACAATGGCAAACACAATCGAGAGGGCAAAGAAAATCGCCAGCACGATAAAGATCTTCTTGATCACGCTCGACGAACGCGACGGATCCTCTTCCTCGTCCTCACCATACTGCGGAATCGACTTGGGATACTCGCGATAAGGCTGGCGCGCATACGGATCGCGCGACTCATAACGAGGCTGGGGCTGCGCCGTGCGAGGCATATACGTCGTCTGCTGAGGCTGCGGAATGGGATTTTGCGGCAGGTTGTTATAAGCGCCTGCCGCCGCATTGCTATACGGGTCCGGCGTCGCATTGCCATATGGGTCCTGCGGTGCATAATCAAACGGATCCCGCGGTGTATCGTCATAGGCCATGACGCGCGTAGGTTCGGCAGTGGGCTGGGTCGCATCGGGAGCAGCATTGCCCGGATTCGGCACGATACGGGTCGCGTTGGCGCTGCCGCCAGCGTGTGCGGGATTGTATCCGCCCATCACGGTCGTCTTGTCCTGGTCCATGCAACGTTTCCTTTCCGTCGCTTGCAAGCATCAAGTTATCCATGCATTCTACCCGCGCAAAAGCCTATGATGGGCAGAGCCAGTCGGTATCTACAAGACATGCGCGACAGGTGGCAACAAGCGAATCGAGGAACGTCATGGCAAAAAGCAAGCTCATCAAAGACACGACGCGTGCCGAACGCGAGGAAATCATCAAGCTGGCACTCGCCGGCTGCGGCAACGGCAGCTGCGATAACTGCGGCAGTTGCAGCCTGGGGACTGGCGACCCATACGGCACCTACCAGCCCTACATTGACGGCGAGATGGAAATCGCTGACATCAACATGATGGTCGCCGAGCGCAACGCCAAACTCTTCGGCCTTCAGCGCGGATAGAAAACAAAAGCCCCGCCGGGCCTTGTGGGCACGGCGGGGCGAGCAGGCAGTTATGGGCAACAGACTTAGAACAGGCCGGTGATGTTGCCGTCGTTGTCGACGTCGATATTCTCGGCCGCGGGAACCTTGGGCAGGCCCGGCATGGTCAGGACGCTGCCGGTCAGCGCGACCACAAAGTGGGCACCGGCGGAAACCTTGAGCTCGCGCACGGTGATGCGGAAGCCCTCGGGAGCGCCCAGGGCCTTGGCGTTGTCGCTAAAGCTGTACTGCGTCTTGGCCACGCACACCGGCAGGTTACCAAAGCCGTTCTCGCGCAGCTCGGCGAGCTGGCGCTTGGCAGCCGGGGTAAAGTCGACGCCATCGGCGCGATAGACCTTGGTGGCAACAGCCTCCAGGGCATCGGCCACATCGGCGCCGTCCTCGTAGGCAAACTTGAGCTCACTCGGCTGCTCAATCAGGCGCATGACCTCATCGGCCAGGTCGAGTGCGCCCTCGCCACCCCTGGCCCAGACCTCGGACAGCTTCACATTGACACCCAGCTTCTGGCACTCGGACTCAATGAGTGCAAGTTCTGCCTCGGTGTCCGTCGGGAAGCGGTTGATGGCGACCACGCAGGGCAGACCGTAGACATTCTGGATGTTGTCGACGTGGCGCAGCAGGTTGGGCATGCCGGCCTTGAGGGCCTCAAGGTTCTCGTCATTAAGATCGGCCTTGGCAACGCCGCCGTTGTACTTAAGCGCACGGGCAGTAGCGACAATCACGACGGCGCTGGGGCGAACGCCCGTCATACGGCACTTGATGTCGAGGAACTTCTCGGCACCCAGGTCGGCACCAAAGCCGGCCTCGGTAATGGCGACATCGCCAAAACGCATGGCCATACGCGTTGCCATGATGGAGTTGCAGCCGTGGGCGATGTTGGCGAAGGGGCCGCCGTGGACAAACGCGGGCGTACCCTCGAGCGTCTGCACCAGATTGGGCTTGAGCGCATCCTTGAGCAGTGCGGCCATAGCTCCCTGGGCCTTAAGGTCGCGCGCGCGGACGGGCTCGCCGGCATAGCTGTAGCCGACAACAATCTCGCCCAAGCGCTCCTTAAGATCGTTGATGCTCGTGGACAGGCACAAGATCGCCATGACCTCGGAGGCAACGGTGATATCGAAGCCGTCCTCTCGCGGCACGCCCTGGGCCTTGCCGCCAATACCGTCGATGACGTGACGCAGCTGGCGATCGTTCATGTCGACGACGCGCTTCCAGGTGATGCGCTTAACGTCGATACCGAGCTGGTTACCCTGCTGAATATGGTTGTCGAGCATGGCAGCCAGCAGGTTGTTGGCGGCACCGATGGCATGGAAGTCGCCTGTAAAGTGCAGGTTGATGTCCTCCATGGGGATGACCTGCGCCCAGCCGCCACCAGCGGCACCGCCCTTGACGCCAAAGACGGGACCGAGCGAAGGCTCGCGCAGGGCCACGGCGCTCTTGACGCCGCGACGACGCAGGCCGTCGGCCAGGCCGATGGTCGTGGTGGTCTTGCCCTCGCCTGCGGGCGTGGGATTGATAGCGGTCACGAGGACAAGCTTGGCCTGGTGGTCGGTCGGCTCGTTGAGCAGGGAATAGTCGACCTTAGCCTTGTCGAAGCCGTACGGAATCAGATGCTTAACGTCGACGCCGGCGTTCTTGGCCACCTCGGTAATAGGCAGCGGCGTAACAGAACGTGCGATTTCGATGTCAGTAGGCATGGGCGGTCCTTTCGTTACCGGATGAGAAAAAGACCAATCCAGCATAGCACGCGCGCGCAATAGTAAAACGCCCGTAACCGACGAACGGCGATATGATTACCCGATGCCCAGCGATAGCCTACAGACCAGCCAAAACAAACCCGTCTCTAAACGGCTGGCTCGATACCCAAATGCTCAAAGGTGCGAAGCGTTGCCTGACGGCCCTGGGGTGTGCGGATCATCAACCCGCACTGCAGCAGATAGGGTTCGTAGACATCCTCGAGCGTACCCGGGTCCTCGCCCACCGCGCTGGCAAGGGTCGTAAGTCCCACGGCACGGCCGGAGAACGTCTTGGCAAGCGTCTCCAAGATGCGAATGTCCATCCAGTCCAAGCCGAGCTCGTCAATCTCAAAGAACTCGAGTGCCTGACGGCAAATATCGAGCTCAATGGGACCGTTGCCGCGCACCTGCGCATAGTCGCGCACGCGTTTGAGCAGACGGTTGGCCAAGCGCGGCGTACCACGCGAGCGCGAGCCGATCTCGAGCGCGCTCGGATGGTCAATCGTCACGCCCAGGATGGTTGCCGAGCGCGTCACGATCTGGGCGAGCTCCTCGACGGTGTAGTAATCCAAGCGATACGAGATGCCAAAGCGATCGCGCAGCGGGCCGGTCAGCATGCCCGAACGGGTCGTTGCCGCCACCAGCGTAAACTTGGGGATATCCAGGCGAATCGAACGTGCGGCCGGGCCTTTACCGATCACGATATCGAGCGCAAAGTCCTCCATGGCGGGATACAGGACTTCCTCGACCGAACGGTTCAGACGATGGATCTCGTCAATAAACAGCACGTCACCCGGCTGAAGATTAGTGAGGATTGCCGCCAGGTCACCGGTACGCGCGATGGCCGGACCACTCGTAGTCTTGATCTGAGCGCCCAGCTCGTTGGCGATAACGGTAGCCAGCGTGGTCTTGCCCAGGCCCGGAGGGCCCGAGAAGATCACGTGGTCGAGCGTCTCGCCGCGGCTCTGCGCCGCCTCGATCAGCACGCGAAGGCTCTGTTTGATGTGCTCCTGGCCGCAGTAGTCATCCAGGCGCTGAGGGCGCAGGGTACGGTCGACATCGAGGTCCTCGGGCGTCAGCTCCGAACCCACCATACGCTCGCCATGCGCCATGGATGCCGCCGGCGAGTTGCCGGGCGTCGCCCACAGGTCCTGAGAGTCATCGGCTTCCCACATCACGCATCCATTCCAAGTCGCTTAAGCGCCGCGCCGAGCAGATCCTCGACACGCATATTCTGCCCATCATACCCGCTCAGAGCAACATCGGTCTCCTGCGGGCTAAAGCCCATGGAAAGGAGCGCCGCGCGGGCATCATCGATCGCCGAAGGAGCGGCGGCGGGAACCGGCATCGAAACCTGGCCGGGAATCACGTCGACCGGCACAAAGCCCTTGTCCTTGGCAAAAGTGCTCTTGAGTTCCAAGATGAGACGCTGCGCGGTCTTTTTGCCCACACCCGGCACCTTGGCCATGCCTTTGTCATCCTCGGCCATCACCAGGGAATACAGCTGTCCCACGGTATAGGTGGAAAGCACGGCAAGTGCCAGGCGCGGACCGACACCCGAGACGGACACGAGCCGATCGAACATCGTGCGCTCGTCCTTGGAGGCAAAGCCAAAGAGCGTCATGGCGTCCTCGCGCACCTGCATACGGGTATAAAGGCGCACCTCGCCGCCGGGCGTAGGCAGCGTGGCGGCAGTGCTGCCCGAGATGCCGAGCTCAAAGCCCACGCCCGATACATCGACGACGGCCGAGCTCATCGTGGCCTCGACAAGCGTTCCATGGAGCTGGGAGATCATCAGTATCCGGTTCCTCTCTGTTGATAGAACTCGCCGCCGGTAAGGGCGCGGGTGCGGCTGAGGTTAACGTGACAGATAGCGCAGGCCAAGGCATCGGCGGCATGGTCGGGATGCGGGTCGTGATCGAGCTGCGTGAGCGTACGAACCATATACGCGACCTGTCGTTTGTCCGCGGCGCCGGTGCCCACAACAGCCTGCTTAATCTGCATAGGCGTGTACTCGCCAATCTCGAGTGCACATTCCGAAAGCGCCACGAGTGCGGCACCGCGGGCATGCGCCGTAGGGATGGCCGAGCGAACGTTGGCGCCAAAGTAAATGCTCTCGATAGCAGCGGTATCGGGTCGATAACGCTCCACGACACCCTTGAGATCGCGGGCGATATGCGACAGGCGCACCGCGAGCGGACTGCCCGCGCTGGTCTCGATACAACCGTAGGCACGGCAGCGAACCTCGCCGCGCCGCTCCTCGATAATCCCCCAGCCCGTATGGGCCAAACCGGGGTCGATACCCAAAATGACCAAGCCAACCTCCCCTCGCCACAAGTACGGCGCAAGACAAGGCCCCGCGCACTATTCACGAACGTCTGTTCTAGAATAACACAACGGGGCCAAGATGCTTAGTTGAAGTATGGGGGGGGTTGAAAGCGAATCCAATCCCCAGTTTAGTTCTGGCTAAAGAACGGGAACTGTCTCGGATCCACCGGCGGCTGCGGCATCGGCGTGCCCTGGGGCCCGCCCTGCGGTCCGCCCTGACCGCCCATCATCTTTTCGATGGCGTCCTGGACCTCGCCCTCAAACTTTTTCATGCCCTCATGCAGGCGACGCTGGCCATCCTCGGACTGTAGCTCTTCCATCTGCTCGGGCGAAATACCCAGCAGCTCACCCAAGATGCCCATCATCTCGCCACGCATGCGCTCGCTGCTATCGTTTTCGTCAAATCGCCGGACCTCATCGCGGGCAAGCGATTCGACCGTCATGCGTTCCTTGCCGCTCAGCCCTAGGTCGGACCAGGCAAGCATGTACGGCCAAGCGCGCTCGACAAACGAACGGGCCGAGACGATCGGCGCCGTCGGCAGCATGCGGCGGGCGGCCTCACCTTGACGCACGAGCATCAGCAACAGCGAGCAGGCCTCGGGCTTGCCGGCCGCCATGGGAATGTCGTCGAACGGACGATTGCGATCTACGTGCGACTCGAGCGCGCCGTCGACCTCGCCTGGCTCAAGCCCGCCAAGCAGCTGCGCCGCGCGATCGAGCATATCGACCGGACCGTCGAGCGTCGAAAGTGCCCTTGCCAGCACGCGCTCCATGCAATCCTCTACTGCGTTGAGCGTCACGAGTTCCTGCGGCACCACGGCAGAGGCGCGGTTGCGCACGCGCGCCACAAACTCAAGCGTCGACAGATACACATCGCCAAAGGGCGCAAAATCGCCCTGGTAGCCGCCGGACAGCGCGGGCGCCGCCAACGCGTACTCGGTCTTGGAAAGCGGGCTCAACGCCATCGCACCCAGCTCGAGCGCCGTGTCCTCGAGCATCAGGCCCAACGTACGCGAACGCAGGCGCTCGGCATCGCCCGCCGACACATCGCGGTCGAGTACGCGCGCCGCATCCGGCGCATCGCGCTCAACCGTGCGAATGTGCAGACGCTCGGCAAGCGCGCGCACGGCGGCGCAACGGGCGGCCTCAGTCTCTTCCTGGGCCGGCGTAAAGATGCGATTGCGCCCCAGCACCAGGCCGATCACATTGCGCGGACCCAGGGCATCGACGGCAAGTGCCGTGAGTAGGGACGACGGCAAATCGCCCTCGAGCGCCACCACGGCACGCGACGCACCGCGGGCGCGGGCATTGTCGCGCACGGCGAGCACCAGTGCCTGCCACAGCCACTCCTCGGAGCGAAACTCGGGGAGCTCATGGTCCTCCAAGGCGTCGAGCATCATGCCGCGCTGTATCTCCTGGACCAGCAGACTCTCCTCAAAGCACGGGGCCTGGGCCACCACGCGGCCGCAGTCGTCGAGTACAAACGACCCGCCGGTATACACCGACTCGTCATAGGCACCGACCGGCGCCATGCAGGCAAACCATACGCTGCGCTTGGACGCAATCTTGCGGTAGGCACCGCTGCGAACGGCGGCAATGGCGGCCGTCTCGCGGTCGGTCATATCAAACGCGTTGAACTGAAAATAGGCGATAAGGTCGACGCCGGTCGGCAGCATCTCGAGCTCGCGGTCCAAGTCGAAGATCACGGCGATACGCACGCCGTCCACGTCGAAGACCGGCGGCGCCCAACGGGCATCGCCGTTCCCACCGCGCTGCAGGGCAATGCTCGAACGGGCCGGCACCACATGGCCGTCCTTGAGCATCATGTAGTCGAGCAGGGGCTGGCCCTCAAACGAAACCGCCGCGGGCACGATGCAGATCATATCGAGTTCTTGGATACGCTCGGCAACACCGGTCAGGCCTGTCAGCATGTCGTGCTCAAAGTCGGCAGCACCCACCAGGCCGCCGGGCAGAGCACCCAAAAAGAGCGGAGCCGGGACGCACAGCACGCGCGCCCCGCGCTCGTGGGCCAAACGGGCTTGGTCCTCGATGCGACCGCAAATGCCCTCAATATCACCCAGGCGCATATCGATCTGTGCAAGTGCGAGCTTCATGGCTCAGCCCTTTCCGTCGTAAACCATCGTTGTCGTAGTAAAAGCGCCGGCCGCATGATGCAGTCGGCGCTCGCATGTGCATATGCTAGCTATGATACCCCGAGCGGGGGCGCGCTCCTAGAACGTCGCGGACCACAGCCCGTGCAGGTTGCAATAGGCATAGACGGTACCGGTCTTGGAGCCACCGGCAAAAAACGTCGTGGGCTTCATGCCGGGCTGGAGGTAATGGACCTCCAGACGGCCCTCGGCCTCAAGGGCAATCCACTCAATATAGTGTTCGGGCAGGCTGGGGTGCTCGACCGAGCCCACGCGTGCGCGGATCACGTGACCGTCGCGCTCGATCTCGACGACGGGCACGTGCTTTTCGTGCGCCGCGTCCTCGGTGTTCGCGGTCAGCTCCGTGCAGCCGGCAGGGGCCGCAACGTCGTCGCCAAGGGCGGCGATAAGCTTGCCATCGGGGTCCTTAAAGAATTTCGCCATGATGCTCTCCTTTGCTGATGTGCCAATGTTCTCGATGGTTCTTATGCCCAAAGGCAGGCGAACCATCCACGGCATGGCAAATGAACACATATCGAGGGACTCGGCAAAAGCCAGGGCGCTCCGGCAATTCCGAGCGCCCGGCTTGTCACGCATCAGCGCGCGCAGGTTAGCGCCCGTCGCCGCCCAGCAACGCCAGAACATCTTCGCGGGTAAACAGCGCCGACGAGATGCCGTCGCCGCCGAGCACACTGTTGACCAGGTCGCGCTTGGACTCCTGCATCTGCATAATGCGCTCCTCGATCGTGTCCTTGGCGATGAGCTTGTACACGGTCACGGTATGTTGCTGGCCAATACGATGCGCGCGGTCAGTCGCCTGGTCCTGCGCGGCCACGTTCCACCACGGGTCGTAGTGGATGACCACGTCGGCTGCCGTCAGGTTAAGGCCCACGCCGCCCGCCTTGAGCGAAATCAAAAAGACCGGAACCTCGCCCGCTTGGAACTGCGCGACCATCTTGGCACGGCTCTCCTTAGACGAAGCGCCCGTGAGCTTAAGGAAGGCGATGTCCTCCTTGGTCAAGCGCTTGCCGATGATATCGAGCATACCCGTAAACTGGCTGAACAACAGGATGCGATGCCCGCCGTCGAGTGCGCCGTGCACGAGCTCCATGCACGTATCGAGCTTGGCGCTCCCCGCCTTGTAATCCTCGTAGTGTAGACGCGGGTCGCAGCAGATCTGGCGCAGCTTGGTGAGCTCGGCAAGTACCTTGAGCTTGTCTTTCTTAAACTCGGATGCCTCGCGGTGCTGCACCTGCTGGGCGATGCGGTCCTGGTTTGCCAGGTACAGCTTGCGCTGCTCGCCGGTGAGCTGCGCCATGACCGTATCCTCGATCTTCTCGGGCAGGTCAGCCACCACGTCTTCCTTGACACGGCGCAACACAAACGGCGACACGAGTGCCTGCAGGCGAGCGGCACTGTCACCCTCGGCATGCTCGACGGGACTTTCAAAGCGCTTGGCGAATGAGTCGCGCGTGCCAAGCAGGCCCGGCATTAAAAAGTCGAAGATGCTCCAAAGCTCGGACAGACGGTTTTCGATAGGCGTGCCCGTCAGGGCAAAGCGCACGCCGGCAGGCAGGCGCTTGGCGGCACGCGCCACCTGGGTGAGCGGGTTTTTAATGTACTGGGCTTCATCCAGCACCACACGGGCAAAGTCCTGCTCGACGTACTCGTCGATATCGCGCCGCATAAGGTCATACGACGTTACAACCACGTTATGTTCGGCCACGCCGGCGATCTGCACGCGGCGTTGAGCCTTGGCGCCCACAATGGCGCACACATCGAGCGACGGGGCAAAGCGCTCCAGCTCGGCGGTCCAGTTGTACACAAGCGACGCAGGGCACACCACGAGCGTGGGCTTAGCGTCCCCCGCCTCCACGCGCGCCAGGATATGTGCGATCATCTGCAGCGTTTTGCCCAGGCCCATGTCGTCGGCCAAGATACCGCCGAGGCCCAGGTGCTCGAGCGAGCCGAGCCACTGGTAGCCGTCGACCTGATAGCCGCGCAGTGTGGCCTTGAGCGAGACCGGCACCGTAAAATCCATCTTGCCGAGCGTGTCCAGGCGCTCGACGGTGCGGCGGAACGCGGCGTCGCGATCGGCTTCGAGCGCGGGCGTGCGCGCAAGCATGCTGTCGACGAACAGGGTACTCGACGCGGGAAGCGACACGCCGTCGAGCAGGTCGACGGCATCGACGCCCAAGTCCTCGGCAAGGCCAAACGCGGCACGGGCGCCCTCGTCCAGGCGGATGATATCGCCGGACGTGAGACGTGCAAACGTCTGGTGACGCTTGTAGGAATCGAGGTAGATGGCAAGGTCTGCCGCCGAAAGGCCGCTCGCGCCCAGTTCGACGTCGAGCAGGTTACTCTTGACGGTCGCACGCACCGAAAGCTTGGGCGCAGGGCGGACCGAGACCTGGCGCAGGCGGTCGCTGAGCATGACCTCGCCCAGCTCGGACAAAGCCGCCAGACCCTCGGTCAGCAGACAGAACAGGCTCTCGTCATCGCGTTCCTCAAACGCCAGGCCACCCTCGTAGAAATCGAAATACAGGGCCGCCGTATCCATAACGCGAAACTCCGCCACCACGTCACGGGGCGGCACGCCGGGGCGCTGCTCTTCGAAGGAACTTCCTGGAGTACCAAGGCTAAAGAGATTTGCCGACCAATCGCCGTAGAACACCGTAATCTTGCAGTTCACGAGGCCATCGTCGACGCCAATCTCAAAATGGAAACTCGCCTCGGGCGCCACGGCGTCAAGTACGGCGGGAGCGGTCAGGTCGGTGTAGTCGCGCAAGACAGGCAGTGCCATGCGGCAGAACTCGCCCACCTGGTCGGCGGCGATATGGACCGGCGTGCGGCAGGGCAACAAGTGCGATAGGAACGGCGCCGCATGTTGGGCAAACGCCGTGTCGGTACGGCGCGCGCGGCGCGTGTCGACCAGGTAGGCAGCATCGCCCGATGCAAAGCAGTACATATCGGCGGGCAGGCGAAGGTCGTAGCTGCCGCCGACCGCCGGCGCAATCTTGGCGGCAAGGAGCGGCGGGCGCTTGGCCGGGGCTTCACCCTCCCCTTGCGGCGCCGGCTCGACCGCCACGTCGTAGGCACGATGCGCCGTCGTCCCCCGCGACCAGGCAGGCTCAAAGGAAATGGTCCTGCCACGCAGCAGGTCCAGCACGTATACGATGTCATGCTCGGACAGCGGCAACTGACGCTCAGCGACAAAGCCGCTACGGGCAAAGTCATACGACGCCGAGCGCGAACTCGTGATATCGCCTAGGTAGGCAACCGTCGTTGCGACAAGGTCGAGCAACTGTACCGAAACGTCGTCAAAGGCTTCGGGCACATGAGGAAACGTGAGCTTCTTGCCGTACGAGAAGGTGCCGCCTCGGACATAGGCATCGGCCATGCCGTCGATATCCTTGACCACGTAGGACACCGAACCGCAGCGAATGCGGAACTCGAGCGCCCAACTAAAACGGTCGGCGAACAGCGGATTGTAGTACGGTACCAACGAGGGCTCCAACGCCGCTTTGGGGGCGCCGGGATCAACGGCACCGGCAAGCTTGCGGCGCATGCTCGCCAGCTCATCCATGCGCACGTCCGAAAGATCGGAGAGCGCCGCCATGAGGCTGGGGCTCGTGGGGACGGGCGCCGGGAAGGGAAAGTTGGGATTGACGGCCGGCGCGGCGGACGCGGCGCGCGCGGGCTGTTTCGGCTGCGCCGTAAACGTGCGAACCGGCGTGCGCAGCCCCTCGACGGGCTCGGCGCCGCTGGCATCCAAATACGCCAGCGCCGTGGCAATAGCGTGCTTACACATACCGGGATAGCGGTATGCGGCGGGGCAGTCGCAGTCGTAGTCGATAACCTCGTGCTCGTCCATATCGAGCGCCACGTGCGTCTTGTACAGGTCGCCGCGCGAGCCGCGCACCGATCCCTCAACCGTCACGTTTTTGGAGAAGCGCGAGCCGCTGTCCTCAATCGACAGCACGGCGCCGTTGAGCATGAGCGAACGCCCCTTCATAAAGGTGCCGCTCAACGCCGCCTCTTTGCGAAGCGCCTGCACAAACGTCCCCTGCGCCATCACTTCCTCCAATCTCACCCGGGGTAGCTTAGATCACCGTCACGCGACCCTGGTTACCCACAATGGCCTTGGCCTCGGCCAGCAGCGGAATCGAACGCGCGTTGACCTTGGCAGGTACCTCGGCACGCAGCACGCGCCCGTCCACCTGCTCGATAAAGATCTCCACGCGGTCGCCGCCCGGGTTAGCGGTGAGCACCGTGGCCAGGCGCGCCATATTGCCCTGGCTAAAGCGGCTGTTGGGCACCATGACCTCAAACACCTTGGGCTTGTTGTTCTCCTCGTTGAGCTCGAGCGGCACGATCTCCTGCGCGATGATCTGGTCGCCGCGGTCCGAGCGCTCGAGCTTGCCCTTAATGCGCACAAAGGCATCGGACAGCTGCGCGCCGGTCTCGGGATCGACCTCGCCGTACAGGTACCCCTCGGCCTCTTTATAGGTCTTGGGGAACACGACGACGGTGGCCTCGCCTTCCATGTCCTCGAGCTGCACGATGCCCATGGGGTCACCGTTTTTGGTCACGCGCTTGGACACGCTCGAGACCATGCCGGCCCACCACAGCGCCTTGCCCTCGGGAATTTCCTGGTTGATGGTGCCGCCCGTAGGATTCTGAACTTCGTAGCCGGTGTCGATCTGCGAGAACGAGAAGTCACGCGCCTTGGCTAGTGCATACTCAAACGGGCGCAGCGGGTGGTCCGAGACATAGATGCCCAGAACCTCTTTCTCCTGGCTCAGCTTGAGGTGGCGGTCCCATTCCTGGCCGTCCGGATCGGGCACGCTGACCTCGAAGCCCGAGCCCTCAACGTCGCCAAACATATCGAAGAACGAGGTCTGGCCGCTCGCGCGGTCCTTCTGGCGCTTTATCGCGGCGTCGATGATGTTCTCGGGGTTGTTCTTGTCCACAAAGTGCATCATCTGACGACGCGGATACCCCGTGGAGTCGAAGGCGCCCGCCTTGATGAGCGATTCGATCACGCGACGGTTGGCCTGGCTCGAGTCCACGCGCTCGACAAAGTCGTGCAGTGTCTTAAACGGGCCGCCCGCCTCGCGCTCGGCAATAATCGCCTGCGCCACGCCGGTGCCCACGCCGCGGATGCCGGCCAGACCAAAGCGCACGCCCTCCTTGGTAGCCGTGAACTCGGTACCGGACTCGTTGACATCTGGCGACAGCACGGGGATGCCGTCGTGACGGCACGCCGAAACGTAATGAACGATCTTGTCGGTCTTGCCCGTATAGGACGTCAGAACGGCCGCCATGTACTCGTGCGGATAGTGCGCCTTGAGCCACGCCGTCTGCATAACCAGGATGGCGTAGCCGGCGGAGTGCGACTTGTTAAAGGCGTAAGATGCGAACTCGAGAACATCGTCCCAAATCTTCTGGGCGACCTCGCGCGTGTAGTTGTTCTTGATAGCGCCGTTCATCCAGTGGTCGTAGGTGGTCTCGTCCGAGCCATCCTCCCAGTGCAGCACCGTCGACGTGAGCAGTTTGATCTTCTTCTTAGCCACGGGCTTACGGATACGCGAGTCCGATTCGCCCTTGGAGAAGCCGCACATCTCGACGGAGATGAGCATAACCTGCTCCTGGTAGACCATGGTGCCGTAGGTTTCGCCCAGGATGTCGTCCAGGCGGTCGTCGTAGGAGACGGCTGGCTCCTTGCCGTTCATACGGTTGATGTAGGACGAAACCATGCCGGCGCCCAGCGGGCCCGGGCGGTACAGGGCGATCAATGCCACGACGTGCTTGTACTCGGTGGGCTTCATGTTCTTGATCGTGGCCGTCATGCCGGCGGACTCGACCTGGAAGACGCCGGCGGTGTGGCCGGAACCCATGAGCTTAAAGATCTCGGGGTCGTCAAAGGGAATCTCTTCCTCTTTGATGTCGATGCCGAAGTTCTTTTTGATGTTTGCCTTGGCCTTGGAGATAACAGTCAGCGTGCGCAGGCCCAAGAAGTCCATCTTGAGCAGGCCCATATCGGCAACGGTATGGCCCTCGTACTGGGTAATCTCGACGCCGCCCTTGGTGTCGAGCTTGGTGGGCACGTGCTCGTTGACGGGGTCGCGGCAGATCAGAACGGCGCACGCGTGCACGCCCTCGCCACGGGTGAGGCCCTCGATTGAGAGCGCCGTGTCGATGATGCGGCGGGCGTCGTCGTCCTTTTTATATGCCTCGGCAAAATCGGGGTTAAACAGGTCCTCTTTGCCGGGTTGCTTTTCGAGCACCTGCTTGAGCTTGACCTTGGGGTCGCTCGAGACCATCTTGGACAGACGCTGGCCCATGTAGACCGGGTAGTCCAGGACGCGAGCGGCGTCGTTGATGGCCTGCTTGGCCTTAATGGTCGAGTAGGTGATGACGTGGGTGACCTTCTCGGGGCCGTAGAGCTGGCGAACGTGCTCCACGACCTCGAGGCGCCGCTCATCGTCGAAGTCCATATCGATATCGGGCATCTCGGTACGCTGCGGGGACAGGAACCTCTCGAACATCAGGCCGTTCTCGAGCGGATCGAACGCGGTGATGTTCATGGCATAGGCGACGATAGCGCCGGCAGCCGAGCCACGGCCGGGGCCGACGCCGATGCCGTTGTCCTTGGCCCATTGCACGTACTCGGCAACAATCAAAAAGTAGGCGGCAAAGCCCTTGTCGCAGATGACTTTGTATTCGTACTCAAAGCGCTCTTTGATGTTGACGCCACCGATCTCGCGCGTGGCCCAGTCGTCACCGTAGTGCTGGCGCAGGCCCTTCTCGCACTCGCGGCGGAACTGACTCTCGTGCGTCTCGCCGGGGTCGAGCAACGGGAAGCGCGGCAGGATGATGGAGTCCCAGTCCAGCTCGACGTAGCACTTGTCGGCGATCTCGAGCGTGTTGTCGCAGGCCTCGGGGCAATACGGGAACATCGCCCGCATCTCCTCCTCGGTCTTCATGTAAAACTCCGAGCCAGTCATGCGCATGCGGTTGGGGTCGTCGACCTTGGCGTTCATGCCGATGCACATGATGACGTCCTGCACGGGAGCGTCCTCGCGGCGCAGGTAGTGGAAGTCGTTGGTGGCGATGACCTTGACGCCTACCTGCTTGGCGATGTCGATGAGCGTGCGGTCCATCTGCTCATCGGTCAGGCCGTTATCGGTGGTAATGCCGTGTTCCTGGATCTCGATATAAAAGTCGCCAGGTTCGAAGGTATCACGGAAGGTCTCGGCCCACTTGATGGCGCCCTCCATGTCACCACGGTCGATGTATTTGGGAATGATACCCGCGATGCAGGCGCTGGTGCAGATCATGCCCTTGGCGTGGCGGCGCAGGTTGTCGAGCGTCACGCGGGGCTTGTAGTAAAAGCCCTGCACGGCTGCCTCGGAGACCGTCTGCATCAGGTTGACGTAGCCCTCCTGGTCCTTGGCCAGAAGGATCATGTGGTAGAGCTCGGGCTTATGGTCGCGAGCAAGGGTCTCGTCCGGCGTAAAGTAGACCTCGCAGCCAAAGATGGGCTTGATGACCAGAGGCGGCTTGAGCTCGTCGATGTTGCCCTTCTCGTCCCACATGGCCATGTCCTTCACATACTGGGCATGCTCGCGCGGGTTTTCCTCGGGATCGGGCTCCACCAGCTCGTCGCGGCGATCCTTTTCCAAAAAGGCCTTGTCGTGACTCCAGGTTTTGTACTCAGGCGTGTTGTGGTTGACGGCGTCGCAGGCCAGCGCCAGGTCGGGCACGCCATACATGTAGCCGTGGTCGGTAATGGCGACGGCGGGCATGCCCAGCTCTACGGCGCGATTGACCATATCCTGGATACGGGTTGCGCCGTCGAGCATGGAAAAAACAGTGTGATTGTGCAGATGGACGAATGCCATGTGATGAGCTCCGATGCAGGTTCGTGTTCTGACTGAACGATTTTACCGCACGGCGCGGACGGCACCCGAACCTAGCCAAACCCACACGGCTACTCACGCAGTTGCGGTGAAATGCGGACTGTTTGGCGGCTTTTTTGGCCAAAACAGTCCGTATTCCACCGCAAGTTATCTGAGGGCTAAAGGTTGTAGGTGACTACATGAGGTTCGGCGGGTTCGACGAAGATGGTTGGATCGGCCTGCTCCACGCGGACGAACTTGACGGTCACGGCCTCAAAGCCCGCCTTGTGCAGAACATCCGAATAGACGCGCGCCTGCAGGGCATGCTTCTCGAGCAGCTGGTCGGGCGTCTCATCCGGCGTGCCACCCGTCTTGTAGTCGATGACCAGTGCGCGTGACGGATCGACCGGGTCGGTCGCCAGTGCATCGATGGCGCCCTCGGCATAGGCACCGTAGCGGGCGATGTCCTCGTCCTCGCAGCCCAGCGAAAAGAACGGCACCTCGGCGCGAACGCACGGCCAGGCAAGCAGCTCGGCACGGACCGCCGACTTGAGCCAGCGGTCCAGGGCAACGTCGAAGCGTTCGCGCTGCTCCGGCGTCAGGCACCACAGGCGCGCCAGGGCGTCGGCACGCTCAGCGGGCAACGCATCGGCACCCATCTCGATCAGCCACTGGCAGGCGGCATGGAACGCCGAGCCCAGCGCCATGGGGTTGCCGGCGGGCTCAACGGCGGCCACGCCTGCATCCGTCATCTCGGAACCATCCGACTCCGCATCATCGCCAGCCTCGTCCACAGGCACGCGCGCCTCGGCGGCTCGGTCCTCGGACTCGGCATGCAGCGCCGCGGCAATTGACGAGTAGCTGTACGAATCGCGCGCCGGATACGGGCAGGTGCCCATGTGCACGCCCACCGCCTGGGGATACACGAGCTCAAACGCATCGGGCTCGGGGTCGGCAGGACCGGGAACAGCGGCGTGGGCATCCGCACCGGCACCCTCCAACTCCGCATCGCCGCGGACAAGCCTGCCCTCGACATCTAGCGAAGCGTTGACCTCAAACGCCTGCTCGCCAAACGTAAAGTCCGCCAGCGAGATGAGCTCGTAGTCGCCCGGCTTGGAGTTGTCGAACACCAAACGGTCGCTATCGAGCTGCGGCATGTCCAGGCTGTCGGTCGGCAGGATGCGGCGCAGCACGTCGTAGGTCAGATCCGTCTCGACATCGAAGGTCGGCGCGCACAGCTTGCCACGGCTCACGCCGACATCCATCGCCAGAATGACCAGCTCGCGCGCTCGCGTCATGGCGACATAGAGCAAGCGAGCCCGCTCCTCGAGCGAAAGCTGCAAATCGTCGTTGCGCAGGCGAACGAATGCCTCGGCGGGAGAACCCGTCGCGCAGACATCCTCCATGAGCTCCGGCGGCAACCATAGCGACGTGCCCTTACCCTTAAACGCATGCTCAAACTGCTTTTTGACGTCATCGCCCTTTACGAACGTGCCGTCCGCGAGTTTAACGCCGTCGAAGCGTGCCGGCAGCGCCACGACCTGCGCTCCACCCTCGACACGCCCCATCTGAGCCGCACCCGAGGACTTACGCACGCCAAAGCACTCCGCAACCGCCACGACCGGATACTCCAGGCCCTTGGAGGCATGCACCGTCATGATGCGCACCGCGCCGTCGCCCTCCTCGTTGAGGGCGCCTGGGGCCTCCTTGCCCGCCAAGAAGCGGTCGAAGGCAAGCGCAATGGAACGCGGCGAGTTACCGAACTCGGCCTCCGCCTCGGCCACGGCATCGAGCGCCTTAAGCACGTTGGCGGCAATGGCCTTGCCCTCGGGACCACGCTGTGCCAGACGCACAAACCAGCCGGAAGCGTTGACAGTATCGCGCGCGATGGCGGCGAACGAATCGCGGCCCACGCGACGAAGCGCATACCGCAGCACCTCGCGGGCGCGCGTCACGAGCGGCAAGTCTTGCAAACCCGGCACATCGGAATCGCTCATGATGCCCACGTCGATGTTGCGGCGCGAGGTCTCCCCCGTCTGGTCGTCCAGCTTGGTCGCCAGCGCCAGGAATTCCTGGGCGCCGAGCGGAAACATCGGCGAGGCGAGCAGTGGCATAAGGCCCTGCGCCGTATCGGCCGGATTGGCGAGCGCGCAGACCAGGGCACGCACCGTCTGCACCTCGGCTGCCTGGGCAAAGACCGAGCCGCCTGCGATCACGCAGTCGAGCCCCTGGTCGCGAAACGCCTGTGCGTAGACATCGGCATTGGTCATGCGCCCTAGCAGCAGCACCATACCGCCCTGGGGCTGGCCCGCTTTAACGAGCGCTTGGAATCGCTCCGCAATCGCACGAGCTTTCGCCTGCGTTCGCTCCTGGGTGCTGCCGCCGGCAACGAGCAGCGCCTGGCGGCGCGAAGCCTTTGCTTTGAGTTTGTCCTCGCGATCGTCACTCGGCTCAAGATCCAAGAACCCCTGCATCAAACCACCGGTGTCGCCGTCAAAGACGCGCGCCACATAGCGCAGCACCTCGTCGTGGCTGCGGAAGTTGCGTACAAGCTTGACGAGCTCGCCGGCGGGGGCATCGGACGTGGCGACCGTCTCGGACGCCGTCGTCGAACCCACCTTGCGCTCCTGGCGACGGAACACCTCGACCTCGGCACCACGGAAGCGGTAGATCGACTGCTGTGCATCGCCCACGGTACACAGCGCACGCTCACCCGCGCCGGTCAGGTAACGGATCAGGTCGACCTGCATCTGGTCGGTATCCTGGAACTCGTCGATCATGACCATCTTAAAGCGGCCCTCATAGGCCGCTCGAATAGCCGGATAGTCGCGCAGCGCCTCGTACGCCATACGCAGTAGGTCGTTGTTATCGAGCGCGGACTGGCCGGCCTTCAGCGCGCGATACTCAGCCTCCACGGAACGGGCCAGGCCCACCAGCGCATCGAGCGCGGGGGCACCGCAGGCCAGCACGATATTGATAAACGCATCGGCAGCCTCGGCCTTGAGTAGCTCCACCTGCTCCTTAGAAAACGCCTTGCTCGCCCGAGGCATGCTGCACGACATCATGAGTCGCGCCACATCCTCCATGGTTTTGCCGCTCGCCTCAAACGCGTCGATGGCGTCGAGTGCCACCTGTGCCTTTTCGGTCGCGGCCTTGCTCGCACCCAACGCCGCGCGATAGGCGTCGGCAAGCGCCGAGGTGTCAGCCTGGCCGCGCGCCACGCACACATCGTCCATGCCGCTCGGCAGCTGGCTCGATAGCTCCAGCAGGTCGCGCACCAGTCCTTTAATGGTGGTACCGGCGCCAAACGGCCCACCCTCGCCCGCCATGGGATACCAAGCGTAGAGGGCCTTAAGCGAAGCGGCGAGCTCGGGGGCGGCATCGGGCGCCGTCGCGCGGGCCAGCACATGCTCAACAGCCTGGTCCATAAGCTCGTCGGTATCGGTAAGCACCGTGAACTCGGGATCGATGCCCAGCTCCAACGCATGTGCGCGCAGGATACGCGAGCACATGCCGTGAATGGTCGAGATCCACGCATCGTCGACGGTCAGGGCTTCCTCGTCCATGCCCTCGTCGATGAGCGCGCGGCGCACACGGTCACGGATCTCGGCCGCGGCATCTTTGGTAAAGGTAATGGCGAGCACCTGGTCCAGATGCTCAACGAACGGACCGGATTCGGGCGAGAGCGCGTAGACGATGCGACGCGTGAGGGTAAAGGTCTTGCCCGAACCGGCGCCCGCCGAGACAAACAGCGGACGGTCGAGCGTCTTGACGATCTGCAGCTGTTGCGGCATCAAGGTCGAAAGATCCATGGTCTACACGTCCCTCCTTACAAACGTTCCTTCATGGTTATACGAGCAGCGCGCATGCGCGGCCTGCGTCGACGCCGGGTCGACAGCAGCCACGTTGCCCGCCTCGAGTTCGCGCAGGCGCTCGGCGATACCGGTCTCCACGCGATCGAGCAGCGCATCGAAGTCCATGTTGCCGCCCTCGCCGGGAAAGCCCTTCTTAAGCCCCGGGATGCGACCGTCGCCGCGCTCTTCCTCGAGCAGCTCAGCGCTCGCGGCACCGCGCAACGCCGGCTTGCCGCCCTTGGTCGAAAAGTAGAGCGCCGCGCGGGTGTCCAGATCCAGCGCCCGGCGCATGGCCTGGGCGTAGATGAGCGTTTGGGTATGTGGCGGTAGCCACCGCGGGTCGTCGATGGCAGCCTCACCCGATTCCTCGTCGCGCACCGTAGGGTCGGCGAGTTTAAACTCCTCAACGCCCGTGCGATGCTTGTAGTCGATTACCACGGCGCGATTCTCGGCGTCCACGTCCACACGGTCGATGCGCCCGCCAAGCGGCCAGCCGGCATACTCAACGTTAAGATCGTTAAAGGCAAACTCCAGGTAGCGCGGAGCAAAGGGGGCCAGCGCCTCGGCTTCATAGGCAAGCACGCCCTCCAGCTGCGGCAGAATCTCGGCCACCTGGCGCTCCTCCACCGGAGAGAGCGGCACGAGCGGGCCCTCGTTGCCACGCTTGGAGGCATGCTCGGCCAAGGTCTCGTCAAAGACCTTGCGCAGCAGCTCCTGGGCACGTGGCAGGTTCTCGGGCGTCACGCGCTCCATGCCCTCTTGGGGCAGACGGGCGTGCAGGTGCTCCAGCACGTCGTGGACAAAGTTGCCCTTCTCCATATTGCCAAAGCCGGCGTCGATCGACTGGGGCTTCACGCGGTACGAGACGAACCAGCATAGCGGGCAGGTCGAATAGGCCTCGATCTGCGAGGCAGACGTCAGGCGCGGCACCAGCGGCGCATCCTCGCCCTCGCCATCGCGACGGCGCAGGACCAGATACGGAATGGCTTCATCGCTCAGATGCTGAGGAGCTTCGCAGGTCACGCGCTCGCGCCTAAGACCTTCGCCTGCAGCGGGATCAAAGTCGGCGATGATATCGCCCTCGCCCACGCGCGTGGGCTTGGCAGCGCCAGCGGCATCGGCATGCGCCCGCAGCTCGGTCCATACGGCTGCCGGGTAGCACTCGCGTGCCTGGCGATCGTGCGTCACGCGGGCGAGCGCAACCGGACCGCGTGCCGCCTGCATCGCGTGGCCAAAGCGCACGCGCAGCAAGGCCGCGGGCTCAAGCGCCACGCCCTCGCGACCAAGGCTCGCCGTCAGCGTGGCCAGCGGCCCCTCCTCGTGTGAGAGCGGATAGCTGTCCAGATCGACATCGGCAAACAGCACGGCATCGTAGCTGCCGGGGCGCAGAGCCGCCGCATCGGCAAGCGAAGCAAAACGAACCTGAGCACGAGGCGCACGGTCAACCTCGTGGGTCTCGTAATCGTAGGCGGTGCTGCGTTTGTCCACCTTGGTGCGAATGTCATCAAGCACGGGCACGGTCGCGGCCTGCGACACGTCGAGCGAGCGGGAGCCATTCATAAGGATGTCGATGGCGTGGCGCAGCAGGGCCACCTCCGCCTGGCGACGGGCTTGGCCATCCAAGCTGCCCAGCGAGCGATCGGGCAACGCCTCGGCAACGGCAAGCATGGCCTTGAGCGCCGTCACGGGCTTGTCACGCCACAGCGCCTGGAACACGTCCGAAACCACACACGGCACGTTCTTAAACCAGTTTTCGTCACTCGCCGCCTTGCGCGCGCCCCTCACCTGGCCTTGGACGCTCTGCAGCAGGCTCTTAACGCCCGCGGTAGTCTTGCTGCGCGAGAGACGCATATTCTTATCGAAGGTTCGAGCATTGGCGGCATCAGCACCCGAAAGCGGACTATAAATCCAGTCGGTAAGCTCCGGCGCGGGCCACCACTCGGTCTTTGACGCTATGCCCTCATCGGCGGCCTTCATGCGCTCGATCAGGCCGGCAAGTGCCGCAAACTGCCTGCCCGCAATGGATTGGGAAAACGCCGTGAACTCAGTTGCCTCGGCAGTGATATGACGAGCCGCCAGACGAGAGGCGAGCTCACCAAACAGCTGGGGTGCCCGGGCAGAAACGACGAGCACGCGCACGGGGTCGGCAGAAGCGTTGGCGGCGCCGTCGACTTCGGAACCCTGGCACGCTTTTACCAGATCATCAATTGCGTTCGCATAAGCATGAGCACGGGCATGGGGGCCGGCGACCTCAATAAAGGCAGGCTGAGCGGCGGTCCCGCAAGCAGCATCAGACGCGACGGTGTCCTCCCCCAGCGGCGCGATCTCAAACAGCACATCGCGAGCATCGAAAGCCGCGGCCAGATCCTCGCGCATCGCCGCCTGCTCGCGGGCAAGCAGCACGACGACCTCTCCCCCATTGTTCGCCACAGCTGACAGCAGCTCGAGCAGACCGTGCGTAAACGACGTGACGTTGCGTACACAGACGGCGCGGGTGCACGCCGGCAGGCTATCGGCCAGGGCACTGGCCATAATGTCAGCCGCCTCGCAGGGCTCGACCATATCTCGACGGTCCAAACCGCCCGCGTAGGCGCGCAAAAGCTCAAACACACGAGCCTCGGCGTCGCTTTTTGGCTCAGGCTGGCAATTGTTGCCACCGCATCGCTCGGCCGTCGTCCCAGCCACACCCGACAGTACGTCGCGGGCCATGCGCGCGAGCATGCGCACCGTGCCCTGACTGCGCGAAAGCGGCTGCAGGTCGGCATCATCGAGACGCGTGACCCTGTCCGAAAACAGCATATGGCGCTGCAAGTTGTCGACGAAATCGCGCCCGTCGCCCAAAAGCTCCCAAAGCGAGCGAAGCCACGACGAAGGCGTCTTGTAGTCAACGCCCAGCGAGATACCAGCTGCCGCCGCATCATGACGGCACAGGTCAAGCTCGGCAAACGAGGGCGCCAGCAACACGGCACGCCCGTGGCGATCGACAAGGTCGGCAAGCAGCACCGCCTCGGCATCGCTCAGCTCCGTACCGGCATCCGTGGTATAGATTCGAACAGGCATGGTCCTCCACTCAAACCGTCCGCAATAATCAATGCATCCATCCTACCCGCCCGCGCGGACACATTGCCAGCGCAGCTCCATCTTTTGGTACAAAGCAACCTGACCCCAACGCACCAGCCGATTGCGGGCATATAAAAACCGCCCCCGGAGGAGCGGTTTTGCACAATTCGTTTTTGGTGCGGCCTACTCGCCATCCTCCAGCTTAATGAGGATTTTGCGGTAGCCACCGTACTCGCCGTTGAGCGCCTTGGACACACGGCTCACCGTGGTGGACGAAGCGCCGGTGCGCGCCTGAACCTCGACATAGGGCTCGCCCTCGTCCAGGTAACGCGCGACCTGCAGACGCTGCGATAGATCGCAAATCTCGCGCGGCGTGCAGATATCGGTCAAAAACGCTTGGATATCTTTCTCGTCGTCCAAAAGGCTAAATGCGTGGACCAGCTGCTTGACATCAGGCTTGTCAAACATGTTCTCGATATTCATCGATCACCGCCAAACCCGCCAAAAGGCATCGAAGTTGATACTGACATCGGACATCGTTCGCCCGTTCTATGCAATAGGGCAACGCCTGTGGCTTTTGCCCGTAGCAGTTTAGCACACCACCAAACTAAAGCGACAAGACTCTCTGCCAGCGGCACGTTTTCTAGGACGAACGCCGTTTTGAAACCGAATGCGCACGCAAGCTCCATGAATATCTGAGACAATGGGCAGCCGAACAAGGCGGCACACCCGCGCGGCCGTCCATGCTGCCGCAGCAAGCCACTTCACGCGATACCAACACACCCTGCGCAAGAAAGGATCTCCGCCATGCGCTTTATGCTTAACTGGCTCTTTACCTCGATCGCCATCGCGATTGCCACGTTCCTCGTTCCCGGCATCCAACCCTTCGGTTTTGCCGAGGCCTGGGTCTGTTTCGCCTTCGTGGGGCTGTTCCTGAACATCGTCGATTCGTTCGTCAAGCCATTCCTGACGGTCATCTCGCTGCCGCTCACGATCATTACGTTGGGCATTTTCCAGCTTGTCGTCAACAGCTTTATGCTTGAACTCGCAAGTTACCTGTCGGTCAACCTGCTGGGCGTCGGCATCTCCATCGCAAGCTTTGGCTCGGCCTTTATGGGCAGCATCCTGGTGTCCATCACTCGAAGCATCCTCGACAGCATCGCCGAGAACTAATACGCCCATTCCGACCGCGTCTGTCTCAACAGCCCAAAACGAAGGCCGCCCATCGCAAAAATGGGCGGCCTTCTTATTTGTCAAGCCTTAAAGGGCGAGAGAATCTACCATTTCTACCCCGTCCCCAAATGGCAGGTGTGGGTTAGATGACGTAGTCGTAGCCATGGCTGGGAGCGACAAGTTGATCGAGCGTCACGCCGTCGAGGTAGTCGTTGATGAGCTTGTCCAGGTTCTTCCACACGTCGAGCGTGGGGCACTCATCAGATCGCGAGCAACCCTTGCAGTCGCCATCCAGGCAGGCGACCGGCGCCAGACTGCCCTCGGTCAGGCGCAGGATCTCGCCCACCGTGTACTGCTCGGGCGGGCGCGTGAGCACATAGCCGCCGCCCTTGCCGCGCATGCCCGAGAGCATATTGGCGCGCACGAGCGTGGCCAAAATGTTCTCCAGATATTTCTCCGAAATCCCCTGACGCGCGGCGATCTCTTTAAGCGGGATGCGACCGGCCGCCTGGTGCTCGGCCAGATCGACCATAACGCGCAGGGCGTACCTACCCTTAGTAGAAACCAACATATATAGTGCTGCCTTTCGGTCTTTTAGTCCGTTGAAATTCTAGCCGAAAAATTGGCTTTGAAAATACCCGTTCCGGTCAAGATGGTTAATCAACTTGCAATAAACTCCTATTTCCTATTGCATTACTAGGCTTTAGTGTCTAGTATGCTTCCCAACAGCTAAACGAACAACCTATAAGGTTTATGGGTTTAGCTGCTACACACACCGTGAAACCACACGGCAACCAGTCATTTGAACACTTTGGAGGTTCACCATGAGCAATGTTTACACGTCCATCGATCAGCTTATCGGCCACACTCCGCTTCTGGAGCTCACTCACTTTGAGGCCGATCAGGACCTCAGGGCCCGCGTGCTCGTCAAACTGGAATACTTCAACCCCGCCGGCTCCGTCAAGGATCGCGTCGCCAAGAACATGATCGACGAGGCCGAGAAGGCCGGCAAGCTCGTGCGCGGCGGCGACTACACCATCATCGAGCCCACGAGTGGCAACACCGGCGTCGGCATCGCCTCGGTGGCGGCCGCCCGCGGCTACAAGGTGATCATCACCATGCCCGAGACCATGTCCGTCGAGCGCCGCAAGCTTATGCAGGCATATGGCGCACAGCTCGTGCTCACCGACGGTTCCAAGGGCATGAAGGGCGCCATCGCCAAGGCCGAGGAGCTGCAGAAGGAGACGCCCGACAGCATTATCGCCGGCCAGTTTGTGAACCCCGCCAACCCCGCCATCCACAAGGCCACGACCGGCCCCGAGATCTGGGATGACACCGACGGCAAGGTCGACATCTTCGTCGCCGGCGTCGGCACCGGCGGTACCGTGACCGGCGTGGGCGAATTCCTCAAGGAGCAGAACCCCGAGATTCAGGTTGTCGCCGTCGAGCCCGCCACCTCCCCGGTGCTCTCTAAGGGCCAAGCCGGCCCGCACAAGATTCAGGGTATCGGTGCCGGCTTTGTGCCCGACGTCCTCGACACCCAGATCTACGACGAGATCATCCCCGTCGAGAACGACGACGCCTTTGCCACCGGCCGCGCCGTGGGCCACAAGGAGGGCGTGCTCGTGGGCATTTCGTCCGGCGCCGCCGTGTGGGCCGCTCTGCAGCTGGCCAAGCGCCCCGAGAACGAGGGCAAGACCATCGTGGCGCTGCTCGCCGATACCGGTGAGCGCTACCTGTCCACGGCACTCTTCCAAGACTAGGGCCCATCGCCCATAGGTTGAGCCCAGGACGAACCGGTCTCCTCTCTCCCGGCAGCCTGAGCCCATCCCATCAGGGTGTCCCACGAGACGTCCGAACTTGCTACAATGTCTGCGGCGCGGAACCAGCCTCCCGCGCCGCTTTTCTTTTTTGGCCACATGCCACCAAGGAGAACCTCCCCATGCACAACAAGCGCGTGCTCGTCGCCATGAGCGGCGGCGTCGATTCCAGCGTGACCGCCTATCTGCTCAAACGCCAGGGCTACGAATGCGTCGGCGCCACCATGCGCCTCACCTGTCCCACGCCCGACCCCATCACGGGCATGAGCAAAGTCGACCGCGACATCGCCGATGCAAAGGCCGTCGCCGAGCGCCTGGGGATACCCCACCACGTGCTCGACCTGCAGCAGACCTTCGACCGCAACGTTATCGAGCGATTTGTGACTGCCTATCAGGAGGGGCTGACGCCCAACCCGTGCATCATCTGCAACCGCCATATTAAGTTTGGCGCGCTGCTCGATGCGGCGCTGGATATGGGCTGCGACCACATCGCCACAGGCCACTACGCAAAGACGAGCCAGACGCCCGACGGCACCTGGCAGCTGCATCGCGGCGAAGATCCCAAAAAGGACCAAAGCTACTTTTTGTATTCGCTTACGCAAGAGCGCCTGGCGCGCACGATCTTTCCGCTGGCCAGGCTGGACAAGGAACGCGACGTTCGCCGCATTGCCGCCGAGCAGGGCTTCATAAACGCCAAGAAGGCCGAGAGCGAGGATATCTGCTTTATCGCGGACGGCGACTACGCGAGCTATATCGAGCGCCGCTGCGGACATCCCGCTGCACCGGGCGACATTGTGTGGCGTGACGGCAGCGTGGTCGGACGTCACAGCGGCGCACTGCGCTATACCATCGGCCAGCGCAAGGGCCTGGGCGTCGCGATGGCGCACCCCGTGTACGTAACGGGCGTCGATGCCGCCAACAACATTGTGCATCTGGGCGAGGCCGAGGACCTGACGGCCACAGCGCTCACGGCCAACGACTGGATCTGGAGCGCCCCTGCCGACCGCATGGAGGCAGAGCTGGATGCCGACGGCATTCGCGTGGGCGCCAAATACCGCTACCGTCAAAAGGACCAGGCAGCAACCCTTACACATGGCGCCGACGGACAAATGCTACTGACCTTTGACGAGCCGCAGCGAGCCATCGCCCCCGGCCAGGCAGTCGTTATCTACCGCGGCGACGTCGTCTTGGGCGGCGGCACCGTTACGGCAGCCATCAGGTAGCCGCGGGATTATCGCCGCACGTGTCGAAGTACCTCAACAGCGGCACCAACCTCGATTACGCGACGCTCGAGGCCGCGGCGGATGGCCTCGAGTCGACCCTCCGCCGTGGCCCATTTGCTCTGCGAAAGAATCTCGATCGCCTCATCAACAAATCCGTTGAGCCGCGATGAATCGAACCAATCGAGCGAGTCCGCAAGCGCCAGCTGGACGGAAGGGTCGGGCCCAAACGGCTTAGCGGAAAACCCAAACTCCCCAGCTGCGAGCACGACAGTTGGCACGTTATACCACAGACAGTTGCCGCTATCGAACAGCGGAGCAGGTTTTATCTCCAGGGTATCGACATTGCGGATGATGCCGAAGTTTCGCCAATGGCGGTCGCTGTTGGCCAAAAGGGCATCGCAGACAATCATCTGCGACATAGACCTTCTCACAGCGGCCTCATCGGCACCATGCTTGCCGAGGTAGCAACAGTACCGGTCGTACGTCGAGTTTCCCCGCTGACTACCAAGTACGCCCTTAACGTAAACAGCCGGAACGTATTCCTCGCGGCCGTCAAGAAAGTCGTCGCACAGACACACAGGGCCATCGAATATGCGCTCAACCGTGTAAGGAACAAACTCCCCCTTGGAAAGCAAGCGACGATGTAGAGCCGTTGCAACCGCCTCGTTAAAGGGACGCTGATCGTCCATCCCGCACCCTTTAGCCAAAACGCGAATGCCGTTTCGGATCATCCACGATTTAGGGAGCTCGCCCTCGGACGTGTTATCCGGATTTTTTAGACCGATGCCTTCCAGCCAACCCGAACGCTCTTCGGGCGCCGATCGCTCAAATTCGTTCTCAAAGTAATTGATGCTTTGCCATTTGAGTTCGGCGCAATTGGCCGGCCGCAGCCAATAACAATCCGAAAGCGATAAGCCCAGGCACCGAACCGGAACCTCGATGCCACTGGCAATTCCCAGTTCACGATAGCGCGAGACGAGTCCAGGGCGGACGTCAGGCACCGACCGATGGCTCCACCACACGTTGAGCTCCCGTTTATTCACCGTAGGAGAAGAGCCCGAGCATGTGCCAAACGGCATTCGTTGCGCATCGAGGACCTCGGCGATTTCGAAGGGAAACTCGCGCGTCGGATCAAATGAGACATGCGCGACCTCATGGTCGGCCGACATCAGCGTAAACTTGCGTCCCACATCGGCCGCAGGACGGCGTCCTCGCTTGCGGACCTTTTGGTAGGCGGTCGCAGAATTGTACTCGACCATCTTCCGGCCGCCCACAATATCGCACACAAGCGTCCCCGATGCGGCAAGTTGCGATATGCGGGCTTTCGTAACGCCCAACAGGCGGGCGGCATCACCCATAGATAAGTACTCAGACGTATCCATACACCGCATCACCTCGTTAAGTAATTTACGCGTTTAGTTAATAGATTACTTACATCATAATACTAAACGACCTAAAGCGAAAAAAGGCCCGAGAAATCGGGCCTTAGCGATTGGTCAGCCGAGTCGCAAACTGCTTCCTTAGCGCTGCACGTAGGCGCGGACCAGCTCAAAGGTGTTACGCACAGCGTCGATGTGGCTGCGCTCGTAGTTGTGGCTCGCGTACACGCCGGGGCCGATCAGACCATGGCGAATGTCGTAGCCGGCCGAGAGCGTGGCCTCGACGTCCGAACCGTAGTGCGGGTACACATCGATGGCGTAATCGAGCTCCAGCTCGCGCGCGATGTTGGACAGCGTGGTTACCAGGTCGTAGTTGTACGGACCGCCCGAATCCTTGGCGCAAATCGAAACCATGCGCTCGGTGCAGCCTAAGTCGTCGCCCACGCAACCCATGTCCACGCTGATCATCTCGCGCGTGTCGGCCGGCACGAAGGCGCCGCCGTGGCCGACCTCCTCGTACACGGTAAAGAGCAGTGACACCTTGCGCGAGAGCGACACCTCGCCGTCAGCAACGGCGCGGGCCAGACCCAGCAGAATCGACGCCGACAGCTTGTCATCCAGGAAGCGGCTCTTAATGTAGCCGCTCTCCGTCACCGTGGTACGCGGATCCATGGCGATGATATCGCCCGTCTGAATACCCAGCTCGAGCACATCGTCCTTGCTATCGACGTTCTCGTCGAGCAAGATCTCCATGTTCTTCTCGATGGTCTTGACCGGCTCATCGGCCACGTGCGCCGAAGGCTCGGTGTTGAGAACCACACCCGTGTAGACATTGCCATCGCGCGTGTAAACGGTGCAGTTCTCGCCATCGGCCGTAGACCACTGATGCCCGCCGAGCGTCGTGGGACGCAAGCGACCATTGTCCTTGATGGAGCGCACCATGGCGCCCAGGGTATCGACATGGCTCGCCAACACGAGCGGTTCGCCCTCGCCGCCAAGCTCAACCAACACGTTGCCCTTATTGGAGCGCTCGGGCCCAAACCCCATCTCGCGCAACGTTTCCATTAGATAATCAGTCGCCGCACGGGTATAGCCCGTAGGTGAAGCAATAGAAGTCAGCGTCTTCAACTGGTCAGTAATATAGGAGAGCGTCTCCTCTAGAGAAGCATCAACATTAGAAGCCATATGCATCCTTCCAAGTAAAACTAAGACCGAGCCCCGATTTTAACCGTTCTGCACGTGCAATACTCTAGAAACCGAGCCGACTCCAGACGTCCCCGCACCGGTTTTGTGCACGCGCTCGGTTTACAGTCCCAATCTTGCATAAATCCTATCGGTATCTGCATAAATATGAGGCATCTATTTGCTTCGTCTCAGGGTACCCCACCTTGGACCGTGCAAAATACGGAGTATTCAGCACCGTGGACCCCGTCAGCCCCATCGCAAACGGCAAAGCGACGCGGCTACAGCAGTGTTGCAGGTCGTCGCAAACCAAAAACGCGGTGGCAGCCCCTCCGCTCATCGATAGCCCACCCGCAATGGTTGTCGATGGGCGTCTGCGGGCCACTGCGGCCCATTCACAACGTTATGCATTTTTCAGAGCTTGCTGAATACTCCCAAAAATGCACGCTGGGAAGTGCACCACCTATCCGCAGCGGGAAGCATGCCTTGGTTTTGCCCATATCGGGGCATCGGCGCGGCACAAAAAGCCCCGCCGTGCGTAGCACGGCGGGGCCAGCAGCAAGTCAAAAGACCATACGCCTACGGGCGAAGGACCACCAAACTGGGCTAGGCAGCCGGGCAGATCTTCTTGAAGAGCTCGATGACGTCGTCGAGCGTCGCCTCGCGCGGGTTACCCGGGAAGCAGGCGTCGGCCATGGCGTCCTTGGCCAGGACCTCAATCTCGTCGGCCTTCATGGCCTCGCAGACGTGCGGGATGTTCACGTCGGCAGAGAGCTGCTTAACGGCGGCGATGGCGGCGTCGGCGGCCTCGTCGGTGCTCATGCCCGTGGTGTCAACGCCCATGGCGACGGCAACCTTGGCCAGGCGCTCGGCGCAAACCGGCTTGTTGAACTCCATGGCGATCGGCAGCAGCATGGCGCAAGCGACGCCGTGCGGGGTGTCGTAGTGAGCGGACAGGGTGTGAGCCATGGCGTGGTCGATACCCAGGCCAACGTTGGAGAAGCCCATGCCGGCGACATACTGACCAAGAGCCATGCCCTCACGGCCGGAGCCGGGCTGGCCGGACTTGGCCTCGGCAACGGAGTCGCGCAGGTTCTCGCTGATCAGCTTAATGGCCTCAAAGTGGAACATATCGGAAAGCTCCCAAGCGCCCTTGGTGGTGTAGCCCTCGATGGCGTGGGTCAGAGCGTCCATGCCGGTGGAAGCGGTCAGGCCGGCAGGCATGGAAGCCATCATGTCGGGGTCGACGACGGCGACCTCAGGGGCGTCGTTGGTGTCGACGCACACGAACTTGCGGACCTTCTCGGGGTCGGTGATAACGTAGTTGATGGTCACCTCGGCGGCGGTACCGGCGGTCGTCGGCACGGCGATGGTGAACACGGCGTGGTTCTTGGTGGGAGCAACGCCCTCGAGGCTACGGACATCGGCGAACTCGGGGTTGTTGATGATGATGCCAATGGCCTTGGCGGTATCCATGGAGGAACCGCCACCGATGGTCACGATAGCGTCAGCCTCGGCGGCCTTGAAGGCCTCGACGCCGTCCTTGACGTTCTGGATGGTGGGGTTGGGCTTGATCTCGGAGTAGAGGCTCCAAGCGATGCCGGCGGCGTCGAGCTCGTCGGTCACCTTGGCGGTAACGCCAAACTTGACCAGGTCGGGATCGGAGCAGACGAAGATCTTCTTGTAGCCGCGACGCTGGAGCTCGCCGGGGATCTCCTTGATGGCGCCGGAACCATGATAAGAAATGGTGTTAAGAACGAAACGATTAGCCATTGATAGCCTCCCATCGTGTGCGGGGCACCCATTACGCCCCACGCTATGAGTCCCATCCTAACGCTTTTGAAACAAAAAACACGTGAGAACGTCAAATTGTTAAAGCGTTTCAACAGAAGATGAATAATATTGCGGCAAAGGAACAGCCCCTTTGCCGCATTCGGTTACTTTCGACAGCCCTCTTTCCAAGCCTCGGCCGCAACCTTCCAGCGAAAACGCAAGTCACGCTCGCGGTCGATGAACATGATGGCAAACGCGATAAACAGCAGCACGCTCGCCACCGCAATGGAGTGCAGCCCCATGCGCTCAATACACCAGTTGCCCAGCACGGCGCCAAACACAAAGGTAAAGATCACGCCAAAGTACAGCAGGCCGTTTTCCAAAAAGCCGCGCTTGTGGGTGATGATGTAATCATCCACGTTTTGCAGCGCGTTGCGCAAGTTGCCGATGCACATGGTCGTGGCGATGCCGTGACCGTGGATCTTGCGGAAGCTCTCGACTTGCATACCGCAGGCAAACGAAGTGAGGCAGTTGGCGAGCAGGTTGAAATCGCCACCGGGAATAAAACTCACGCCCAGCAAGATGACGGCTTCAAAGAACACCGTTACCTGGCGCCAGTGAATCACGCTGCCAAACCGCTCGTGCACCAGGTCGGCAAGCATAATGCCCACGGCAAACGACACCACAGGGAAGAAGTAGCGCCCCGCCAGCGCCCAGTTGCCTTCCGAAATGCTCACGCCCACGAGCAGGATGTTGCCCGTCTGCGCGTTTGCGAAAACATGGTCGCGCCCAATGTACGAATACACATCCATAAAGCCACCGGCGAGCGCCAAGATGATGCCCAGCTCAATAGACTCCGATATCTGCTTGGCACGCTGCATCGTCGTGCATCCTCCTTGTTGACGACTCTCTCGTGCGTCGGCGGAAACATAGCCGCCGTTCATACTGTAACCCATTGACAACATGGCATGCGCGCGAGACGAGTTCCCCAACGCGCGGATACACAGTCTGGAAACAAACGGCGGGCGCGGCGCCGACACCCGCATCGACACGCCGATCCGCCAGCCCATGTACTCCACCAGTCTTTTTAGCCCCGTCCCAAAAAGACTGGTTACAATTACGTGCAGCATACAAACACCGGGAGGGATCGTGGCAAAAAAGCCTCAGCACGCTCAGAACAACCAGCGCAGTCAGCAGGGCAAACAGGACCAGCAGCAAAAGCGCGGCGGTAAGGCCCAGGGCTCGCGCCCCGCGCATGCCCCGGCAGCGCTCGCCCGCCCCTGGCGACCGGGCCGCGACAAGTTCCTCCCCGTCAGCCGCGCCGACATGGATGCGCGCGGCTGGAACCAGTGCGACTTTGTCTACATCTGCGGCGACGCCTACGTGGACCATCCCAGTTTTGGTATGGCCATCATCAGCCGCGTCCTCGACGCGCACGGCTACAAGGTGGGCATCATCTGCCAGCCCGACTGGACCGACCCCGCCAGCATCACCGTGCTCGGCGAGCCACGCCTGGGCTTTCTCGTCAGCGCCGGCAACATGGACTCCATGGTCAACCACTATTCGGTGACCAAGCACCGCCGCCACACCGACGCCTATACCCCTGGTGGCGAGGAGGGGCGCCGTCCCAATCGTGCCGTCACGGTCTACGGCAACCTCATCCGCCAGACGTTCAAGGACGCTCCCATCATCATCGGCGGCATCGAGGCAAGCCTGCGCCGCTTGGCCCACTACGACTACTGGCAGGACAAGCTCAAGCGCTCGGTACTGCTCGACTCGGGCGCCGACATCCTCATCTACGGCATGGGCGAGCACGCGATCGTCGAGATCGCCGACGCGCTCGACGCGGGACTGCCCGTCGATCAGATCACCTATATCAACGGCACCGTCTACCGCACCAGCTCGCTCGACGAGGTCTACGACTACGACCTACTGCCCAGCTGGGACGACCTTACCGCCGACAAGCTCAACTACGCGCGCAGCTTTAACGTGCAGCAGCAGAATATGGACCCCATCACCGGACATCGCCTGGTAGAGCCCTACCCCAATAGCGTCTATGTGGTGCAGAACCCGCCGTCGGCGACGCTCATCACCGATGAGATGGACGAGGTGGCAGAACTCCCCTACGCACGCGATTGGCATCCCGATTACGATGCGGCGGGCGGCGTGCCGGCCTTTGCCGAGATCAAGTTTTCCATTAGCTCCAACCGCGGCTGTTTTGGCGAGTGCTCGTTTTGTGCCCTCACCTTCCACCAGGGCCGCGTGCTGCAGATGCGCAGCCACGACTCGATCATGCGCGAGGCCGAGCTGCTCACGCGCGACCCCGAGTTTAAGGGCTACATCAACGACGTGGGTGGGCCGACGGCCAACTTTAGCCGCCCGGCCTGCGACAAGCAGCTCAAGCACGGCGTGTGCAAGAACAAGCGCTGCCTGTGGCCGAGCGTGTGTAAGAACATGGTGGTCGACGAGAGCGGCTACACGCAGCTGCTGCGCGACCTTCGCCAGCTGCCGGGTGTCAAAAAGGTCTTCGTCCGCAGCGGCATCCGCTTTGACTACACCATGGCCGATGCCTCGGACGAGTTTTTGCGCGAGCTGCTGGAGCATCACGTCTCGGGCCAGCTGCGCGTGGCGCCCGAGCACGTGAGCGACGCCGTGCTGAGCGTGATGGGCAAACCGAGCCGCGCCGTCTACGATGCGTTCTGTCGCAAATTTGAACGCTTGAACCGTGAATACGGCCTCAAGCAGTACGTGGTGCCGTACCTGATCTCGAGCCACCCTGGTTCAACGATGAAGGAAGCTGTGGACCTTGCCGAGGCCGTGCGAGACATGGGCTACATGCCCGAGCAGGTGCAGGACTTCTACCCCACCCCGTCCACCATGTCGACCTGCATGTACTACACCGGCGTGGACCCGCGCACCATGCAGCCGATCTACGTGGCGCGCGACCCGCACGAAAAGGCCATGCAGCGCGCGCTGATTCAGTATCGCAAACCCGAGAACTACAAGCTGGTACGCGAGGCCCTGGAAAAGGCCGGCCGCCGCGATCTGATCGGCTACACCAAGCATTGCCTGATTCGCCCCGTGCCGCCGCGCCCGGGCGAGACGTCTGCTGGCGGTGGGCATGGCACTGGCAAGAAGGGTGGCAAGGCCCACGGTGGCAGCGGCAAGGGACCCAAGGGCAGCAAGGGCCACGGTGGCATGTCGCGTGCGCAGAACACCGCAGGCCGCAACCGCGCCGCCCAGGGACGGCAGGGCGCCAACGGCGGCGGCAGGCGCAACTAGCGTGGCGAGGGCCAGCCGACGTCTCCTCATCGCCCAAGCGTGATTTCCCTAGGGGGAACACGCTCAGACACACCTAGCCGTGTTTTCCTTAAGGGAATCACAGCAGATTTGTTTTTATCCACGTTGGCCCTTAAGGGAATCACGCTTGCTGGTAGGGACGATCCGTCTGGCACGCCTGCCTGAGCGACCGCATCGCCTCTACCAGTACAAAGCCGGCGATGGCAACCGTGACCGCCACGTCGAGCGGCGCGTTCACAAACCACAGCAAACCCATGAGGTATGACCCGGCGTTAAAGGCAAAGTGCAACAGGATCGTGTAGCGGAGCTTTCCAGTCGTCACGAGCACCCAGCCAAAAATGAGACCGGCAGCGCCCGCATAGCAGCCCTGCACCCAGCTCATATGCATAAAGCCGAAGACCGCCGCCTGCAGCACGATTGCCGCGGCGACGCCCCAGGTACTCGGAGCCACCCAGGGCACCATGGCGCCGTCTTGCGGTCGCACGTGACGTCGGAGCTTCCAAAGTAGGCGGCACCGCGGGTTAAACGCTCGGAGCGAAAACTCAAAAATGATGCCGCGCACCAGCAACTCCTCGCAAAACGGAGCGCCGAGCACCGTGGTCAGGACGGCCAGGTAGCTCGTGTCGCCCATGCCCGTTTCCTCGACAAGTTCACTGTAATCGGCCGCGACCTCGGGCAACAATGACAGTACGGCGTCGGTCACGTAGCCAACGACTACCTGCAGGGCAAAGCCGATTACGATAACGCAGGCAATGCGCTTCCACGCGCTACGCAATCCCCCGCCAAGCGGACACTCACCTTGCCAGCGCGCGATAAACGACCGTGGCCACAAATAACGCCACCACAGCAACGCCATCAAAAACGATGCCGTCTGCGCGGCGGCTTGAAACCATTGAATATCGAGATTCTCGATTGGGAAACCCGTCAGCGCCGACACGATGTCCAGCACGGAGAACAGAACCATACTCAGGGCAATATCGGCAGCGACGACGCCAAAACAGGCAAGCGCCCAAACCAGCGCATTGAGCATGCCAACCTCCTCAAAACCCGGCACTTAGGGACGTTCCTTAACTGCCGGCAGAAAAGGAACGTTCCCAAGTGCCGGCAGTTTGGAACAGTCATTGTTGATGAGAATCGGGCACAATGCCAAAGGCCCCGTTGGGCGAGATGTCGAACGGAAAGGTGCCACAACGATTGAACGCGGCGATAAACATGCGAATGGCGTTGGACGGCGTGGTGCCTACGAGCTGGGTTGCCGCCGTGAAGGCCGCCTTTTCCTCGGGCAAGACCTTCGCGACAACCGGGGTCATGTGTTCTGCCATGGCGCTTCCTTTTTGAAACGGCGGTGGTGCGGATAGATGCGGGCCACGCGGCTGGGCGACGGGCTGTGAAGGCAACCCGATTGGCCCGCATCCGGAGTGTGTTTCTGCGGCGTTGGTATTACTTAGTATTCTTAAGTATTACCCCGCAGATAGAATACCACATCTGACCCCATGGGAACGGAAAACAGGTCATTTTGTTGCTGAGTAAGTATTTAGAGCGTGATGACGTCCGAGATATCGAGCGCCTGAGCGTCGATGGGGTCATGTGTGGCGAGCAGGAGCGTTCGGCCATCGAGCAGTTCGAGCACGACGCCGGCCGTCGCATCACGCGCAGCGGCATCCAAGCCGGTAAAGGGCTCATCCAGAATGACGGCGCAACCGCCGCACAGCAGGGCTCGGGCAATCTCGACGCGACGGCGCTGCCCGCCCGAGAGCTCGGCCACACGAGCATGTACATCGGCCCCCGGCACCAGCAGGCGCAACAGGGCTGCGGCACTCGAGGCGTCCACGCGCGCATCGGCACACACCAGCACGTTATCCAGCGCCGAGGCGGACTCGACCAAGCGCGCGTCCTGAAACACCATCGAGCACGGCACGCACTCCCCCGCCGCCAGGGCGAGCAGCGTCGACTTGCCCGCGCCCGAAGCGCCCATCACGCAAACACGCCCGCCCGCGGGTACGTTGAGCACCAAACCGTCGAGCGCCGGCGCCCAGGGCGCACGATCGCCCACGGCAAGCGCAAGCACCGCCGCAGCGCCGGCGCCAGCAGAGGCCGCACGCCCGCGAGCACCGCGCCCATGCGCCCGCACGGCCACACGCCATGCCGCGGGCCCCGAAGCCCGCAGCAACCACACCAGCACACGCTCGCATGCCCACGATGCCGCCACGACCAACACGGTCCACGCCAGCAGATCCGCTGTCTCGATAAGCAGCTTTGCCTGATAGATACGCTCGCCCACGGTGCCCGTCGCCATGCCGATCAGCTCCGCCGCCACGCCGGCCTTCCAGCTCATGCCAATCACGGCCCGGGCGCACGAAAGCACAAACGGCAGGACCTCGCGCCAGGTATGGGCGCAAAACAGACGCCAACCCCGCACGCCATGCAGACGAAACATCTGCTCCAGCGGCTTATCCGCTTGCGTCAAGCCCTCAACCAGTGAGAAATACACGCCCGGCAGCGCCATCAAAAAGACCGCTGCAATGCTCACGCGCGCCGACCCCAACCAAATGAGCAGCAGGACCACCACGCAGGCAACCGGCGTCGCCTTAACAAACGAAAGCGCCGGCGCCACCAGGCGGACAAACGTCCGCGATCGCACCGAGACTCCCGCCAGCACGCCACCGCATGCCGTAGCGAGCGCCAGCCCGCCCAAAATTCGCAAGCCCGAGCCTGCAAGAATCGCCCACGTGCCGGCACCGCACACCAGTCGCAGCAACGCCACCACAACAGCGCCCGGTCCCGGCAAGATCAACGGCTGCGCCGCCAGCGCCGCCGCGAGCGCCCACGCGGCAAGCCAAAAGGCGGCGACGGCACCTGCTGCCACCGCCGCCTTCACACGCTCTGTCATTTGCCGAGCAAACGCACGCACGGGCTACTCCATGTAGTAGAAATCATCAGCCGGGAGCTTGCCGCCCACGGCGCTTGCATCCGCATCGGCCAGCACCTGCAGGTACCCACCGAGCGCCGCCTTCATATCTTTCCCCGTCTGGCATACAAGCATGCACCCGGGAATCGCCTTTTCGGCAATCGCGGCGTTATCGACGATACCCGCATCGACCACGGCCTGCGCCCAGTCCGCCGGTGTCGCATTGACGGCCTTCACGCTCGCCTCATGGCAGCGCAAGAACTCTGCCACAGCCTCGGGATGCTCCTCGGCAAACGCGCGACGAACCACGGTCACACCCGTCAGCATACGCGAACCCGTGTCACCCGCCAGCTCATCCCACACATCGGTCAGGCTTACCGGCGCCGACAGCTTGCCCTCGCTCTTGGCGATGGCCGCGGTCTTGAACGGCTCCGGCAGCACGCCCACAGCAGACGGATCGGCAAGCAGGGCCGACAGCACCTCGGTGGGCTCGCTCTTAAACTCGAGCGTCACCTGGCCGGTCAGGCCCGCGCGCTCCAGCAGGTAGTTCATGACGTACTCCGGCGTGATGCCCTTGCCCGTCATATAGACGGTATGGCCCGCCAGATCGCCAAACGAGGCCACACTCGCATCGCCCGTCACAACGCTCAGCACGCCCAGCGTGTTGATGTCGATGACCTGCACCGCGCCCTCGGTCTTGTTGTAGAGCACGCTCGCCACGTTGGCGGGCACTAGGGCGATATCGACATCGCCCTGAATGACCTTGGGCACGATCTCGTCGGCTGCGGCGCTGATCGCAAAGTCGAACTCGTTATCCGTCTCGCCGCTCGCCGCCTGGTCCATAAACCTCACCAGACCGATCGACGTCGGGCCCTTGAGCGAGGCGACGTGCACCTCAACCGGCTCCGCAGCAGCACCGGCGCCGTCCGTGGCAGCCGAGCCCGCGGCGGACCCGGCACCGACAGCCCCGCCGCCACAGCCCGCGAGCGCAAGCGACAACGCGCCCACGGCGAGCGCCGAGGCCAACCCCCGGCGCGTCATCTCAACATCAAACGCGCGCATCGTTAGCACGTCCCCTCGTTAGGCATCGACCAGGCGTGATGGTCGGTATGCAGCAACTCCTCGGCCAGCGGCGAGAGCGGCGCGCCCAAAAACTCGCGGTAGCACGCCTGCACATCGGGGTTCTCGTGCGAGAAGCGAATGTCCGCAGCGGCATCCAGGCCCCACAGCACCTGGCCGCGCTCGGCCGCCAGCTCGCAGCCGTCGTGGATGGGCTGACCGCCGCCACCGACGCAGCCGCCCGGGCACGCCATGACCTCGACGAAGTCATAGCTCGCACGGCCGTCGCGAATCGCATCGAGCAGGCGGGCAGCGTTGCCCAGCCCGTGCGCCACGGCGACGCGCACCTTGGTGCCATCGATATCGGCCACGGCCTCCTTCCAGCCATTCAGGCCGCGCACGTCGGTAAAGAATTCGGCGTCGGGGTTCTTGCCCGTCACCAGGTAATATGCCGAGCGCACGGCGGCCTCCATCACGCCGCCCGTGGCGCCAAAGATCACACCCGCGCCCGTGCCAAAGCCCAACGGCGTATCGAGCGGCTCCTCAACCAGCGTGTCCACGCTCACGTGGCTCGCGCGGATCATGCGCACCATCTCACGCACCGTCAGTGCAACGTCCACGTCAGGCGTACCGCCCTCGCCCACCATGCTCGGCAGCGCACACTCGGCCTTCTTGGCCGTACACGGCATAACGGACACCACGAACAGACGCTCGGGCTCCACGCCCAGCACCTTGGCGTAGTAGGTCTTGGCGATGGCGCCGAACATCTGCTGCGGCGACTTGGACGTGGACAGGCTGTCGACAAACTCCGGATAACGCGCCTTCACAAAGCGAACCCAACCCGGGCAGCAGCTCGTAAACATGGGCCAGCCGCGACTATCACCTTCGCCCTTGGCGGCGGCGCCCAGGCGCTCGAGCAGCTCGGAGCCCTCCTCCATAATGGTGAGGTCGGCCGAGAATTCGGTATCGAACACGTACTCAAAGCCCACGCGGCGCAGCGCGCAAGCCAAGCGCTCAACGGTGGCTTCCTCGCGAGACATGCCGAGTTCCTCGCCCCAAGCGCTACGCACGGCCGGCGCGATTTGCACCAGCACGATCTTGTCGGGATTAGCGAGCGCGTCAAACACGGTCTCAGTATCGTCGCGCTCGCGCAGTGCGCCCGTCGGGCAATGTGTAATGCACTGGCCGCACGCGACGCAATCGGTCTTGCCGATCGGCGCGCGCCCGCGGGTACCCACGGCGGTATGCGTGGCGCGGTTGGTCAGGTCCCAAATCCCTAGTCCCTGCACGCTCTCGCACACCTTGATGCAGCGCATGCATTTAATGCACTTGTCGTTATCGCGGATGATGGGGAAATCGAAGTCCCAGCCCTCGCGCGCCAAGTGCTGCTCGTACGGCAGATAGAAGATGCCAAGGTCGTTCGCGATGGTCTGCAGATTGCAGTTACCACTGCGCACGCAGCTCGTACAGCGCGAGTCGTGCTGGGATAGCAGCAGCTGCACGTTGGTGCGACGGGCCTCGCGGGCCTTGGGGCTGTTGGTGTGGACCACCATGCCGTCGAGCACGTAGTTGTTGCAGGCGGCAACCAGCTGGTCGCAGCCCTCAACCTCGACCACGCACACGCGGCAACCGCCGATCTCGTTTAGATCGCGCAGGTAGCAAAGGGTGGGAATCTGGATGCCGACGGACTTGGCCGCGTCCAGGATCGTGGTGTGCTCGGGCACCACGACTTCGCAATTATCGATCGTGAGCTTGACCATATTGAGTGCTCCGCTTTCGGTGTTGTCGCTGACAGTGGGGTTCTTGAGCTCTACCATTCCAGGTTCCTCCCTCCGCGGAACGCGCCGAAGCCAAAGTGGTCGCAGCGCAGGCAGCGGCTCGCCTCCTGGCGTGCCTCCTGCTCGGTAAGGCCCTGCTCGACCAGATTCCAATCGTGGATGCGCTCGCCGGCCTCGCGCTCGCCCAGCTCGCAGCGGCCGCACTCGTGCTTGCCCTTAAACTGCACGGTCGGCAGCTCAACGTCGAGCTTAATCTTGTGGTCAAAGCCCAGGTAGCGGTCGATATTTGCCGAAGCAACGCGGCCGGCGTTGATGGCACGGATGACGGTGGCGGGGCCGGTCTGGCAGTCGCCGCCGCTAAAGAGGCCATCGAAGTTGGGCACGGCGCCGTCCGAATCGGTGACAACGCGACCCCATTTACACGCGATGCCCATGTCCTCAAACGGCTTGGAATCGATGTCCTGGCCAATGGCCACAAACACGCGCTCGCAGGGAATGACGCGCTCGGGCGTGGCGGCGGCGCGCGGGGCCGGACGCCCACGACGGGGCTCGCCGATGATCTGCGGCTGCACGCGCAGGCCACTCACGCGACCTTCCTCGCCCGTCTCGATAGCGAGCGGGGCGGTGAGCTCCAGAACCTCGCAGCCCTCGGCCTGGGCGCCGGCAATCTCGGCATCTTGAGCCGTCATGTCGCAGATGCGACGGCGGTAGACGATGCTCACCTTTTCGGCACCGCAGCGCACGGCAGAGCGCGCCACGTCCATGGCAACGTTGCCGCCGCCGATGACGCACACGCGCTGGCCGCTCAGGTCGGGCAGTTCGTCATCGCCGATGGCGCGCAGCATCTTGACGGCCGACTCCACGCCGAGTGCCTCTTCGCCCGGAAGACCAAGCTTCTTATCGCTGTGGGCGCCAATGGCCAGGTAGACGGCATCGAACTCGTCGCGCAGGCGGGCAAGTTCCTCGCCGTTCACGGAGTGGTCGAGCTCCACATCGATACCGGCGCTCAAGATCCAGTCGATCTCGGCCTGCAGGCGCTCGCGCGGCAGACGGTAGCTGGGAATGCCGTAGCGCAGCATGCCGCCCAGGTGGTGGCGCTGCTCAAAGATGGTCACCTTGTGGCCCATCACGGCCAAATAATAGGCGCAGGAAAGGCCGGCCGGGCCGCCGCCGATCACGGCGACGCGCTTACCGGTGTTGTCCACCACATGCGGCTTATGGTCGTTGAGGTCGCTGTGCTCAACGGCAAAACGCTTAAGGGCGAGGATGTTCATGGGGTCGTCGACCATACCGCGGCGGCAGTGCATCTCGCAGGGATGCTCGCACACCAGACCGCAGACGAGCGGCAGCGGGTTGTTCTTGCGGATGACCTTGACGGCGTCGACATAGCGGCCGGCCTCGACCAGCGAAATGTAGCCGGGAATGTCGACATGCGCCGGGCAGCCCGAGACACACGGGACGCGGGCCTCGCGGTCGAAGCCGCAGGAGCGCTCGCGGATGTGATGCTCAAAGTCATCACGGAAGCCACGAATGGCCGTGAGCGCCATGGCACCGGCCTCGTAACCGATGGCGCAGTCGCTCGAAAGGTAGATGGTGCGGGCCGTGCGCTCAATCAGGTTGAGCGTGGACTCGTCGGCGCGCCCTTCGAGCACATCGGCGAGCAGATCGCTCAGCGCGCTCAGGCCCACGCGGCAGGGCGTGCACTTGCCGCAGCTCTGGGTGGAGCACAGGTTGACGAGTGCCGCCGTAAACTCAACGGGACACGGGGCGAGCGAGCTCACCGCCAAACGACGTCCGAGCGCATCGTGCAGGTCGTCCATGACGGCCTGAGCGTGGCTGCGTTCCATTACGTGCAGTCGTGCCATAAAGATCCCCTCTCACATGGCAGCCCGGAGGCGAGGCCGGGCGAAGTTGCTACACGCACAACACTGACCTAAAAAGTTTTTAGGTCTCCACACGGTTCGGCAGGCGGTATAAAATGTCGCCCTCAGCGGTGAAAACGAACATTACCGCAGATAAATGCCATATTTGATAAAACGCGTTACCAAATGACAATGCCCCGCCCACGCAATCACGTGGACGGGGCATTGCTCCAGGCATGCGGTCAGCGACCCTGTTGCTTTTACTTAAGCTCGGGCCAGTAACCCTTGTTGGCCTCGATCATGTCGTCGAGAACCTCCTTGGCGACCTTCATCGACGGCACGGTCTTGTTGAGCGTGAAGGCCTTGAGCGCCTTCTCGTACGAGCCCTCGATCGTGGCCTCGACCACGAGCTTCTCGGAGTTCAGCTGCTGCATCATGAGGCCCTGCTGGAACAGCGGAATGTTGTCGCGGCTGATGACCTCGGGGCCGTTCTTGCCAATGTAGGCAGGCAGCTCGACCATTGCGTCGTAGGGCATGTTGGGGATAGCGCCCTTGTTCTCGCAAATGACCAGGAAGCGCTGCTTGGTGTCGTTCTTCAGAGCGATAGCCAGATCGGCAATCCAGTCGCCGTGGCTGCCCGCATAGAACGTGCTCTCGTCGATCTCGCCCGTCTTCTCGTAGTGGTCGATGCCGTCGAAGAGGTTCTTCTCACGCGTCTCCTCAACCTCGTTAGCACGGGTGCGCTCGGGGTTGGAATGCTCGACGAACTCCTTCTGCTGCAGGTAGTAGTTCAGATACGTGTTGGGCAGGTACTCCGGGAAGCACTCCATGATCTCGTACTCGCCCTTCCAGACGTAGTACCAGCTGCCCTTGGTGTGGCGGTTCTGCTCGGGATGCTCGTCGGTGGTCTCCTCGGGCTTCTTGGACATCAGCGAGCCCATGCCCTTGAGGTAGGAGTCGGGCAGCAGAATCTCATGCTCCTTGATGTACTCGCGCAGCTGCGGGAGCACCTCCTCGCCCTTGTGACGGATCGAGGTGAACCAACCAAAGTGGTTGAGGCCAAAGTAATCGTACTCAACATCCTTCTTGTCGATATCGAGCGCGGCGCAAACCACGTCGATGATCGCGATCGGCATGTCGCAGATGTTGATGATGCGAGCGTTGGGACGCAGCACGCGACAGCCCTCGGACACGATGGCGGCAGGGTTGGAGTAGTTGAGAATCCAGTAGTCCTTCTTGGCGTACTTCTCAACGTCATCGATCAGCTCGACCATGGGGAAGATGGTGCGCATGCCATAGGCAAGGCCGCCGCAACCGCAGGTCTCCTGACCCACGCAGCCGTGACGCAGCGGAATCTTCTCGTCCTGCTCGCGCATGGCATAGCCGCCCACGCGCATCTGGGCAAACACGAAGCTGGCGTCGGTGAAGGCAGTCGCCTTGTCGGTGGTCACCGTAAGTTTGATGTCCAGGCCAAGGTCCTCGTGCAGAATCCAGTCCACGAGCACGCCGATCTTGCGCTGACGCTCCTCGTTAATGTCGTACAGGCGAATCTCGTCAACATCGAGCTCGTCCTTGCGCAGGGCGATGGATTTGACGATGCCGGGGGTAAAGGTGGATCCGCCACCGCACAGAGTAATGATCATTGTTTACTGCTCCTTCTCAATTGCGTTCTCGACCTTGTCGCGCATCTCGGCGACCTTCATGCCAAAGATGATCTGGATATTGTTACCGTTGCGGTTGATACCGCTGTTGGGCACGTGATTAATGAGGTCCTCATCGATGAGGTCCGGGTTCTTAACGTTCACGCGAAGTCTCGTAAAGCAGTTCTCGAGCTCCTCGATGTTGTCCTTGCCGCCAAGACCTGCGACCAGGTCGGCGATGCCCGCGTCGACGCCCTCTGCGGGAGTCGCGGCAACAGCGCCCTGCTTTACCGCGACGGACGCGGCAGCCTCACCCTCGGCAACGGACTCAGCGAGCTCGGACTCTTCCTCGCGACCAGGCGTGTGGAGGTTGAGCTTCTTGATGAGGAAGCTAAAGAGGAAGAAGTACAGCGCGGCGTTGACGACTCCGAGCACCAGCATGACCGGCCAGTTGGTCTTATCGACACCGAGGACCAGGTTGGAGACCACGATGTTGATGATGCCGCCAGCGGTCGATGCGGGAACGGAGAGGACCTTGAGCAGGACCAGGAAGATGCCGGAAAGAACCGAGTGAACGACGAAGAGCACAGGGGCGGCGAAGACGAACAGGAAGTCCATGGGCTCGGTGACGCAGGAGAGCACAGCGGTGATGATCAGCGGGATGATGACGGCCTTGGTCTTGTCCTTGTTCTGCTTGTAGGCGGTGAAGATAAAGGCGAGACCGATGCCGATGTAGGGCCACAGGTTGTTGAAGGTGTAGCTGTTGAAGTAGGTGCTGTCGGAGAAGGGCTGACCCGTCATTGCCATCTCGGCGACACGGATGGGATAGGCGCCGGCGATAACCTGGTCGCCCAGCGTCAGGGTGCCACCCACATCGGAGAACTGGAACGGGGTGTAGATGAGGTGGTGCAGACCGGTGGGAACGAGCAGCTTGTTGAGCATGCCGTAGATGAACAGACCGATGTTGCCCGACTCCTTAATGATGCCGGCAACGGAGGAGATGGCACCCTGAACCGGAGGCCAAACGATGCAGAAGCCAGCGCCCATGATCCAGGAAATGATGATCATGATCAGGAACGGGAAGCGAACGCCCGAGAACATCGAAAGGGCAATGGGGAACTGCTTGTTCGAGTACTTGTTGAACACAGCACCGGTGATGCAACCAAGAATGATGCCGCCAAACACGCCGGTATCGAGCACCTGAATGCCCATAACGGTGCTCTGGCCGGTTCCGGTAAGGCCGAGCATGCCGCTCGCTTCGGCAAGAGAGCCGGTAGCGTTGAGCACGATGTTGTTAGCCTGCAGGAACAGGAAGAACGACATCAGGGCGATAAGCGAAGCATGGCCCTTGTTCTTCTTTGCCATGGCGCCGGCGATGCCCACGCAGAACAGAATCGAGAGGTTGTTGATGATAAACATCAGCGACTGATAGACAACGGCGCCCACAAGCTGGAACGGACCGGAGCCCAGCACAGGGATCACGGCGCAGATGGTCTTGTTGGTCAGAATAATGCCCACGATGAGCAGAATGCCGGCAACCGAGAGATACATCATCGGCTGAACGATTGACTTCGCGAACACCTCCAACGGCGCTTTGAAATTGAACTTCTTTTTTGCGGTCATAGCGGTACTCCCCTTCCTTTTCCGCAAATTAAGACAGATGTGCCCTGGACAAGACCGTGAGCCTTGCCTTATATCAATCGATGTATGGGCACGTTATGCCTAGAGACCAGGTTCTCCAAGCAGGTTAACAATGTGATATGCGAGATAACTCTTCTCGGCATCGGTAACGACAACGTTATAGGTAGACGACAAGTGGGCGGCTATGGCGTCCGCGCACGAGAACGCGCACGGATACGCCGTTTCATCGATTCGGAACAGCGCGTCGCCATTGATTTGCCCGGCCGCAGGATCGAGCGCTCGCTGTGCGAAAAACTGCAGGTGACGAACGAAACGTTCGTAAGGCAGAGAGGTGTCATCGAGGGTCGTAGCATAGCGCTCGGAAACAATTGCGAGCACGTCGCGAACAAGCTGGACCGAAATGATGAGGCGGTCGGAGCGTTGCGGCATGGTGGCGTTGACGATATGCAGCGTAATAAAACCCTGCTCTTCTTCGCTCATCTGGATGCCCATATACTCCTTGACAATCTGCAGCGCACGGCCCGCAAGCGCATACTCCTTGCGATAGAACTGCTGGATCTCGAGCAGCAACGGATTCTCGCAGGGGACGCCCTTGCGCTCGCGCTCCAAAGCAAGGCTGATATGGTCTGCGAGAGCAATGAGAATCTTGTCGTTGATATCAACATTGAGCTCTCGACGGAGCATCTGAACAATGTCCTCGGCAATCACGAGGTTGACGGTGGGAATGGACTCCAAAAGATGTGCCAAGCGGTCAATCGTACGCGAATCCTGAGAAGTGCCCTCCTGCAGCGCATAGGTCTTTTCGACCGATGCTTCATCGATAGCGTCGCCGGCATGACGGCCAAAGCAGAGGCCTCGACCGATGACAATGAGCTCGGAGCCATCGTCCGAAGTGACCATTGCGACGTTATTGTTGAAAACTCGCTTGATAACCACGGTACCCACCAAAAGAATTTACTCGGAAAGCCAGACGACAGGCTCTTTAACAGCAACAGGGCCGGAAGCGTGCTCACGAAGAGTCGAGTTCTCCGAACGCTCGCACACGATAACGAAGACCGTGGGATCGAAGCCGGCGGCGCGGACCGCGTCGAAATCGACCTCGACGAGGGGCTGGCCCGCGTCGACATGGTCACCCTGAGCAACAAGCGCATGGAAGCCCTTGCCCTCAAGTTTAACAGTGTCGATTCCGATATGCAGCATCACCTGAGCAGAGCTGTCGTCGGACATGATGCCCAGCGCGTGCTCAGTCGGAAACAACGCCGCGACGGTGCCGGAAACAGGAGCGCACACCGTTCCCTCTTGGGGAACCACGGCAACGCCATCGCCCACGGCGCGGCTGCTAAAAGCGGGGTCATTGGTATTATCTAGATGAACAAGCTCGCCGGAAACGGGAGCGAGGATTTCGAACTCGGAAGATGCAGTCTTCTGCTCATCCGAACCGCCCATCAGGCGAGAAAAGAAACCCATGGTGGCATGTCCCTTCATAAATATAGCCCAACCAAAATCAAGCGAATGCATCCATAGAGACACACCCGTTCAAAGACTTTGGTTAGGCCCACGTCCGAGGGACTCGGTAACCTTCCGCATTTCTTTTTACGGGAGCTATTGTAGACAAGCCCAAAGCCAGAACAATCATTATGACCGGTGAGCGGTATTTTTTCTTCGATAAACGGTATTAAGGCGGCACTTAGGGACGTTCCTTTCCCGCCGGCACCCGGGGACACTCCTCATTGAACCAATTTCGTATGCGCTAGATGAAGAGTTCGCATTCCTTCCGCACGACGCAAACCTTGCTCAGCATCTGGGAAACAGCGGATAGCTTGTTGGGATCAAGCTTGCGAGCGCCTCGCGGACATACGGCGATGCAGCGCATGCAGGAGATGCACGCCTCGCCAGCTGCTCGCTTGGGGTCGCCCTTGTCGATAGCGCAAACGGGGCACGCCGCGGCGCATGCACCGCAGGAGACGCAATCCTCTGTTGCCTCGGGTGCCATGCGGTGACCTCCAGCTTGTTTATAAGGACGATTGCCGGGAATAGAGGGCTCGGATACATCCTCAGCCAACAGCTTCTGCTGAATTTGCTGCGCAAACTCTGCGAGCTGCGCCGCATCCTGCGCATCCGGTCGCCCAGCAGCAAACTGACGAGCAACGGAATGCTCAGCAATAGCAGAAACCGCTGCGACCACCCTAAATCCGGCGCGCTTCGCAACGTCCTCCAGCTCTACGAGCGTGTCCTCAAACGCGCGGTTTCCGTATACACAAACCAAAACAGTCCGAGCCCCGTTGCCGCGCACTATGCCCAACCGGTCAGCCACCACAGCCGGGATTCTACCGGCATACGCCGGCACAGAGATTACGGCCACGTCGTCCTCAGTCATCGAGACAGCGCTGAAATCTAGCCCGCTATCGGTCAGATCGACGGTAACGGTCTTTTTGTCCAGCGCCCCGGCCACAAGGCCAGACACCTTCCGCGTTCCACCCGTCGGACTAAACACAATTTCGAATACGCTCATCGAGGCACCCTCCCCCTACGCCAGGCAACGCGTCAAGCCGTTTTCACATTCAGACAGAGTATACGGCGCATGGGATCCCCGTTTTGGTGCACCAAGCACCCCAATGCACCCACCCTACGCTGTCTGCCTCTTCGTTTTGTATAAATTACGGTACAGATTGTATATATTTACGGGATACCGCCGTGTTCTCCTGAGGTACCCCATCCTGGCCCGTGCAAAAAACGGAGTATTCTGCAACGTGACCGCGCCAGCACCGCCGCGGGCGAGCAAAACTGTAGGGCGCTGCGTCATTTAGGGTTCCGACATAGCGAGAATGACGTACCTTTGCTTCGAAAAACGGCGAAATCTAACTCAAAACGCTCATAGGGGGTATCTGAAGGCCACCGTTGGCAATACCGAATCGTATGCAGCCAGCTAGAGCTGCTGAATACTCCAAAAAATGCACGGCACACCCCATGGGACCCATTGCCGCATGGCAGGAAACAGGCCCACGGCATCTTCTAGATGCATTCCCGAGGAAATCACATTTGAACTAGCGATCGGATACGGCAAACAAAAAGGGCCCCGAGCGTAGTTGCTCGGGGCCCTTGGTTCACCTCGCTCTAGTGGGCGATGCGTATGCTATTTGCGCTTGCCGCCGCCGTCACCGGGGCGGCGGGAGCTGCTACCGCGCTTACCGCCACGACTATTGCCATAGCTGCCACGGTTATCGCGACCGCCGGCGCGGCCGCCACGAGAGCCGGACTGGTTGCCGCCGCGACCACCACGATAGCCGCCACGGCGCTCCTCGCGGGTATCGTCGTAGTTGCGCCAATCATCGCGACGATCGCGGCTGGCACGCGGGTCACGACGATCGCGCGACTCGTTAGAACGACCAGCGCCGCCGCGGCCACCATTGCCGCGAGCACCCTCGCGACGCTCGCCGCCGCGGCTACCGCGCTCTTCAAAGCGCTTGCCGCCACGGGACTCGCCGCCGCGGGTGCTACGCTCACCACGGCCCTCGCCGCCGCGACGCTCGTCACGGCCACCGCGCTCGTCATCACGACCGGAACGACGGCGGTCGCCCGCACCGCGCTTGCCACCGCGCGAACCACGGCCCTCGTCCTCGCGCTCAACACGGCGACGACCTCCACGGTCCTCGTCCTCACGACGACGGCGGTGTGCCTCGCCCTGGAACTGCTTGGCACGGCGCTCGGCACGGTTGCCGCGCGGGCCCCGCTCAACAGCACCAGCGCGCTCCTCGGCAGCCACCTCGCGAGCCACGCTCTCCACAGCCTCGTCCACGCGAGCCTGAACGCCCTCGCGCACGCGGGTCTTGCCGCCGCGCTTAGGACGGCTCGGACGCTCGCCGTCGCCGCGACGCTCGTCACGACCGCGGTTGGAACGACCGGCCACATCACCGTAATCGTCGCCGTTGCGCTTGCCGTCGCGACGCGCCTGCTCAAGCTTCTTCTTGCTCTTGGACTTGCCGCGCTTGGTCTTCTTCTTCACCTTAAAGGCCGCAGGGTCGCGCTCGGGGTCAACCGCGGGCGGATTAGGACCCACATTCAGGTCGCCGGCCTCGTAGATGTCGGCGGTCTTGTCCATGAGCTTCTCGATCTCGTAGAACTCGTCGACGTCCTGCTCGGTCACAAACGTAATGGCCCAGCCCAGCTCGCCGGCGCGGCCCGTACGGCCAATGCGGTGGATATAGTCAGTCGGCTCGGCCGGCACGTCAAAATTCACAACGTAGCGCACGTCGCTAATGTCGATGCCGCGGGCGAGCACGTCGGTTGCCACCAGCACGTCGACGGTGCCGTCGCGGAAGGCCGAAAGGGCACGCTCGCGCTGGGCCTGGCTGCGGTTGCCGTGAATCGCGGCGGCCTTGATGCCCTTACGCTCCAGACGACGGCAGCAGCTGTCGGCGCGGTGCTTGGTGCGCATAAAGACGATAGTGCGCTCCGGGCCTTCCTTTTTGAGGAACTCGGGCAGCAGGTTGTTCTTGGCCTCGATGGACACCGGGAACACAAACTGGTCGACGGTGTCGGCGGTCGACGTGGCCGGTGCGATCTCCACGCGAGCCGGGTCGCTCACCAGGTCGGTGATCTCGCCCACAGCCTCCTCGTCAAGTGTGGCCGAGAACAGCAGCGTCTGGCGCTCGGCCGGCGTCTCGCGCACAATACGGCGAACGGCGGGCAAAAAGCCCATGTCGAGCATGCGGTCGGCCTCGTCGAGCACCAGCACCTTGACCTCGTCCAGGTGGCAGGCGCCCTGCTCGATCAGATCGACCAGACGGCCCGGCGTTGCGACCAGGATGTCGCAGCCGTACTTGAGCGCCGCGGTCTGGGGCTTGTAGCTCACGCCGCCCACGACGGTCACGGCAACATGGCCGGTGACGTCGGCGATCTTGCTCGCGACCTCGTCGATCTGCTGGGCAAGCTCGCGCGTGGGCGTGATGACGAGCATCACAGGGCCACGGCCGTTGCCCTCGGGCTTTTTGGCACCGCGACGACGGTTGCGGCCGCCGTGCTCACGCACGGGCTTGGGCGGAGCGATGTGCTCCAGATTGTTCATGGTCGGCAGCAGGAAAGCGGCCGTCTTGCCGGTGCCGGTCTGGGCGGCGGCAAGCAAGTCGCGACCCTCGAGCACCACGGGGATGGAGCCAGCCTGGACAGGCGTCGGCGCCGTGTAGCCCAGGTTCTCGATAGCACGAAGCATCTCGTCCGAAAGTCCCAGCTCGTCAAAGGCGGGCAGGTTCTCGGTCGCGGACTCGACGGTCTCGGCGGCGCTGGCCTCGTCGGCAGCATCGAAGGCAGCCTGGGTCATGGCCTCGCGGGTCTCGTCCAGAATCTCGGCGTCCGTGACGTCGGATACAGAATTACGCATATGTTGTTGTTCCTTATCTGCACGCGTTATGGGCACGGCATGCGGCCGCGCGGGCGTGCTTGGTAGTGCGCTAATACATACAAAACAGGTGCGCACAGAGAGGACGTTGCTCAGCACGCTGGCGATCGCTTTGGCCGCCCTATCACGCGCCGTCCAGACGCAGCAGCTCTAAGCGATGGAGCAGATTCGCCGCCGGTTAGTATACCCGTACTCCGTATGCCCCCACGTAAACCACAGATGACGGAGCAGGAGGAGCGGGCCTGGGCCGATCGTCTCAATCTGTAACAGTTACGAGACAAAACCGGGTCTTACTGTTACAGATCAAGACAAACGGTCGGCCCCCTGGCTAATATCTCAATCTGTAACAGCTGCGGGTCGATTCTTTGTCCAGATGTTACAGATCAAGACAAACCAATCCGTCAGATGACAACATCTCGATCTGTAACAGTTACGGAGCAAAAACGACCGTAGATGTTACAGATTGAGACAGTTGAGCTGTCGGCAGAGGAACAATCTCGATCTGTAACATCTAGGCCCCGTATCCCCTACTTGTTGTTACAGATCAAGACAAACGTGCTGAGCACCAGACCGACAGGCAACAAAAAAGGGCCGGACCCCCAGTCATCACAACTGGAACGTCCGGCCCCGTCAAACATCAACTAGGGAAGCTAAACCAACACCCCGCAGCCCTACTCCGCGTCCGGGTCCTTAAAGTTCTCGGGATCCAAGACCATGCAGGTGTAGGTGATGTCGTGCTCATCATCGGGAATGGGCTCAAACCCGTTCTTGCCAAAGAAGTCGATGAACAGATGCGCGAGCTTAATCGGATCCGCATCAGCATCATCAAAGAGATATCCGCTCAAATCCAGGAATGTAGGCTGCTGCTCGCCTTCGCTCTCCCAATATCCCAACAGGGCATCGTGTACCAGGCGCGCGCCATAGCCGTTGCCGCGGTAGTCGGGATCAACATACACATGGCTCAGAAACGTCGACGTTTCCTCGTTGAGCGGGTGCTCCGTAATGGCATCTGGCAGGTCGGGGTCATCCGCACCGCCCGTCACGCAAAAGCCGACCAGCTCATCATCGGCAAAGACGCCCCAGAGGCTGCTGTTCTCCTCGTCCTCGTCTTCAACAAAGTCAGCGTACTCGTCATAGACCTCGTAGCCCGACTGCTCATCCAGATCGACCATATCGTCGACGTCGTCGGGACCCAAAGCCCTTACTTCAACCTCAGCCATTGTCCTGTCCTTTCTCTCGCTTTCAGGACAACCCGAGCATACGGCGCTGTCCAGATAACCTGTTGCGCAACATTGGCAGTTGCGCCAATACCGTCGTTAGCGGCGACGACGCCTCAGAGCAATGCATGCAACGACGATCGCCAGCAGTACCAAGCCCTGGAAATTGATGCGGCTAATAGCGAAGCCCGAAGGAACAATAAAACTGTCGTAGAACATGTCGAGCAGGCCGATAAACACCAGAAACGCGATGAAGATCCAAAACACGCGACTCCTTAAAATGGGAGTAAACATGTCGAGTACCGAGCCGCCCGAAGAAGAGCCCTGATAGCCAATCAAATCAAACGGCTCATCCTTCTCCACCTCGCCAGCATCGCTCGAAGCGTCTGAAGGCTCAGACTCCAAATCGCGACGATCCGTCCAATAGCCGGGCACATGGTCGCGCTCGCCAAGGTACTCACCGTTTTTTACCACCGGTTCAAACAACATAGCGCTCGAAAGCTGCTCGAGTTCCTCGCGAATCAACTGGTCAGTACGCGCGTTATGGGGCTCCTCGAGCTCGCACTCAAGCTCGTACATATGCTCCATGACCCGCTCGTAGTCCTCTTCGGACATATCGTCATCGTAATAGGAGTTCCCGCTCATCGATCATCCCTCATTCAAGAACCGAATCCCTTTTGGACAACTCAAGTGTAGAAATCCATACCGAGCAGGCGTTGCGCAACATTGCCGGGAACGAGGTGAATCTACTGGCGGCGAAAGCGCCCATAAACGGACAACGCGGCCAGCCTCTAAAGGCCACCGCCACAAACGCAAACGGCCGGCCCAAAAGGCGCTGCTCCCGGGATGGCATGGGGAGCAGCGCCTTTTGGGCCGGCCAAAGCGGGGCCACGCGGGTCCGCAACCGCGTGGCGCCAAAAACTCGCAGAAGCCCTATTCCTTCGTAGGGCTCTGCTCCTGGGGAATCTCGAACCTGCTATTAAACGTCTGGCCGCACGTGCCCGCAAAATCGGATCCAAGACCGTCGTGATCCTCTTTGGACATCTTGCCCGTTACGTCAACCAGAATTTCTTGCTTAGACGCATCGTCATACTCGGCAGGACCCTCAGCCATAATGCTCACGGCAAACGCGTCCTTATCGCCTGCGACCTCAGAGTCTTTTTCAATAAGCGTCTTGCAAACAACAAATCGTTTGCCGGAATCCATAGTCACGGGAATGATCGTTGCCTCGCCGGAAACATCAGTACTCATCTGAGGCGTTACAGCCGAATAGAACGACTCAAAGAGCTGCGTCCACTTAAAGCTAAACGCAATCTTGCCGTTATCGGCCGAGGTAATCTTAAAGTGCTCAACCAGCGCCTTGCGTCCCTCATCGGACGTATCGGTGTATTTGTCGCTCACCAGGTTTTCATAGCTCACCTTGGGCGCCTTGTCGCCATCGAGAACCCATTTGGAGCCATCGAACTTATAGGTGTACTCAACGTCTCCATCGACCGTCTCAAACCAGAGGGGTTCGTAGTTTACCTTGACGGTCGAAGTCTGAGCCTTCTTGTCAAACTTGATATCGCCCTGAGTCCAAAGCCCGCTCGGGTCCTTTTCGATGGGAGCAATGGCCTTGGTGGTCGAAGAATCCACCTTCCAGCTGGGCGTGTACTTCTCCCCTTTCTTGGTGTACGTGCCGGTAAGCGAGGCCGTGGACTCAAAGGCATTGTTGCGAGTCACGGTCGTGGCCTTAACGGTCACGTTGCCATCCGAGTCCTCCTTTTGCGAGATCACGTCCAAAGATTCGAGCGCATAGCTGCCACCATCGACAAATTTGCTATCGGGGATAAAGCCCTTGGAGAGCTGGCCGACCGCGGTAAGGTCGGTCTTGATCTGCTTCTCCTTGATAATTCCGTGCTTTTGAGACGCCGCCTTAGAGGACGACTTCGTAACGGAATCCGAGTCATCGGCTGAGGTATTGGCACCCAGCCCCTTAAGGGCAAACGCACCGATGGCGCCCACTGCCACAACGGCAGCGGCAACGCCCACGCCGATAGCGGCACGGCGAGATTTAGGTGATTTGGGGTCCGCGGAAACCGAGGTGGCGCTATTGGCATCAGAGCAATCGACCGGCACAGACGCCTTGGGCATGGCGACGGTCTGCTGAGTCGGCGCAACAGCAAAGAGATCGTCCGGAAGCACCGTCGTAGCCTCAGAGCTCGGCTCGAACGCAGCGCTCATGTCAACCGGCTCGTCCGCAGAGCCATCCGCGCCGTCATCAGTAAGCTGGTCCGCAGGCTCGACCGCGCCATCGACCACCGGCTCACTTGCAGCCTCATCCACCACGTCGCTCATCGGCTCATCAACGGGTTCGACCACCGTCGTTGCATCAGAATCTGCTACAGCCTCGCGATGCTCAACCGTCATCGTCATATCGGGATCGACTGCAACCGTCATATCGGGGTCGACCGTCGCCGTTGCATCAGCATCCACCGCAGGCTCAACCGGCGCAACCGTCACCGTCTGCCCCAAGTCGGCATCTGCCACAGGCTCAACAGGCTCAACAGCCACCGTCTGTCCCAGGTCGACATCGTCCACGCGCGCACCGCAGTAGACGCAAAACTTTGCACCCTGCTTAAGCTCTTTTCCACACTGTTTGCATTTCATGACTAGTACTCCCAAGAACAAACCCAGTTGCCGTCGGTATCGATCCAGCCGTAGCGCATGCGAGACGAGTTAGATCCATCGGGAAGATCGGCCACGACAAACACGCGACCATTTGCATCAAACGTGTAGCTCAAGTCGCCCGCATAGCCATCGGGCAGCCTAAAGCGCGGAGGAATCTTCCAGTCGCCGTTTTTGTCAATAAACCCGTAGTTGCCACTTGCCGGGTCAAGAACCATGGCAAGCCCCTGGCTAAAGCTATACGCCACTTCGAATTGTGGCTTGATAACCCAAGTACCGTCTTTATCGATATAGCCCCACACGTGCGTTATCGGATCTTTGGCAGCGCAAAGGTCCTCATGAAAGATGCGCTCGTCCTGGTACGTGGCAATAATGACTTGCTTAAAGTCGTTAAACGTAAAGTCCGTCAGCACCTTGCCCTGCGCATCGTACATGCGGTGCCCGTAAAAAACGCGGTCCTGATGGAACGATTTATAAATCGGCCTCGTGTCTTTGTAGCCATCATAGAGACGGTTCGCGTAGCCGCGGTCCTCTTCGCTGAACTCAAAAATCGTATTGCCCGAAGTGTCGATGTACTTAAAATCGTCAAAGCACTTGCCTTCGTTAAAAACGAGCGGTGCGCTGTACTTATACGGGCTGGTCGTGTCTTTAGCCGAAGCAAGCGCCCACTCGCCCTTGGTATCGATTACGCCCCAACCATCGCCGCTGTACAGGCACGCATAGCCCTCAAAAAACGGTGTGACCGTCTTGCAGTCGAGCTTGCCAAAGGCATCTTTGCCCTCAGGTGTAATAAAGTGAAAATCTTTATCCTTATCCTGCACAATGGCAAAGCCGTTGATAAAACATGCAGCATAGAGATACTGCGGCTCGATCGCCCACTTGCCCGTACGGTCAATATAACCCCAGGTCTCGGTATCGTCTGCTGTGGTAGCGGGGAACAAGTCACCATCAAAAACGCCGCCATGCAATTCCAGATTGTCGTTGATCTGGTTGTCTCGCGCGAATGAAGAATCGTTAACGTGCGGCACGGTATAGCAGCTGTCGCCTGGTGCGCTGGCGATGCCGCCAAGCGAGGGCTCGATTACCCACGAACCGTTAACATCGACGAACCCCCAATTGGAATTCGCGCCAGGCAGCGCCGCGTACAGGGCACCGGATTCAGAGCCCTTGGCAGCATCGGAAGACGAGTCAACGTCCTTGTTATCACTTGCCATCGCCGGCAACGGACCTGCCAGCAGCGTGCCAGCAGCAGCCCCCAACACTCCCAGCGCCTCGCGCCTTGTCATATCAAAAGACATGCCGTCTCCTCTCGGACATCATCATGTACTGCATTCATCTTCGGGCACGATTCACGCATTCTGTTGCGCAACATTGCAGGGCGAGCCGATGTCCCCCTCCAATACCAAAAGGGCCCCAGGAAAATCCCGGGGCCACAATCGTCGAATCGAAAAGACTTAGTTCTTACAGGCAGAAGCCCAGATAAATGTCATTGTTGTTGCTGGACTTGGCCGAACCACTATAGTCTATGCCGTTGTAGGTCAGGAACTGGCCAGACTTTGAAGCATCGCAGGTGCGAGTCCAGGCGGGACCGGCAGTTTTGTACCAAATTTTATATTGACTGCCTTCCGCCTTGTAAACACCAAGCGCGTCAGACTGATTCGAGCCGAGTAACCCCTCAAGACCATCATTTCCAAAGAGTTCTTCCAAGGAGGGCAGCCAGAGCGAATCGTCCGTCGCCGTCACCGAAGAGGCATCTGTCGTAACGCCAGCGTTGTTGGTGAGCTTGGTCACCTTAACGACCCTCTTCTTGAGGTCCTTGGGCATGCTGGCAAGCACTTTCTTATTCAAACTCTTGCGAATATCGCTGTCTTTCCAGCCGCCGGTGTTGGATCCGTCTTCGTTGATGGAATCGCTGAGAACCGGCGTGCCACATACCAGGAACGTAATACCAGCCTTGCCCTTGCCGTCGGCACGATCGTCATGGTTGAAGCCAACGATATACGCCTTCACCTCGGCACCGGTAGAAAGCTTGACGGTCTTGTAGCACGCATCACCCAACCTGCCGTCTTCGGACACCAAATGATATTTCTTGGCGATACCTGTCGCAGAATCATCATCCTGCGCCGCCGCGATCTCGTCTGAAATGGTCTTAAGGTCTTTCCAGCTATAATTGTCCACGCTGTCCTGGATGGCAACGCCATTTGACTCTGCTGCCGCATCGTCAGCTGAGGAAGCAGTCAGACAAAACATGGGCATGACTGCGACATTCGCAATACGGCCCTGATCATTTACGCCAGTATTGTAGTTGTCGCATGCACGTACGTCGGAGTCCGAATATGCATGGGTGCCCATTTCGGCCAAGTACCACAAATCGGCATCAGGCACAGAAGGATCATAGTAAATGCTTCTGAAGCCCGACCCCCTCGAATTGTACGGGCCATAACTACCTTTAAGATTCAGACCCCCTTGGCCGTCGTCAACAGTAGCAAAGCCATAGGGACATTCAACGTCGGTATCGCTAGCGTATCCTGTTGAGTTTGCCCAACTTAAGCCTAGATACTCGTAATAAGCATACTGTGTACCCTCGGCATTGAGGGACTTGGCCATCCACTCGGAGTCGCGGTTGACGTCAGGCATGTCCTCAGCATCGCCCAGGCACTCGGTCGCCGAAGGTGCCCACATCTTAACGTCTTCCGAGGTCGCCTCGCTGGTCTTGGCGCCATCGAGATAGACCGTCTTCTTAGAAATGGTAGCCAAACGATCCTTGATCGAACTGGGAAAATAGTCGAAACCGTCAGCACCAGAGGCGTACATCGGACTGCCCGCGTATAATCCATCGGTAAATTGCCAGGTAAGCCCCGCTTTGCCCGAGCCATCAGCCAAGTCATCGTGATACAGACCAACAATCGTGACCGTGCTCTCGCAGTCGCGGAGCGCCATGCGCTTAGTCTGGCTGCCGTCGAGCGTGCCGTCCTTGTCGCAGAGCTTGTACTCCTTGGCGATCTTGAGGGCAGCCTTGCGGCTACCAGACTTGGTCATGGCGTCGGAGATCTTCGCGAGCTCTGCCCAGGAATATTTATCGACCTTCTTCTTGACCTTGACGCCCTTCACCGATCCGCCCTTGGACTTCTTGGACGACTTCTTGGAGGCGGCGTACGCCGGGGTTGGAGCCACGAGCTCCACGGCGTTACCCGCTACGAGGGAGCTGACCGTGAGCACAATCGCTGCTACCAGTACCCCCCTGAAACATTTCTTGATGTTTCGCATGGCAGATTCCTTTCTCTCATCCACCGGACGCCTCTTACCTTAAGCGGGACCAAGCATTTTCTGTTGCGCAACATTTAAAGGATCGGGCAATTGGAAGGCTCGCAGCAAGTCGCCCCAAAATGCTACCCCAGCAAAAAGGGCCCGAGGATAACCCTCGGGCCCCATCGGTCGTTACGTGACGCAAACGGTTATTCGTCTTTCCTGTTATAGGTAAAGTTCGTATCGTTAAACGAACTCTGACCGCCACCAAAGTCATCAGGAATACCAATGACGCCGGCTGAGCGCTCACGCAGGTTATTGACGCTGCTGCCATGACGGAAATTGGCAATCGCAATAAACTGCTGGTATTTTTCCGTTGCCTGCTGCTGGTATTCGCTCTTGAACAGCTTTAGGCTACCCTCTTGCTCGGGGTTGAAGACCAGCTTGAAATGGACCATTCCGCGAAGACCGTTCGCGGCATACCCATGCTCATCGCTAAAATCGAAGCCATAGAACCCATTGCCATAGTCTTGAATCTCAACGTCGCCGACCGTTGCGCTAACGGTGCCGCTAAGGTCTTGGATAACATCTCCGGCCGATCCGGTAATGTGATAATCACCATGCCATTCGCAGACCACGGTTCCCGGGGTATTGGAATACATACGGAGCCAGCTATCGGAGCCGTCGACAGGATAATACGTCCCCGAGAAATCGCCCCATTCGATATCGCCGCTCAGCTCGTCCTTTTTAAACTTCCACTTCTTGCCGTTGAACTTGTACGTCAACTCATGCTTGGCTCCGGACGTCATAACCCAATTCGCCGTACTATCGTCAACATAATCGACGACGCACGTGTTGTCGTTGTACAGATCCGAATCCGCATCTTCGATCCCATGCTCTTCATCTGTCGTGATGCCCGTGAGCGGGGTCGTCTCGGTAGAAGTGGGTTCAATCGTGACGTTCGACACATTCCTGCTGCCATCTACATCGGCAGCATAATTGAGCTCGACCGTTGTAGAGAAGCTCTCGTTGGACACATCGGCGGTCGCAGCGCCCGTTACCTTGCCATTGGTCTCGTTGTACTCGGACACAACAAGCGAATCGACCTGGTACTCCGAAGGCTCAACGTAATCGTTTTTGGCGAAGAGTTCCGTCTGGCCTTCGTACTCCGCCTTAGCTTCTTCGAGCACTTGGGTCTCGACAGATTTTTCAAAATCCTTTTGCTGCTGCTGATTGAACAGGAAAACGCCAAGGGCAACCATGAGAACAATAGCGACTGCAGCAATCGCAATCTTGGCATTCTTGCTGAGCTGCTTCTCCGGCTCTCCCTCACCCTTTTCATCCATTGAGTCCTCCGCAGGTACCCCCTCCGAAGCATCCTCAACCTCGACGTCCGCCGAGTCCTCAACGGTGGTATCCGGCGCAACGGCATCCGTCACGCCAGCATCTTCGTGTTCAATCTCGGCACCGCATTTACCGCAGAATGCAGCTTCTTCGGCGATCTCGGCGCCGCACTTGGGGCATTTCATGGCCCCTCCTTCCCTCCGTGTGTTAGGACAGTTGCATCGTCCCGAATAAATCAAATGATTCGTCATACGTCATTGATACGAGTGTGACCAAGGCCCCCGGAAAGCGTTTCCTCCGGGAGCCAGCAATCACCGCCAGGCAGTATTAACGACTACAGGCAGAAGCCGGGGAAGACCGCATATGCCTCGTCGGCATCAACGCCCGAATAGAGATCAAAACCGTTATAGGCAATGAAAGCTCCAGATTGAGAAGCATCACACGAACGCGTCCACGCAGTGGGGTAATCATTATCATAACGATAGAGGAGCTTGGTCAATTGATATAACGTGTAAGATTTGCCCTCCGCCTCGTAAACAGGCACCTGGTCGGGCTGCCGCTTAATAAGTCCGTTCGTCTCGTCCTCAATGTCGGTTGTTCCAAATATCTCCATAGCAGACGGCAGCCACAGAGCATCCTTGGTCTCTGTCACCGAAGAGACGTCGGTCGTTACGCCGGAATTGTTGGTGAGCTTCTTTACCTTAACGATACTGTTCTTAAGGTCTTTGGGCAGTTTTTTAATGAACTGCTTGTTGAGCGTCTTGCGAAGGTCGCTATCCTTCCAGCCGCCAGAATTGGCGCCATCCTTGTTCATTGAGGCCTCGAACGGGGCAACGTCGTCAAACAGGAACGTGATACCCGCTTTGCCCTTGCCATCGGCGCGATCGTCGCAGCCGTAATCGACGATATATGCCTTAGCCGTCACGCCGTTCTTGAGCTCTACCGTCTTATAGCTGGAAGCCGTGGGGGCGCCGTCTTCATCTCCCAGATGGTATTTGGCAGCAACGGCATACGGATCGCCACCATTATTCGCCGCATCGGCGATCTCGTCGGCAATAACCTTGAGGTCGCTCCAGCTGTAATTGTCGACGCTGTCTTGAATGGCGATGCCGTTGGACTCCGCAGCCGCGGAATCCTCATCGGCGGCGGTAGTAAGGCAGAACAGGGGCTGGGTCACCTTGTCGCCAACCGTACCCAAAGCTTGGTAGCGACCGGGGCCAGCAATTTTCGATTGACCCATTGCCATAGCATAGTTATTAAAATTTTCGTCCGGGGTTTTCGGATTCAAGTACAGCGACCTATAGACGGTCACACATTGATCGTCATCCGAATTGCTATCCGAGACCAGGGTGGGCGTAGCGCCTTCTTTTACATAAGGCATTTCCATGCCATTAGCACCTTTATCAACAGCATCCCCGATGTAATCACAGGTATAAAAATACGATGTTGGGTAATCCGAGAACGCGCCCCATTGATCATCCCAGTTTAGACCCTGGTCCTTGAATAGATCGTACTGCGCGCCCTCGGCATTCAGCGCGTTTGCCATCCACTCAGTATCGCGATTAATGCCTGCCATGTCCTTGGCGTCACCGAGAACCTCAACAGCCGAAGGCGCCCACAGCTTGGCGTCGGAAGCAACCGCCTCACCGTTTTTGGCCGAATCGACGGATGCCGTTTTGACTGAAACCGTTGCCAAACGGCTGGTGATATCAGACGGCAGCCAAGAATCGGTGGCAAGGCCCTGCATCGTCGTATCCATGAGTTTGAAATTATCGACACCGCGAGCACCATTTTCATCCATATAGGGCGCGTTGCACATGCCATCGACAAACTGCCACGTGATGCCGGCCTTGCCGGAGCCGTCGGACAGGTCGTCATGGTAGAAGCCGACGATACGGACCGAGGTCTTACCCGTAGAAAGCGCCACACTCTTTGTCTGAGTGCCGTCGAGCTTGCCCTTCTTGTCGCAGAGCTTGTACTTCTTGGCGATCTTGAGAGCGGCCTTGCGGCTGCCGGACTTGGTCATGGCGTCGGAGATCTTCGCGAGCTCAGCCCAGCTGTACTTGTCGACCTTCTTCTTGACCTTGACGCCATCGAGTAGATCCTTCTTCGACTTTTTGGACGACTTCTTAGATGCGGCGTACGCCGGGGTAGGCGCGACGAGAGCAGCTACGTTGCCCACAACAAGGGAACTAATCGAAAGCGCAAGCGCTCCGACCAACAACCCCCCCCCTGAAACATTTCTTGATGTTTCGCATGGCAGATTCCTTTCTCTTATCCACCGGACATCTCAACCCTAAGCGGTGTTGGTCAAATTCTGTTGCGCAACATTAAATGGTAGCTGGATAAGGCACCGAAACGCACGACGCAAAAGAGCCGGACCCCTCTAGACGCTTGTCCAGAAAGATCCGGCCCTTTGGCGTAGTTCAACCTTGCCGAAACAAAAGCGATGTTAACGAAGTTTGGTGCCGCAATGCATGCAGAACTTGTCCTCGGGATCGTTGGGTGCACCGCAGGTGGGACACGTGTTGTTTGGGAGAGAGACGGCTGGCTCGGGTTCAGATGCGACTACCTGTACGGGTGCTGCAGCGGGCGCGAACGCGGGCGCAGGCGCGGCGGCAGGCTCAGGCTCAGGGGCGCTTACCGGCTCAGATTCAAAGACAGGAGCAGGTGCATGCGCGGCGACCGGCTCAGGCTCCGGCGCGGGTGCAGCAGCCGACTCGGGCTCGGGCACAGCAGCCGGCGCCGACTCCAACTTAGCCCCGCAGCTCATGCAGAACATATCGCCCTCGTTGATGGGGGCACCGCACTGAGGACACGTCGCAGAGCTTGACGCGTCCGGAGCGGCCGCCGTTGCAATACCGCTGGTTCGCTGCTTGGTGATTGCCGCTTCGATCTCTGCCATGGGCTTTCCGCAGCCCGAACAGAACAGATCGGAAGCAGCAACGGAAGAACCGCAGAACGGGCAGGTGTAGCGCACGGTAGCGGCCTGGGCAGCCTGTGCCTCGGCCTCGATGCGATCAATCTCGGCCTGATAGCCGGCACGCTCGGCATCGATAGCAGCGATGCCGTCGTAAATGGCCTCACGACCGGCACGAAGCTCGGGGTCGTCCTTAGTCGCATCGTACAGGCTTGCGCCAAGCTGGGCAGCAAGGGTCTGACGACGTTTCATGGCTTCACTCAGCTGCGCTTTGAGCTTAATCGTGTTGCCCGTGCGGTTGGCGCCGGCAACACCACGATTGATAGAGTTCTGAAGATCGTCAAAGAAACTCATGGGGATCCTTTCTCCGCCTTTAATTTGTTTGCGTCAAGGATACCCACGCCATCGCGCGCAATGTTGCGCAACATAACCGAACGGCCAAAGATTATCTTAGGGCTTGTCAAGGTTCCCAGCGAAAGGAAGCACCATGTTCTGTCCCAAGTGCGGAGAGAAAATCCCCGACGGCGTCGCCTTCTGCCCCAAGTGCGGCAACAAGTTTGCCAGTCAGCCCGCTCCTGCCAAGCCTGCCGCCGCCCGCGAGGAAACTCCGGTCAAGAAACCCGCCGCTCACACCGCTGCCCCTAGCCCGGCAAAACCAGCGATCAGCGCCCCGAACGTCTCACTCAACACCAACGTCATCGTTCCGCTGGCCATTGGCGTCATCGCCCTCATCCTGGCCTTTATGCCGTGGTTCTCGCCAACCGCCAGCGATCTGCAAACATCCCAATACATCTCTAATGGCGCTAACAACCTCTCTAGCTTCTTTGGTGGCGACAGCACAGTTGGCGAAGCGTATCGCCTTAAGTCCACCTATACCATGCTGGAAATGGGCGACTACGCCGATACGATGGCAGCGTACGGCAGCAGCGGCGGCGACTTCTACAGTTCGCTGACCTATGTCTGGGCCATTCCGGTCATCGTCTCCGTTCTTGGTCTCATCATGGCATTCATGCAGAAAAAAATCGCGGTCGCACGTATCGGTTTTGCGCTGCTCGCTGCCATTGCCGCGTTTATGGCATATGCGTCCATGGAGTACTCCGGCCCCATCTATCCGGCTTTGTGCTGCATTGCCTCAATCGCTACAGTCGTGACGCTCGGTTCCATCAAGAAAGAAGCCTAGTCTCGGACATCAACCCATATGCAATCCTGAACGCGCCCGCCGGCAACAACCTGCCGACGGGCGCGTTTTCATTTACCGAGGGTTTGTGCAGGACTCGTCCGCCCCCTATCGCCACCACCAAGCACAAACCGTTCCGCACTGCAATTTGTGCACTCGCGGATGTTGCGCAACGTTCTCGCTCATCGGGGCGGTAGCGTTCGAGTTAGCAAAGCCGCGAGCCCTAAAACCCGGGATCGCGGGCTTCCACCGCATACGAAAGAAGGAACGATGGACGAGATTTTTGAGCATCTGCTTCAAGATACCGACCGAGGGATCTCGATCAACCAGATTGTCAATCGCATCGTGTTTCCCAACCACGATATCTGCATGCAGGCCAAAGCTGCCCTGGAGCGAGACTATGGCGAGTTCTGCTTTGCTGCCGTGATCCCCGATTACGAGGACTTCCAGCACATGGATCCGACCGATGCCATCAATGCCGCCCTGGAAACCTGCGGGTCCGACGGCGAAGAGGTCACCAACGTCGTCTGGGGCTACAACTCACTCCAGTACGAATACAATGGCATCCCCTCGCTGGAGGTTGCCAAGACTATCTCCAAGATGATCGGCGTTCCCGTCTACTACGAGTACACCGATGCCGATGAGCTCGCTGCCGGCGCCGTGATCGCCGATGCGCAGGGCGACAGCGTCTCGTTTGCAAACGTGGTCGACAAGAGCTGCTGGGTGTATTTCCCGGAGGGGTTCGACGGTGCCACCGACACCCTGTTCCGCTGCGGCATGGGAACCATGTCCATGCCCGACGGAAGCCAAAAGTACTTTGAGGACACCACCGACCCCATCATGCGTTCGTATGCGCAGCGCGGAAACGTGTCCCTGTACTTCGACTTCCTCAAGGACCAGTTTGGTGCCCAAGAAGAGCCCAAGCCGGCGTCCTCGCGCAAAAAATCATCTTCTGCGGCAAGCAGGAGCAAGAAGGAATCCTCCGGAACGCAAGTCCAAGCATCAAGCGACGTCTATATGTCCCAGGCCATGGGTGCGATGACGTTTCGCATTGTCTTTCCCAATCATGACTGCTGCGAGTATATCCGCGACGATCTCGACAAGTGCTTTGGTGGGTTCTCGCTCCAGGCGATTTGCGGTACGCCCGACGGTACGTTTGACTCACCCGATGAAGTCCTGTCCACCATGGCAGGCCACGGAATCCCCGATGATGCAACCGATGTCGAATGGGGCTATAACTCCATGCGCTATCGTGTGGCGCACTCCGTGCCCAACGCCATCGTTCTCGAGGCGCTCGTCCAGCACTACAAAATTCCGCTGTACGTCGAGTATTTCGATGAGCTTAAGCGAGCGACCGGAGCTGCCATTACGATCCCCGACATCGCAAACCCGACCGCATTCGTCCCCGGCACACTCGGCTGCAAAGAGCAAATGTACTTTGACCGCGGCAGCGACAACGAAGGCTATGTCGCACTTCGATGCGGCTATTGCCAGGCAGTCTCCGATGACGGCAAAACGCGCATTTCCTTTGTCGATGACCCTTCGCAGTCGGTCATGGCAGAAATGGCAGAAGAAGCATCGGTCGGAGTCTACATTAGGCTGCTCAAAAAATTCGATTTTGAGCAAATTCTCCCCGCGGGATATCAGAAACCCGCCTCGCGTCCCGCCGCAAGCTCCAAAAAGAACGCCTCGACCTCCTCGGCAGAAAAATCGAAAATCAGCCTGTGGATGAACCCTATTGCAGAGAAGCATGTCTGGAACTCCCTCGATGCCTACGACCTGGACCAGGGCAGGCAAAATGACATGAGCATGTTCGTTTTGGAACCGATCTATCGCGATGGCGAACAGATCCGCGATTCGTTTGGGTATGCATCGGGCCGCGAACCCATGCCGTCTCGCGCGAGCCACCAAGCGCACAGCAAAGTTATGGATGCAGCCCTTAATGCCAATACCGACTTAAGCACGCTTGTCGCGTGGTTGCTCGGCCAAGACCTGCTGACATCCGAAGAGCTCAACGCGCTGCACCGCGACATCGAGCTCAAGGCCCAAGGCACAAGCGCCATCGCCACCGGAAGAGGTGCCGCACTCGAGAGCCGCTGCGACTCGGTTTGCTACCTTATTGCAAAGCTCCGGAGCCATGACGGCGACAATAGCCATCGCTTTATGATGTGGATGGCGGACACCGACCAAGCCGTACGCGTAAAGTTCTACGGCGAGGTACCGGCAATCGGCGCGCCTTTTACGTGCCGTTTTAGCGTAGTGGAAAATGACGTCATTACGTACTGGATGCCCGTCGAGGGCGAGAAGGGTTTCTCTCGCTATAAGCAGATTCCCGAGGGAGGACGCATCGACGTCTCCGCGGCAAAGAGCGACTCTGCCGCTATGAGCGCCCTGCGCAAGGCCAACGCGATGTTCCTTAAGACGTGCGGACTCAAGCAGACCGCGCCGTCCAAGACGCGCATGACCCCGGAGCAGTCGCAACGATTTAGCGAGCTGCGAGAAAAACTGGGTCGTAAAACGGGTTATGCCCTTACGGTTCTCTTCTCGCGCTGCGTACTCTGCAGCGCTGAAGCCGACCGATTCCTCGAACTCATGGAGCGCGCCGCTGCCGCGCACAATCGCGGAGAGGTGATCGACGTCGACGATACCGAGGTCGTGGAGCACAAGGTCGTTTACATGGTTGACCCGATCTCTGCCGAGGATGGTACTTGTCAGCTCTACAACCCCAACACCATCAACTTTGAGGACTTTAGGTTCCAGCCTAACCTGCTCGAAGATTTCCATACCGACCCGCCCCGTGCCGGCAGCTTTATCAACATTGCAACGAGCGTCGTTGAGTCGGATGCCATCGCCGCTTGGGCGGGCTACAACCCGGGCAACGCCCAGCGCTCGGCGCGCTACTAAAGGGCAATTGGCACGACCAAGGCATGTATCTGTTGCGTAGCATCGACCTCGGGCGGCGTAGCGCACCGCCCACGATGTTGCGCAACAGAATGCAGCGCAGGCGGCCTAGTATGCGAAGTAACAGGCGCGTGCAGGTCAGATGCATCGAATCTGGCATGCGCGCACAACACAAATCATCGCAGGGAGCACACCATGGCGCGTGACACATCAAACGATCCGGTTGTTAACTTGCCGCTCGATTACAAGTTCGACGGCAACGGCAACATCATCCAGAAAGTCTTTTTTGGCGTAAATGCGGTATTCTGCCCTGTCTGGTACTGGTGGTACTTCAAAAGCAATCGTGATCCCAGCTTTTGGGTCGGTGACAGCGGCATGGACGGCTACGATCCCGAGGAATGCGCCATCGAGTTCCAGCGCCGCATGAACAACTTTACGCCCGAGGAGAGCTGCAACCTCTTTGAAGTCGCGAAATACTGCGACCGCATGACGGGTGTTACCGTCTTTGACGTCGTTAACGGCCGAAATGTAAACGAGCGACACCTGGATGATTACGACACCGGCTACGACCTTGGCATCGACGATGATGAGGACGAAGACGACGAGGACATCGAGATGGAGTTTGACGGTAGGCCTGTTAGCCCTCAGCCGATGCGCACGTGCGACGAAGGCCCCTGCCAGTTTATGTTGCCGCCCGTTTTAAACTGCGGAACGGACGACGGTTCTGGCTACGAGGTCGAGATTCCCTTGCGCGTCAAAACGACCAAGAGCGGTACTCCGCAGGAGCGACTATCGTTCTATATCCCCGCCGACGTCGCCGTACAGTGGTTCCGCGAGGTCACGGGCGAGCCGCAGGCCGACTACCAACTGTTCCAAACCATTTGGATGGATCGGGCCAATCGGCTTGAGAACCCGCACTTTGTCGACCACCTGTTTTCCTATGCGTTTTGGCAGGAGCGACTGCTGCGCATCCTGCACTACACGTACAAGCGGGGCAAGGTGCAGAGCGCGCGAATCGTTGCCGATTACGAAGGCGATGCCGCCGAGTTTATTGGTAAGTACTATCCGGAGGCCGAGGTCATCGGTCATCAGGGCAATGAGAACGCCTTTGAAACGGGAGCCGCCTATCTGGTGGACCTCACGCTGGACTACAAATACAAGGGCGACAAGCTTGTCGAGAAAAAGACGTTCTCGGTCCTCGGCAGCTTTGGACGCGAATGGTATCGACTCTTTAGCGGCAATCCCAACGCCACCGTTGATGATTTCTATGCATGGTGCGAGCAAACCGACACCTACGAGCCCCTACGTCAGGCTGCCGAAACCGCCGGCGCAATCGTTCAGTACACCACCTACGGACTAAAGGACGGCAAGCTCACCAGCAAGCGCACCGAAGATCTCCAAGGCCGCACCAACGTCGAGATCAACGAGGCCGCCGAGCTGAGGGATCGCATGTTTACGTAGGCGACAGGTAGATTCACCCATTTGCCCACACCGTTCCTCTAATCCTAGGAGGTTCCTGCTTTGACTGAAATCTTATGGAACATAGTGCCCTGGATCGCTGCCGCCGCGCTCTGCTGTTCTGTCTTTCTGGAGCTCCACAGCCATCAGTACAGATTCTTTGGTCACGAAATCGATTATGATCGTCGCCTCGTCGCCTTCATCGTCCTTGCCATTGGAGCCCTTTTCCTGTTCGCGCCCGTTACCTGGGAGCAATGCTTTTCATCCGACCTTGGCGAGGGGTGGGAACCAGGGGGCTGGAATTATATCAGCTGGTTCATCACCAACCTATTCACCGTTGGCTGGACAACGACCATCCAGACTGGCCTTACCGATATAACATCGGTCGTCAACAGCGTCATCCCCAACCAAGCATGTGGCCTGTTCTATTCGCTGCTAGCACTCGCATACATCATTGCCCTTCCCGTTGAAGTTGGTCTACTTGCCTTCAATGCCGTCGTCACACGCCTCTCGGGCAGCGTGGTCAAGCATCACCTCAAGCATGCCAACCGTGTGATCGTCTTTGAGAGCGTCGACGCTAACACCGAGCTGCTCGCTCGCGATATCGTCGACAACATCAAAAATGGGACGCTCGATAAGAGCGATAACAATGGCGACATCGCCCTAATCTTTTGCCTTGATTGCGACGAGGACGGCGATCGCCAGCGCATGCTGCGCAATCTCTGCCAAGGATACGTACGCTATGCGTTCACCGAAGATAGCGCAGCCGATGTCCTGAAGACCGCCGCCAATAAAGCTCAATCAAAATGCACCAAGCCTATTGACGTTGTTGCGACTTCGGAAAAAACCGATCGCAATGTAAGCGCAACGATCGACATGCTCGAGACGCTTAACCAGCAGTTCCAAACCGACAAGCCTCCTTTTGAGATCACGCTGCACTGCCTTCACAGTAACCCCGACGACCCGAGGGTTTTTGATGCCATCAAGCCCTATCCAAAAAACGTCAATCTGCATCTGGTTTCTCGCACGCAAAACGAAATCTACAACATTCTGGACGAGGCGCCTCTTTACAGATGGCTTGCACCTGTCGACATCACCCGCAGCGACAACACCAAGCCCCAAAACCTCACGGTGCTCGTAATTGGCGCAGGAGAATACGGTGTGCAGGCCGCACGCACCACATACTGGATGGGTCGCTTGCCGCAGGTGAAGCTCAACATTGTGATCGTCGACCCCAATGCCCACGAAATCATCGAGCGCGAGGCGGCACGATATCCTGAAATGCTTGGAGAGATTAAAGACGGGACGCCTACAGTACGTTTTGTCGAGGCCAGCGCCCCCTCAATCACGCTCGACCGCCTCATGGCAGGTGACAGCGTCACGGCACTGCACTACGACCTTCAGAGTAAGCGCGTGGCATGTGAGGACAGCTGTGTCCTGCTGCCCGACAACACGTACATCTATGCCTTTGTGGCCACGGGCGACTGCGGCCAGAACCTCTCCTACTCTCTTATGTTGCAACGACAGATCTTCAACCGCTTTGTCGAGCATGGCACTCCAAACTACATGAAGCAGCGCCCTGTTATTTGCCCTCACATCGAGAGCGAAGAGATTCTTAAGGCCTTGAGAAAGCTCGCCATGACCGAAGCAAGTACCGAAAAGGAAAAGCACCTCATCGTCGGAATCGTGCATCCTTTTGGTTCTCGCAAGGCTTTCTTTACCTACGACAATCTCCTCAACAATAAGCTTGAGCAGCGCGCCATACAGCTCAATGCGGTATATGAGAAGTGTAACTATGACCATGCCACCGTCAGCTATGATGTCTCCATGACAGACGATGCGGCGCGTGACAAATTCAACAAGAGCGAGTGGAACAAATGCAGCAGTCGTGCAGCGGCCGCGTATCTTCCCAGTCGCTTTTGGTCGGTTGGCCTATCGGATACCATCGATACGCTCGAAAACGACTATCTGGCGAAACTAGAAGGCGGAAGAGGCGAAGGCCTAGACAATGGTCGTCTGGTAAGACAATACCTTCTCGAAAATAAAAAGAAAGGCGATACATTGGAGGCCTTCGCCAACAATGAAGCCGATTATCGCAGAAGAATTAAAACTATTTGTCTAATGGGTGATATAGAGCACGAACGCTGGCTCGCCTACTGTCAGGCAATAGGCATGACCGAGCTGGGACACGGCACCAAGGAAGACGAAAGGGACCAGCGCAGGCGCGCACATAGTGTCAATCTTTTTCTTAAAGGGGATGAACCCGAAGACAAGCCCGAAGGTACGAATAAATCTGAGACCCTCATGCGTCACGCCTACATGACACCTGACAACGATGTACTCGGCGCCCGCGGATTCCTGCTCGGGAAAGACGTCTACGCCTACGACCGAATCATCGTCGCCCTCTCAGCCCGCATCGCCAAGGGCGGCATTGTTAAATTACAGCAATAGACAAGACGGAGGAATCCATGAACCAGCGCCAGTCCATGCTAGGGGTTGAAAAAGACGGAAATGGTAACACCCTGGTAAAGGTATTTATTAGCTACAAGCGCAACGACAATCTATTCAACCATCTCCTAGACATTGTTGACCGAACAATGGACAAGCTCAACAATGAGCTTCTCAAGGACACCGAATACCGAGTGGAAAAAGTGATCGACTTAAATTCAATCAGCATCGGTGATAAATGGCAAAAGAAGATTGATAAAGATCTGTCCGACAGCGATATCCTCCTTGCATTTATTACAGAAGCATACATTACAAGCGATCCTTGCCGATATGAATTCAACACGTTTCGTATGAATCAAATTGACAATCGAATCGATAATGAAGAACACCACGAAAGCCTTTGTGTTCCGGTTTTTTGGGCTGCTCAAAAAACCGTTGCAGACAAACTGAGTAAAAAATCCAGCCTGCATTTTGATAGTAATGACGATTTTGAAGTCGCCTACACAAATGCTTGCGATACTTGGACAAAAATCAAAGAGGTCAATGGCGTCGAGGGCATATTGCCAAAACTGATCGACCTGCTCAAGAACGAAGCCCAAGGTCCTGATTATTTCTTTGTTAGGGACTGTATTGTTCAATGGCTTGCCAATAAGGTCAAAGCTGCCATCGACCATATGCATGAAGACGCCACTGAAGATATCGAAGAAGCCCCCGTTAAGATAAGCGCCCCGCAAGATATATCGAAAATCAAGCTTCATACGGACGGTCGTGGATCCGACGCATTCGGGTATTTCACTAGCGATGGTTTCATTGTAAAGGCCGGCTCTAAAATTGCCGAAGGCACCACCGCATCTGCCCGCAAGCCCACATATGAAAGCCGGCAAAAATACCAGCAGCTCATCAATGAGGACAACATCCTGACCAAAGAACTGGTATTCCCAACCCCCTCTGCTGCATCTGCGTTTGTTATCGGTCGCTGCAGCAGTGGCATGGCTGACTGGAAAACCGAAGACGGCAAGAAACTTGGCGAGCTGCTCAAAGAGGAAAAAGAGAAAGCAGCCGCTGTTCAGAAATAGCCAGAGAAATGGGGCTCGGGATATCCGAGCCCCATTTCTTATTGTTCGGTTATGGCTTTGCAGCAGATGCTACTCTACCGCTCCAAGGGACCCTACCGCTCCTCCAGCGTCCAGCCCTTCTGGGTGCAGAGGTCACGTAGGGTTGCCACCAGGTCCGCATTGGTGTTGCTGTCGACCACGATCTTGTCGATGTGATCAGCGGCAATGTTGAGCTTGGGGAACGAGTGGCTGCAACCCGACAGGTTGAGCTCACCGACGTTACAGGTAATCTCGAGTGCGCCAAGAATGTCATCGTTCGAAAGATCAATCTTCTCGACGTCACCCTGAAGGCCTTGGTCAACGGTAAAGAACATCAGGTTCTTAAGACCCGAGGCGTTGATGGAATTGACAGCACCCTTAAGGCCCTCGATCTTAAAGGAATTAAGCTTGGGGCAGACGCTCAGATCGAGGTCCTGGGTCGTCATGTCGCCAAACTTGAGTACCTCGAGTGCCTCGAGCTCGCTAAAGTCCGCACTCTTGGCGCTTAGGGTATTGATGCCGAGCGTATCGAGCTTGTCCAGCTTACTAATGGGCGTGAAATCCGTCACCTCGTCACTCACGACCAGCTCCGTGATGCGCTGGGTCTCCTTGGCGGTCAGCTGGCCATCGTCATCGTTATCATAGTCGGCAAGCAGCCCGTGCAGGGTATCATCCGTGATCGCATCAACATCGACGAGACCATTTTCTTTCTTGGTCTCGGAGCCAGAGTCGTCAGTTGAGCTCGACTCTTTAGAGGCGCTCGACGAGGCTCCCCCGCCGCCTTGCACGTCACCGACGCCGCCAATCACGGCGAAAGCGGCAACCGCGCCTATGACCACAACCGCCGCAAGCACTACCAGGGCGCGAACGCCTCCCAGGCGCGAGACGGCTTCGTTCGCACGCTCAGCCGCCTGTCCGTTCGATTGCCCGGCAGGTCGGGGAATCCGACCCGTCGAATGCCCGGCCGTCTGCCGCGCCTGTCCGCTAGATTGTTCGGTCGCCTGTCCGTTCGGACGCATATTCACTCGCACATCCGGCGTCTCGGCAGCGCGCACGTTAGCCGTGTCCGAAGGCCGCTCAGGCACACGCTGGGCCTGCTCCGCATCCCGCCAAGACATGTCGGGCTTAAAGTTCGCCATATTGCTTCTCCTCACTTGGGCGCAGTTTTATTGTTGCTCCATGGTGTAGCCGTAGTCGCCACTCACTTTTTGCAAAAATTCGACCATGCCGCTGCTCGTATCGCTGTCATACAAGATCTTGCCGACACAATTGGGCGTAAAAGTGATATTGAAAGCGTCTTCCCTACCCGCACCGCACAGATCGAGCGTATCGACTCTGCTCTTGATATTCAGGTGCTCGAGGTTCACATCGCCCGACAGGTCAAGCGTCCCAATACTGCCATCAAGGCCTTCGATCTGCACGTTCGTCAACGAGGACATATTTTTGGCGTTCAAGGTATCGACAGGGCTCGCGAGCCTGTTAATGGTGATGCGCCGCAGCTGAGGAAATCGCGTGAGATCAACCTGAGGAACCGAACAGTCGCCAATGGACAGACGAGTGATATTGCTAATAGAGCTTATGTCGTAATTTACGCTGTCGTAGTCGCCGATACCAAGCGTTGCGATGTTGTGGAAGTCGGCCAACAGGGGAAGCGAATCAAACGACTCGATATCGATCGAGGTAGCTTTATCCGCAGTCTCTTGCGAAATGTTGCCGTCCTCGTCCGCATCGAACGCTAAGTCCGAGCGCAGCGTCTCGTCCGCAATCTCATCGAGCGTGAGCACGGTGGCCTTTTTCGCTTCTTCCTGGTGGCGTGCCTCTTTTTCCTTTTTACGCTGAGCGCGCGCTGCCTCGTCTTCTTGCTGTTGCTTGGCCTCGGCGCGTTGCTCGGCCTGCCGATTGGTGTCGGAGATGCCGCTTGTGATGGACGTGACCGCAACAATGGCGATGACTACCACCACAGCAAGGACGATCACCACGCGCGGACCGCCCAGGCGGTTAACGACATCGTTAATATCCGATCCGTTGGGTCCGGCACTCCCCCGGCCGGACCCATTTTGATTGACTGCCATCCGTGTTTCCCTTTCCGCCGCCTACAGGCGGTCCTTATCAAAGTAGTCGGCGTCGCGCCAGTCGCCGCGCCAGCGGTAGGCGTGGGCGTTCTCGCGCGACCAGTCGCTCAGGTGGCGCAGGATGAAGCGGCTCATGTCGTCCGCGAGCGGCTCTATCGGCCCCACGCGCCGCGCCTCGGCCGCCTGCTCCCAGAACGAGTACGCCATGAGGTAGAACGTGCCGGCGTCGACGTAGTCGCCCGGGTAGGCGGGGTCGTCGAACCAGCCGTGCGTGTCGGGCGTGCCGTTTTGCTCGCACCACTCCGCCACGCTGAGGGCGAGGCTCATCAGGGCCGTGTAGTCCTGCGGGCCGCCCGCGGCGAGCGCCTCGTGCAGGTTGGACATGGGGCCCTCGGCGCCGTAGGCCGGGTAGTACAGGTCCCAGATCCTCGACGCCGCCTCGTCGGTGAGCTCCATCCGCGAGGGGCGGTCGCCCAGGCCGTCGTCGTAGACGGGAGCGCTGGGGTCCTCCCCCGTGAAGGCACCGACGCCGTAGTCGAGCGTGGAGGCGCTGTTGCGGGCGCCGCGGGCGGCGCGGGCCATGGAGCCGAAGACCGAGTAGCCGCTGTGGTAGCCGCGGACCGTCTCGGTAACGAGCCGGCGCAGGCTGAAGTTGGCGTGCGCGCGGTCGCGGGCCTCGCGGGTGGCGGCGGAACCGCGGAAGAAATAGGTGGCGCCGATGATTAACTGCTTAATGATCAAGCTCAACGGGCCGGCAATGATTTCCGTCACAACCACGAGAAGCCCGATGAACACAACGGCGCCCAAAGCAAATGGGTTGAATGCGCTATACCCCGGTGCCGGAAGCCCTGTATGCAGCACATCGTCTCCGCCAACGTTCAAGTACATGCGGTACCAGACCGAACAGAGTCCCCAGACCGTAAAAATACGCAGCGGGAAATACCGAACAATGGTGGGAATCGCGTCCACGATGCGTGAAAGATTGATGTTAAAGCGAGGGCGATTCGCGCCCTCGTTGTTAACCGGAGTAGCCGCCTCCGGATCGCCCGGGAGAAGCACGCCGGCGCGACGCGCACGTAAGCGATCGAGACGCTCCTGGGCGGAAGAGGCTTGTGCCTGCGGAGCACCTGCCGAAACACGCACCCCCGTCACCTGCCCCGCAGTCGGCACCGCATCCCCCTGCTGATCATCAACGCGAGAGCTATAGAGGCGCGCAAGTCTCTCCTGCGCCGACATGCCCCCTTGCTGGTTATCGTCTGCCATGTGTTCTGCCTTTACCTAATTAATAATGGAAGTGTGTCTGGGCATAGCGGTTAAGCGCATATCCAAACTCCCTGGTCATCGTCTTGATGGTGTGCGTCTCCATCTTTCTGGTCTGAGGATTACGCCGGTTGAAGACAAACGTGGGCATAAACCCGCTCACTTCCTGGAAACCGCTCAGCGAATTAAAGGGAATGATGATCGGCGGATTGGAATTACCCGGAGCGAAAAGCCTGCCCGCCACCGCCTTGCTGTTGCCTATGCCGGGGACAAGCATCTTGAGCGCGGGGTGATTATCGAGCGTCGAGCCCTCACGCTTGGCGACGATCTCGAGGTGGTTTTCGAAAATCCTGATGGAGCATGGGCGTCCGTCATACGAGCCCAAGCCCTCATTGATCACCACGTCATTTCGGATTTCACGTTGCGCCATGTTCGAACGAGAACGTGTATTCACCTGAGAGCCGCGCTGGGATGCCACGTTCTCGATGCCCAACATGTCGTCAAAAGCGCCCATGGCACGTCGCTCGGTGCCATGCAGGCCATCGTTTCTCCGAGGCGCAACCGAATTACCGGCATTCGGGCCGGCCCCTGAATAGCCTCCCGGAATCAGCTTACGAAAATTTAAAGTTGGCATGGTTGAATTTCCCTTTACTTAATAAAACATCCGATGAGAAATACTACGGCGATAATAGCGCCCACCATTCCGAACGCCTGAAGAACCGTAACGACGCCCCAAAGCAAAAACGCGATGACCAGCGGGCCCAACCAGATCCAAGACCACGACAGTATTGACGCGGCGCTGCCAGGATGTTCGTCATCGCCCAGCACGTAAATGCAGATGAGTGCATCAACGGCGATAGCGGAGACTACCTCGATTTTGGCTATCACATCGCCGTCAATGAACACAGTGCCCATAAACCCAGACGCACTAATCACGGCCGACGCGATAATCAAAAGGCGAATTGCCAATCTGCCAAGCCTATCCATAACTTCAGGATCGGCGTAGAAGGCCTTGTCTTCGGAACCAAACGAAAAATCGGCTCCCTGTGTCATCGGAAGATCCTCATCAACGCCCACCATCAAGAGCTTTTCCACTGTAGCGCCCGTGCGGCCATCAAAATCGACGAGTTGAACCAGACGGCTTTCGAGAAGATCTGCGTTGGCCGCCAGATCGCTGTCGAGCGATTGAACGCGGTCAACCGCGGAAAAGGAACGGAGCAGGTTCAAGGCCAAGAAGCCGAAGATGCCAACAAACGCCGCGACCAAGAACAGTACTGCGAGCGGGGCGAGGGAGCCACACATAACGATGAACTGTCCAAAAGAGCCACGTGCACATAGGATGGCAACGAAGTAGATTACTGCCACAACGCATGTCCAGCGCAGCACCCGGCTCTGCTCCTTCTTTACAGCTTCAATACGCGCGGCAGTATCAGCGATGCCTTCAGTCATGCTGTAGTCCTGAGTATCCCGTTGGATAGCACCTTCGAGCGCGCCATCCGCCTCGTTTCGCTCGTCCTCGAGGAATTGAGAATAACTGGCGGAAGGCGTCAGGTTCGCATGAGCCAAAAGCCTGATTCCGATGCCATCGAGTAGATGTTCATCCGCACCGCCTGCAAGCAGTTCTGCCACATATCCGCGTGGCACTGCCTCTCCTCGTGCCTCGGCACAGAAAAGAGCATTCAACGTAAGCGGTCGAGTAAGAAGAACGTCCCTCGTCTGCCAGCCATTCACATAGGGAACAGGTGTCACCTCCATGTCGGCACGAAGCTTGCTGCCTTCGATTCGGATATTGGACCCCGCTTGCATGAGCGAAGCAACCGATGCTTGCACCGAAGGAGATAGGCCGCGAAGATTGACGATTGCGGATTCTCCGGCAGAGCCCGGAAGCGCCTCGTAAAGAGCGGTGTGCTCGGAAAGCCAAATCCAGCCTGCCATATTGCCGTATTTGCGGTAGAACGCATGCACGGGAGCCTTGTTGTCGGCGACACGGTCCATGAAATCGAGTACGACATCAACGTCAATTGACCCGCCACTCTGGGCGTCACCGCGTGCCTTGATAATAGCGTCCATGGAAACGTCTCCTGCAAAGAGCAGGAAGAACTCATCGACAGTGCGAGACGTCGAGCAAGTGGCAAAAAATGCCCGGGGGTTCCCAATGAGTCTCTTGATCTCTTGCTGGGCCGCAGCATGAGTTTCCAACTCGTCGAACGTAAGGAAGCCCTTCAATAGGCAGGCAGCAAAATGCGGATCGTCGGAAGCAACGGCAAGATCCTCAATTGCCTTGATATTCTCGGCAATAGTTGCAACCGACTCGTCATGCTCGCCTTGGCGGGAAAGAACGTAGGAAAGAAAGCCCGAGGGGAGCACGCCCATAGACTCGGTGCCGTCAAGCCCCGACTTCACCGCATAGCGATCAATTTCTACATTTGTCATGTTGGCAATGCGCGCCGGAAGATTATTTTTTCCAGCACCTAGCGAAACATCTTCGCCGCGCCACGAAATGATCTTGCCGCCCGACATTTCGTAGATCACGCAAGCAAGATTGAAATCGTAATTCGGTTTTTCTCCGCCCTTCGCTTTCGCCTCGGTGATCGCATGGATCTTTGTCTCGAGGTCATTTTCGTTCCATTTACGCATCTGGCGCTCGAGCTGCCACTGCTGCATGCGTTGCTTTGCCTCGTCCCAATGAGACGCAAGTCCACGAGCAAGCGACACGGGATCGGTATAAAGCCTGCCGACAAATTCATACGGCGCATGGCCACTCTTGAAATCGAAGAGGGGTAGCTGACGATAGAAGTGGTCGGGGTCAGCGATCCAGTCTTTAATTTCTTCGTATCCGAAGCGCTTGTTTGCAAGCTCAAACGTAAGGCCTTGCAGTAGATTGCCCAAAGTAGCGTCATCAGGGTGGGTGAACTCAACAGGTTGACCCGCATCCAGAAAATCTGCGATGGTGTTATCATCTATCCTTTGTTGGAGCGGATGAACATTGCCCTCATAGAGCGTCCAAATGGTATAGCCAAACGAATACCAATCGTTGCTGGGGTCGACCCTGCCACCGCTACCTGGCGTATAGCCATTAGAAATCGTTACGGTGCTGGTAAGGCGATCGTCAACACCGGAAAGCGAGCGAGCAGAGCCGTAGTCTCCAAGCACGATTTGCTTATCGTACAGGTATACATTCGATGGCTTCACATCACGATGAACGATGCCGAACTCAGTGTGAAGCAGGTTAATCGCTTGGCTCAGCTCCGGAATCACGCGGCTTTTGACCATATGCTTGCTACGGGGACGGTCGCTAAGACAGGTAGCCTTGGGAGTGATGGCAATATCCCAAAGCTGGGGAGCTATGGCCCCCACTTCGGTCGCGCTCAGGCCCTGATGCAAATAGGCAAAAATCGGCAGCAAGTGCGTTTCCGACACAGGACGATCGTTGAGGCTCATGACAGCGCGCACGGTCTTCTCATATTCCCTACGCTTTTTTTCCACAAGTGGGCTAAACACCTTGGCAACACATGCGAGGCCGTCATCCACCCGCTCGGCAGCAAAGACCGTGGACTGACCACCATGACCGACAACCTGACCCAGGTGAACAATAAACTGCTGGTCGTCACGTGAGGTAATCGTCACATCTTCCGGAACGAAAGGGGATACGGGCACGGAGGAAGCAGCGCGAACGCCCCCACGAGAAACGGTCACCGTTTCGCCATTGGAATTTGCCACCGCGCCGCGTGGGACCGTTATCGTTTGACCGCTAGAAGCGGCAGGTCGCGTCACCGTTACGGTCTCGCCCGCAACGGACGTCATCGGCCGAGAAACCGTGACCGTCTCGCCGCCAGCGGGAGCAGCCATCGGCCTTGCAACCGTAACGGTCTCGCCATCAGTCACAGAAACTGGACGATTCACCGTCACCGTCTCGCCGTTTGCCCTAGGAACCGAGCGGTCCACCGTTACCGTCTCGCCTGTCGACGGGGCATCGCCGCGGCGAATGGTCACCGTTTCGCCGGACACCGGAGCAGCGCCTCGGCGCACCGTCACGGTCTCACCCGGCGCAGGAGCCTGATTGCCGCGATGCACGGTGACCGTTTCGCCGTTTACAGGTACGCCCCCACGGTGGACCGTCACAGTTTCATCGTTGCCGGTGCCACCATCTCGGTGTACCGTTATCGTCTCATCGGACATCTTTATTCCCCTATCTCAATAACGATCAGCGTCGCGTCATCCGTCGAACCGTTCATGCGGGCCTCGGCATACAGCTCCTCGCACAGCTGTGCACAGGTCGAATCGCTCGCAAGCATCTGCTGCAGGCGCGCAAGGTCAATCTCCCCATCGATGCCATCAGAGCAGATTAAGTAGCGATCGCCCGGAAACAACGTGGTCGTATTGATCTCTAAGTTTCGTCCTCCTTGATTAAGACCGACCGCCAGCTCAATGCAATGCGAGACCGACTCATCGCTGTACTCAAAACCAACGCCGCCCAGGCGGGATTCGGGCGTATGGTCGTAGCTCAATACCGCAAGTACGCCATCGCGCAAGCGATACACGCGCGAATCGCCAGCATTAAAGATTGCGGCAGACCCATCATATGCCACCATAAGCCCGGCAACCGTGGATGCGGCAACGGGCAGGCCATAACGGGCCGCATAGGACTCGACATCGTTTTCGGCGCGCTCGCCCGCCATACGCAAACGATCCTGCAGGACATCAATCGAATCGGCTTCAAAAACCTGAGTCGCCTGTGCAAACGCCTGAGCAGCGAGCGTCGAGGCGGCCGCTCCGTGCCCGCCCTCGCTCACGCCGTCAAAGACTGCCATACAGCCCATCTCGTGCTCGCAATCGCCCACCAGGCCATAGCAAAGGACATCACCGTCAAGAAGCAAACGGTCCTCGTTGACAGGGTGATTGGTTCCCGCTTGAGTTTTTGCTGCAGCGATAAACTTCGTCATCGCCAATCGCCTCCCATCGATCCGGGCACGAGCTCAAATGCGATATGCGCATCGTCGCCCTCGCCCTGTGGCACGGCGCGTGCCACCATGCCGGGACGACCGCGCCACTCGGCGCGGTGTTCAAACAGAAAATCGGAAAGCCCGTTAAGGTAGCCGCTCTCCACCAAGTTGCCAATGCCGCGGCCGCCCTTAGCCTTGACAGCATCCGTCATGGCAATGGAGTGCAGCAGCTCGCGGGCAGCGTCGGTCGCCTCAACCGTAATATCGGGCTGTGCCTTATGCACGTTGCGGTTAACGGCATCGATCTTGGAATTAAGGATCTGAAGTGCCACGGCGTCGTCGATAAAGTTGAAGATCACCACGTTGTCGCCGATACGGCCCAAGAACTCGGGCTTAAACTCGCGATCCATCTCGGTGCGCACGCGCTCGCAAATCTCGCTATAGGGTGTGTTGGGCGCTATGGTATTACGCACTTCGTTGCCCTGGGCATCGATCTCAATCTTGGAAAAGCCGATGTTGCTCGTAAAGAAGATGACCGTCTCAGAGAAGTACACAGTATTGCCCTGGCCATCGGTCAGGCGACCATCTTCGAGGATCTGCAGGAACTTGTCCATAATGCTGGGCGCGGCCTTCTCGATCTCGTCGAAAAGAACTACCGAGAACGGATTGGCCTTGACCGCATTGGTCAGCTGACCGCCCTCGGCATAGCCCACGTATCCCGGAGGAGCGCCAAAGAGCTTTTGATCGGAGTTTTCGGCACCGTACTCGGACATATCAAAACGCAGCATGCTGCGCTCATCGCCAAAGAGGAGCTCCGTAATGGCCTTAACGATCTCGGTCTTACCGGTACCGGTGGGGCCGCTCAAAAACAGCACACCCTTGGGTTTAGAGCCAGACGAATGGGTGGCGCCCGAAAGGCCCATAACGGAGCGCTTGAGCACGGTGACGGCCTTCTCAACGGCCTCGTCCTGACCCTTCACGCGGCGCTTGATCTTTGCCTCGGGATCCTCTTCGAGCTTCTCGAACATCTGCTGCCATTTGTTCTCGCGAAAGCCGTACTTATACACGTCGACGAGCTTGGGAAGGATGGCCTCGATGGAAGCCTCGGGGTTTTGCATGTCGCGCTGGTACATACGCTGCAACCCCTCGAGCTCCTTAACGCTCATGCCGTCGGTGGTATCGATAAAGCGACGCACCGCACGGTCATCGGAATCGGACAGCGCCTCACCAAAGCCAAACTTGCTTTGGATGTAGGCCTCGCGCATGTCACGATCGGGATGCGGCAGCGTGATAGTGCGCAGGAAGGGATTTTCCTCGATAAACCACACGGGCAGGTTGCGCACGTTATCCGTTACCAGAATGAGCGTGTTGACGGCCGTACGGTTAATGAGGCGCGCCTTGCTAGCACCAAGGTACAGATTAAGGAAAAACTGCGTCTCGTCGGGCATAAGACCGGTCGATGAGGCAAGCAGACGCGACGCCATGTTGACGATCACACAAAGCGGCTTGGCCTCGGTGCCGCCGTCGGGATTGTCGTTGTATTTAAGGCGCAGCATGGAACGGATGACCTCGCCGTATGATGGCAGGCTCGACTGCTCGGTGGCATACGCCTGGCGGCCATCGGCGATGCAGGCGTTCGCCTCCATCATGCGATCGTCGCTCTTGGAAGCCTCGTCATGAGCCAGCGACACCAGACGTTTGCAATCGACGTTGCCCATGCTGCTCGAGAACAGTTGGATGGGGTCAAAATATGCCACGTTGTACTCAACTGAGCCATTGGCGTCTTCGAAAAGACCGCGCACAACCTCGGCGAGCTCCGAGAACTGAAGGCCGCCGTCAACCACATCGGGATACTTGTCATTCACGTTGCCCTCAAGGATAAAGAGGCTCTTCACCCCTTTAAAGTTGAGCATCTCGCGCTGCCAGGATTGACGCTCGAAATCAGTTGCCATGTGTTATACCTCCTTGATAGGAAATTCGTGGTGGTAGCGGTTAGCAATGCCGACGGTGTTAACGGTGCCGTCCTGAACAAAGTTCTGAAGCTGACGAGGCTGTTGAAGATACTGGTCGTAATCATCGTGTGGGCGGTCGCTCAGGTAGATCACGCGCTGGTTAGTCGAACCGCGCAGCGCGCAGTCGGGCACGTTAAGCTCGTCTATGTACGGACCGTCGATCAGTACATCGATGAGGGGCTTGAGTGTCTCCCACGTATCCGCACCGATCACCTGCGGCAGCTCTTCAAACGTGAATCCGGTGTAAACGAGAATGTCGTCGTAGGCACAGCGGATCGTTGCCAGCAGCTTCACGAGCTCTGGTGCCTGCTCGAGCGGATCTCCACCCGAAACTGTCAGTCGATGCACGCCATGTTCGTGCGCCGTATCGAGCAACATCTGCGCAAGCTCATCAACGTCGACATCCTGCTCGGGCAGCTGCATCCTAAGTTCGGGCGAGATACATCCGGCACAGTGCTTAGAACAGCCGCTAGTCCAGATTGCGATGCGCTCGCCTGGCCCCAGAGAAACGACAGGCGCGAGCATCTGGCTAACGAACATCCGAGTAATCCTCGCCGGGGTCGAGCGTACGATATACGGCAGACGTGCGCGCGAGCGAACAGCCACACTCTTCACAGCCATCCCCGACCTTTGCGCGCTCATCGGCAACAAGGTGTAGACGACCGCACTCGGGACACTCGACAAACCAGCCCTCAATGCCGGCAGACGGGCTGGCGGCTGGCGTGGCGGGTGCCGCAGCGGGCGCGACGGCCGCAGGCCGCGGCGCAACCGCCGTCTGAGCCTGCGTGGGCTGCACCGCAGGAGGCTCCTCCACGGTGACCATCAAACGTAGCTGGGCAAACTCACCAGATGCCGCCGGGATCAGCAGCACGTCACCGGTATGGATCTGCTGGGACACGCCGGGAGCCAAATTAAGAATCTGGCCTCCGCGCATAAGAGCCGTTCCATTATTAGAACCCTCGTCGGCAACCAACCACGCGCCCTGTTCAAAGCGAACGCTGGCATGCTGCCGAGATATTGCAAAATTCGACGCCATGCTGGGAAACGCGTTGCGCCCAAGCACGGTCATACCCGTGAGACGCAGCTGCTCACCCATGGACGGATCGATGAGCACAAGCGCAGGAACCGGAGACGCAGCAGCGGCGCTCGCTGCGGGCTGAGGTGCAGGTATAGACATGGGGGCAGGCTGCGGCATCGACATGGCCGCGGGCTGCTGCGCGGGCGCAGGCATCGGTTGTGGGGTGGACATCGGTTGTGGCACGTGCGCCGGCTGAGGCATAGGCGCGGGTGCTGGCTGCGGCGCGGGCACGGGAACAGACTGATACACCTGCTGGGACGCAGACTGTTGAACCTGTGGTGCACCACCCATCGAAGAAGTCGCAGGATAGACGGCGGGCGCCGGACGTTCACCGCTTGGTGCAGCGAAGTCTTGCACCGGAGCAGCAGGCGTCGACGGCACAGGTGCTACGCCGGCGGGACGCGGAGCACCGCATTCCTCGCACATATCGCGCTCGTCATCATTATCAAAACCGCATTCTGGGCATTCCCATGTCATGGTTTACCTCATCTCTCTTTGCTTGAGCTGACTTGCTTGACGGCGATTACGCAGGCGACGCTCCGCATCTGCGGAAGGCGTGGGCGGCACGTAATCGTGCGGATGGATCTCGACGGCGGCAGCAGGATTCGCGGCCTGCGTGGTCAGTCCCGCGCCCTCGGCCGGAACGGTTACGCCATAGGCTTTAAGATCCTCTTCGAACTGTTTGTAGAAGTCGCAGAACTCAATCTGGTCCCTATAGACCTTCTCGACAGTCGCTTGATCCTGCGGCTTCATGTCCTTGATGATGGTCGGATTATCAGGATCCTCAGAAAACTCCTCGGGGTTGGCTGCGACAACGCGGATGATGAGTCGATCTCTTTTCGTGCTGCGCAAAAGGGCGATGGCCTTGTTCTGCTTGGTGTCAAACATTAATCGCCAGGGCTTTCCCGAACCCTCCATAACGGCATAGCGTGTAACGTTAATACCGCGAGCAGCCATGACCTCGTTGATAGAACGCTCGATATAGTCGTCTTTCATAGCATTGGCAAGGGCAGCCTCCGCTTCATCGTTTGCAGCATAGACATCTTCGATCTCGTGCAATTGCTTAAGTGGCAGACTCTTTCCGTAACGGTTGTTGGCGCGTTCGATGCGCGCACGATACTCTTCATAGACTCGGTGCCTCTCGCCCGATTCATACGTGGCGTTTTTTACTACGTATTCAAAATCATTCATCATCTTCATCGCCGCTAGGCGATCATCGACGCGCGAATTAGGCCCAAGTGCATCAAAAGCGGCGCGAACGCTCTCAAACTTTGCAGAGATACGGTTACGAAGGGAAATATCGAGCGCTTCGTCCTGCATAAGCGGCGTAACACGTCCCGCCCAAGTCTCAAACGCGCGAGCCGCTTCTTCGAGCGACCCTTCCTCTTGTTTAGTTGTTGATTCGGTAAGGTAACGGAGTGCCTTCTTCAGGTCCACTCCGCCGCCGGGACCAACAACATAATTCGTAATTTCCGCGACATGCTGAGCGCGAAGCCGCTCAGCAGTCTGGATGGCCTCAAGTTGAGCTTGCGACTGCTGAACGAACTGCTCTCTATGCGCTTCCGAAACCGTTGTGGGCAGCAGGGCGCTAATCTCCCCGAGCAGAGCCGGAATCTTAGCGCGAACCGTTTCGGCATAACGCATGTTTACCGCTTGCATTCCACTGGGCATATTGCCCAATGCCTCTTGGGAAAAAGCCTCGATACGAGCGTTGATCAACCGATCAAAATATGCCGAAACCGAACCATCGGTGTCTTCAATCCTAGAAAGTGCTTTGGCTTTTATCCCAGCTAGAGAGCTCTTATATGACTGAATGGCCGCTTCAACGCGCTCCCGCTCCAAGGCTATGGCCGTCTCAACGCGCTCCCGCTCCAAGGCCCTGGCTGCCTCAGCGCGCTCCCGCTCCCGGTCTTCGCTCCGCTGTGCCCAAACAAACTCATCCTGCTCTCGCGTGGTCATCTTGTTCCACTGTTCCCGCGTGATTCCATATGATGCGCTGAATGAATAGCTCATATCGTTCCCCTGATTGCCGACTTTAATTGACCTATTTCTACCGCCGCTTTGCGCGATTCTGTTGCGCAACATTGGCGAGTGGCAGATTTGTCGATGTTGCGCAACAGAAGGCGGCAGTCAGCGCATATCCTGTTAAATGGAAGAAAGGATGAAAGCGCGCCATGACCGGATCCTACGAAGAAGTTCGACTCGTCAAGTTTCATACGCCAGCACTGCTCTCCGAGCGCGAGCAGGCTGCGGCGCGACGTCGCTTTTGCACGCTTCTCGTTCCGCCGCAAAAGGGTGGCTTTGGCGGCAACGCCTACGTCCGCCGCGTCCAGAGCGGCGATCGAGCTTTTGAGCTCGCGCTTAAGATGCCGCGCCCCGATGCCCAGCCCGAGCAAGAACAGCTCAATCGGGAAACCTTGGAAGAGGAGTACCGCACGCTCTCCGTCGTATCCAACCTAAGGGGTTTTCCCGATGTGTACGGCTTTGGTTACACGGCAGACGGCACCCCGGCGCTCCTTATGGAATGGGTCGATGGCGTCTCGCTTCTTGATGCGCGGCCCGCTCTGAGTGATGGCGCTGCAACCTGCCCCGGCGATATCGTCGCCGCGCTGGGCCTGAGCGTGCTCAAGATCATCCTGTCTACGCAATCACTCGACACGCCCTTTGTCCACCGCGATCTCTCTATGCGCAACATCATGTTGCGCCACGATCGCATCCCGCTCGAAGAGCAGGTTTCGAGTGGCTACTTTGACATTTGCCTCATCGACATGGGTAGCGCCAAGCTCGTTAAGCCCGATTTTTCCTTTACCGTCGACGTCAACGCCTTTCGCGGCGCCACGCCGGCATACGCGGCGCCCGAAATGCTAGAGCGCTTTAAGGCCGACCCTGGCGCGCGCGACAATCCTGCCGTCGACATCTATGCGTTGGGCAGCATCCTCTACGAGCTTTATTGTGGGCACGCGCCCTTTGAAGCAGAGCTCAGGCGCTCTGGAGACCACGCGCGCCTTAAGCGCACCGTGCAGCCGCAACCTCTTGCACCCGCGACCCCTCGTGAACAGGGCCTTGTCAACGCGATCATGGCCTGCCTAGCGGTATCGCAAGACGCACGCCCTTCGGCAAACGAACTTGCGGCGCGGCTCGAGCCCTTCGCCCGCACGGGTGCGCCGCAAAAGCGCCGTCCCACGACAGGTGGCGGCAGCGCTACTGCCTCGGTGGATGCAACCGCCCCTGCTCGCACGGTTGCACCGGCACAGGCAGCGCCCCGGCCGACGCCGTCCACCGAGACGGTCCGCAGTGCCGACTCCATGCGCCGCGCACGCCTTGCCGTCAAGCGTCAACGTTCGATGGCACTCACGATGGTGATCGTCGCTCTGATAACGATCGTGGTTATACTCATTTTCGCATCCGCCGGTATGCTTTAGCCGGCATCGACACCGTTCCCGGTACTAAGGCTCCGGTGATACAAAAAACGGCGGCGGACACAGCTCTCGATAAAGCCGCGTCCGCCGCCGCACGCATCGCATGCCGGCAATGCTAGGAAATCAAAAGCTCAAAGGTATCTGTGATGCGCGTTCCCATGTTCACGGCGCTGTCCCCCGAATCGACCGTGGCAGTCAGGTAGTACTTGCCGTTCTTCTTTTTAGGCAAGCCTGTCACCTTAAGGTCGCAGTCTTCCTCTTCAACAGGAAGCGAGAACTCAAAGCCCTTGTTCCTAACAAACGTACCGGTGACGTCTGTGTAGGTGCGATAGTCGTCACCATCGGACTGGGCGACAGTTTTTTCGGCATTATAGGTATCGTGCGCATGCAGCGTGGCCGAGATATCCGCAACCGCTTCGCCGGAATCGCTGATGCTCTTAAAAACAATCACGAGGTCGTTTTTGCTCGCACCATAGCAGGTTTTGCCCCAAGAGCCACTCGTCTCCTTAAGTGTTCCGCGCCACGTGGTGTTGGCAAAGCTCGTGGGCTTATCGATGTCGAGCTTCGCTGTGCTACCAGAGGTCGTGGTGGTCGACGAGGTCGCATTGCCCGTCGTGGAAGAGCCCTCGGCATCGGAGCTGGCGCCATCGTCGTTCTTGCTTGCGGTCTTGAGCTCGGCCTTGGCATCCTTCAGATCGGCCTTGGTCTGATTAAGATCGTCTTGCGTCTTTTTGAGCTCGTCCTTGGAAGACACGAGCTGCTCCTTGAGCTTTTGGATCTGCTCGGTGTTTTGCGGGTGAGCCAAGCCGTAGGAATAGCCCGCCCAACCGGTTCCCGCACACAAGGCAGCGACGACAATAACACCAGCGGCGATGGCGGGCGCATACGACTTGCCCAGGCGCTTGCGTGCTAGCTTGTACTCGGCCTTGGCCGTCTTGAGGCTCTCGCGGTCCCGCTCGAGCTGCTCTTCCTCGCTTAACGGCGTGGAATCAAGATCGGCATGGTATGCCGGCTGAGTCTCCACATCATCGATCGTGGTACCAAAGTCTGACAAGGGATCGGCCACGCGGGTGGCAGCGGGGTCGGGCTCGGGCGCGGTGGGCTCAGGCGCAGCAGAACTCGGCGCCGGCTGCGAATCGGCTAGCGGAGCGTCGTCCGTTTTGGGCAATTCCACCGTTGCCGCCGTGGCTGCCTCGCCATCTCGCCACGAAAAGGCCGGACTCTGCGACACAGTCTGGGGCGTGGTGTACGGGTCTTCGGGGGCCGACGCCGCCGGCGCGGCATCGGCAAGAGGCGATCCGCACTCGGAGCAAAAACTAGCGTCATCGGGCAATAATGCACCGCAATAAGGGCATTCCATGGAGCACAACCTCTCAAATGTATCGTTTGCAACCATCCTGCAATTTGGTGTGTATGCCCTATAATGTCTCAACAGTTATGTAAAGCGTTGCGCAACATTTTTTGAGTCGACATGCTCAGGCGCAGTCAATTCCTATCATGTTTGCTGTACGTCATCGAAGTTATCTAGGGAGGCGACCATGGCGGCGGAAACACCGTGCTCGGTCCTCTACAACGATATCCGCTCGTTTGGCGGTCTTAAACATCTCGAGATCGCCCGCATGCTCATTAACGGCAACTCATATGCGGGCAGCGCCTTACTCGACAAATGTTCCACCAACCGTTCGTACCTCACGCGCTACATTGTCCACCGCGAGCCCGATCAGTGTGCGCCGGGTATCTACAACGATTTCACTGTCTCTACGCTTAACCTAGCCGCCGCTATCGGTAACAAACTTGGTGGTGGCGAGCGTGCCTACCAGGAGCTATCTGACCATTACAGCGGCCCTGCAGCTCAAGCTATGATGTCGATTCTCGCCGAGTATGGCCTCGACAATCGCCTCTACGCCAACGCCTTGGGACGCATTCGCAGCTCCGATGACCATAGCCCCCGCGAAAAGAGCACGCTCTACCTGATGCTATTTGTGGCGACGGGTGCACTTGCCGATCCCGCCCAGGGCGTAGCAACCGTTGAGCGTTTTTGCGATAGCAAGACAGGCGGGCACTTTGGCACCACCGAGACCACCGTCGGCCGTGGTTTTTTGAGCAGCTTAGATCAGCCGCGCACCGTCGCCCCCAATCTCGGCTTACTTAGGACGCACGCCGGAAACAGCGTTGACATGCAGATTCACCCGCTTACGCGTGACCCGCGCGGCACCGTAATCGGATCGCTACCCAAAACCTCGCCCTGCATTACCGATGTGGGCGCCGATGCCTCGCGTGAGCATTTACGTATCTGGCTCGAAGGCGGGCGTTGGTACGCCCAGGGACTTGGATCGACCAACGGCACCGTCCTCGAATCGGGCGCGGGCGACGGTGACATCGTGATTGAGCCGCCGCGCGACCAACGCGAACCCGGCAAGATCTATCCTCCGGTGGAAATCGAAAACAGCGACAGGCTCCATCTGGGTCTCTACACGACATTCCTTGTCATTGTGGATTAGCGCGGGCGGTGATCGAAAGACGGTCACCGCCCGTCTTTCGTCTTCTACCTTCTGCGTCGTAACCGACAATACTCAACGGCATACGTCGGCAGTGCGGCTATCATGATGCTTTACCAATAGCCGCACTGCCGACGCATACGTGCGGCAACCCATGCCAGACAAAGGAACGCCATGGATACTACCGATAGCGCCTATGGCGACAAACTCATCCGTCTCGACACGTTCGACACCGCCGTGGCGGTCGACCCCAGCGCCGAGGACGATGCCAAGCGCCGGTTTATGACGCTCATTCTTCAAACGGCCCATCGCAGCAACGGCAACATCGGCCACGTGCTGCGCGCGACCAACACCAACGGCGAGGTCTTTGCCGTCAAGTTGCTGGCAGACAACGCCATCCTTTCCGGCCAAGCCCCCGACCGCTCCGCCGAGCAAGCGGCTGCGCACCTGGCCAGCACCGCCGCGCTGTTCGAAGAGTACCGTCATCTGTGTACCGTCTCGCACCTGCGCGGATTTCCGCGCGTCTATGGCTATGGATCGTGCGAGGACGACCCGCTTATCCTCATGGAGTGGGTCGAGGGCACCTCGCTCAAACAGGCGCTGTCCCTGCTTCCGCACGATACCTCGGGCGGGCTGACCACCCAAATGGTCGCCGCCGTCGGAAACGCCGTGCTTCGCGCGCTCTTGATGACCCAAGGCCTTGTGAATCCGGTCGTTCACCGCGATCTTTCGCCCGCCAATATCATGTTCCGCACCACCAGCCGAACGCTCGAGCAGCAGATTGCCGATTGCTCCTTTGACCCCTGCCTCATCGACATGGGCTCCGCCACTATGGCCCTCAGCGATGACACGATCACCCGGCGCGCCGACATCTGGCGCTTTGCCACGCCCGCATACGCCGCGCCCGAGATGCTCACGCAGGATATCGAAGGCATCGCGGCCCTTCGCCGCTCGCCCGCCATCGATGTCTATGCGCTTTCGAGCATTCTGTACCAGCTCTACAGCGGTCGTAAGCCGTTCGATGTTGAGTCGACGGGTGCCGCGGCGACCGGCTCGTTCTACCTCATAAAGACCAAGACCAAACCGGCGCCGCTCGAGCCGCGCTGCGAGGGCGACAAAGCGCTTGTCCAGATCATCATGAAAGGCATCTCGGTCGAACAGGGCGATCGCCCTACCGAGCAGCAGATGCTCGAGGCGCTCTCGGCATACCTCCCCGCTGCAGAATCTGAGGACCGCGAGGGCGCAGGAGACGAGGCCACGATTGATATCGATTCTGGCACGCACCTTAAGGTCGACGTCGCCGGCGAACGAGCGCGAGAGATTCTGGAGCAGGCCCGGCACGATGCCATGACCCGCCGCCGCTTTATCATCGGTGGCGTTGTCGCGGCCGTTGCGGGGCTCGGCGTTATCGGAGCGGCAACCCATGGCTTTGGCATCCCCGACTACCTGGACGGCATCCGCGGTTCGCTTGACGACTACACCTGGGATCAGCTGCAGGAGATTTCGCTCAAGATTAAGGCCGCCGAGACCCGTAGCGAGGCACGCGAGATTGCCAAGCGCTACCACCTGCTCGATGACAACGGGCATATCCCCTATCCATGCACCAAGCGTGTGAAGCTCGCCAACGGGCTGGAGGTTGGCGCGCAGCTTGTGGGCATCCGCCACGATGAGCTTCTGGACGGGACGGGCAAGGCCGGGCTGACGTTTATGTTCGACGCGGGTATTGCCGAGCGCAACGCTGCGGCTGAACCGCCGAGCGCCGGCTGGGCAGATTGCGAGCTGCGGGAATGGCTCGACAGCGACGGCCTTAAGCTGCTGCCCAACGAGTTGCGCGCGCTTATTAAGGCCGTCAAAAAGATCTCGAATAACGTTGGCGCCGCCAACAGTGCGTCGTGTCTGAGCGAGCTGCCCGCAACCCTTTGGCTGCCCGCCATGGTCGAGCTGTGCGGTACGCAACCGCCCGATTCGTTTGCCGAGGGCTTTCACTACCTGGCCGACATCTATAACGGCGAGGGCAAGGAGTACCAACTCTTCCGCGAGCTCAAGGTAAGTCCGTATACCACGAACGAGACGTTGGTTCGCCGGTGGAAGGGCAAGGACACCTGTTGGTGGGAGCGCACGGTGAGTCCCGACACATCGGAGAGCGAAGGCACACTCTATATGAACCGTGTGGGCTACGACGGCGACGTCTTTATGTACGCAACGCCTGCGGAAAAGCCAAACAAGCGAACCTGCGTGATCCCCGGGTTCTGCATCTAGGGAGCGGGCGTCTTGCCGTGACGGGACCCCTCCCCGGCAATTGTCTCGATCTGTAACATCTAGCGGGCAAAACCGGGTCTAGATGTTACAGAACGAGACAAAACCCCAACCCTGCGAGACAACATCTCAATCTGTAACAGTAAGGGGTCAAAAACCGGTCCAGATGTTACAGAACGAGACATTAGCTTGCCGAGAACTTCGCCTCATAAATGTGACTCAAGTGTGTCGATATTTCCTTGCCAATGTTGCGCAACAGAAGCCCCTTCGGCGGTCGTAACGTACGAATTGTCATAGGTACCCCTTCAACGATTGGGAGAAGAAATGGCAAAGTACGCACCTAAACACTTGGAAGTCTCAGGCGTCGCCGAGCCTCGCCCCACATTCTCGGGCCACAAGGCAACACGACTCGCCGTCACCGCGGCAACCACCATCGCTATGACTGGCTCGTCGCTGCTCGCGCCGTTCTCGGCATTTGCCAACGATGTGAGCGGTGCCACGGCACAGGACGCAATCATGTCCCCGCTCGCCGTCCACGCCGGCGAGGCGGCAGGCTCCGCAGTAAAGACGAACGCCCAGAAGATTGCCGACTTTCAGGCCGCAATCGACGCCGCAAAGGCTGCCGAGGCAGAAGCCAAGTCCGACTATGACACGGCGGCTGCCCCCTATATCGAAAAACAGACGGCCCGCGACAACGCACAGACCGCCTACGACGCTTCCGTCTCCGACAATTCGCAGGCAGAGGCCGCCGCGCGTGCCGAATACGCTCGCCAGCTCGATGAAAGCGTCAAGGCGGCCGACAGCGCCAGTGCCACGCTAAAGGATGCCCAGAGCAAGCTCGACACGGCCAAGGCCGATGCCGAGGGCAAGACGAAGGCACTCGACTCCGCAAAGCAGGCGGCAGCCGATGCACAAGCCAAGCTTGAGGAAGCCCAGAAGGCGGCGGCCAATGCAACGCCGGAGGAAATCGAGGCAGCCGAGCAAGCCGCCGCAGACGCGCAGGCCGTTCTGGACCAGGCAAAGGCAGCGAAGACCACCGCCGACTCCGCGCTCGCCGATGCCCAGCAGGCCCAGAGCGCTGCGCAGAACGCTTACGACGAGGCGGCAAGCACGCTGGCTTCCGCCCAGCAGACAAAGACCGCCGCGGATGGCAAGGTAGCCGAGGCACAGACGGCGTATGACAGCGCGCAGGCCGATCTAGCAGCCGCAAAGGCAGGCGCCGCGGGCCCGGAGTATGATGCCGCCCAGGCAAAGGTCGATGCTGCCCAAAGCGCGCTCGATCAAGCAAGGCAGCAGCAGGCAGCCGCCGAAGCAGGGCTATCTCAGGCAAATAGCGACGTTACATCCAAGCAGGACGCTCTCACCGGTGCCGAAAGCGAGCTCAAAGCCAAGAAGCAGGCAGTCACAGCGGCCGAAAATGCCGTAACGGCAGCCCAGACGAAAGCCGATGCGGCGCAATCGGAGCTGGCATCGGCAAAGAAGGCACATGCTGCCGAACTGGAGAAGGCGAAGGCCGCTCAGAAACAAGTCGACCAAGCGAAAGCCGAGAAGGAGCAGGCAGACAAGGCGCTCGAAAATGCCAAGGCAAACCAGGCGGCCGCCGATCAAGCCGTTGTCGATGCACAGAAAGCATACGATACGTGCAAGGCGACAGCCGATAAGGCAACGACGGCGGAGGCGCAGAGCGTCATTGGCTTCTACCAGTTCATCGGCGCCAACGACGCTGCAAACATCATCTATAGGCAGAGCGATAAAAACCCGACGACCATTGGCGATAAAAAAGACGGCACGTCACTCGACAATACCAAGCTCTCGTTTGATAAACTGCGCGAGATTAATGAGTATCGCAAGAGCGTCGGCCTTAGCGAGCTTAAGGTGACGGCAGAGCAAATGGCGATCGCTCAGTCTGATTCCAATTACTCTGACGCAACGAAGGGGCACTCAGACTATGCCGGATTTGAAAATGCCGCTTGGAACTTCAGCACCAAAGAAAACATCGCACACCAATGGGTCGATGGCGAAAAGAAGATATTTGACGATGCTGCAGCGAAAGCTGGCCTTGGTGAAATTGCTCCCAAGGATGCTTGGGCGGCTTTCTGGAGCCATGGCCCTGAATTTGGAGCTCAGGGTGTAGGCTTTGGCACTGTCGGTCATTATTTGAATATCGTACAGCCTAACGCGAAAACCATGGGATATGGCATCAACTCGCGCGGAACCCTTTTTCCATACGTCTTCGTATTGGAAATCGACAACAATTATGGTTCAGCCGAAAAAGAGTACTCGATCGATGAGCTCGAGAGCCTCTTCGATCAGTATCAGCTAAGCCTCTCCAAGGCCAGCGACAATCTTGCCGCCGCAAAGGCTGATCTTGAACAAAAACGCAGCACGGCGGCATCGAAAGCCGATGCCGTAAAGGCAGCTGAGGCCCTCGTCGCTCAAAAGCAAGAAGGCGTTGATACCGCGAACAGCGACCTTGCCGCCGCAAATGGCAACGCAGCAAGTGCCGCCGCCGCGGTCGCCCAAGCAGAGCAGAATCTCGCCAAGGCAAACGGAAAAGTTGCCGAAGCCGAAGACCAGGTCAAAGCCGCCCAAAGCAACGTGACGCCCGCAGAGCAGGTCGTCAACCAGAAGCGCGCCGAGTTTAAGGCATCGCAAGAGCAAGCCGCTCAGAGTCAGAAGAAGGTTGATGACGCCAAGGCAGAGGACCTCGTAAAGCAGCAGGCTCTGCAGGACGCAAAGAAGGAGCTCGCAAAGTATTCGGCTGACGTTGCTGCGGCTCAGGAGAAGGCTGACGAGGCCCATCAAGCGCTTGATGAAGCCACGGCAGCCCAGGCATCTGCCCAGAGTACTCTCGAAAAGGCAGAGCGTGACGAGGCCGACAAGAAGCAGGCCCTCGACAGCGCGAAGGACGATGCCGGGGCCAAGGCGGCGACCGCGGAGCACGCCACAAGCAATCTGACCACGGCGGAAAACGACTTTACCTCGAAGAAGGCCCATGCCGACGCTTTGAGCAATGCGGCCGGCAACCTTGCCGCGGCCAAGGCGACCAAGAAGGACGCCGACGCAGCAGTGACCGAGGCCGAAGTCGCCCTTAGCGCGGCAAACGACGCCATCGCAAACGCTGAGCAAGCGGTCGAGAATTCTCAGGCCGCATCGGACGCCGCTGCCGCCGCCCTCGGAAAGCTCAAGTCCGTCAATGTCGAAAACGGCATCGCAACCGGCTCCGATGCAAACGCGAACGACACCCTCAACGCTCTCTTTGCCAAGTGTGTCGCCGCCGAGCAGGCGGAACATGACGCGAAGGCCGCACTTGATGCCGCTCAGGCAGACCTTGATGCAGCGACGCCCGCGTATACCGCGGCGCTCAATGCCTACAACGAGGCAAAGGCAAAGCGCGTTGCCGCCGAGCAGGCCCTGAAGGACGAGATCGCCCGCCAGGAGCAGGAGGCGGCAAAGGCCGAGCAGGGCAAGATCACGCCGGCTGCCGCTAAGCCGGCCGCTAGCAAGCCGTCTGCCGGCAACGCCAAGACGGCCGCCAACTCGGCACTTCCCACCACAGGCGACAATGCTGCGCTCGCCGGTGAGACGTTTGTCATCGGAGGTGTCGTGCTCGTAGCCGCCGGCGTCTTTCTGACTGACAAGAAGCGTCGTCAGGAGTAAGGATTTCGGGAGGACGGCTTCTCCTCCCTCCCACCGCTTCGCAAACCCTGCCCAACATGCGCCGGGGCGCCCATCACGCGGGCGCCCCGGCGTTTTACGTTGTATGCCCGGAGCATCTGCTCCGAGATTGTCTCGATCTGTAACATCTAGGACCCAAATATCTGTCTTACTGTTACAGATCGAGATGTTCGGGTTATCCTCGAATGGTTTGTCTCGATCTGTAACATCTAGCAGGCAAAACGGTCCCCAGGCGTTACAGATTGAGACGTTAAGTTGTGGCTCGATGTAATGTCTCGATCTGTAACAGTTACGGCTCAAAAACTGGATCAGATGTTACAGATCGAGATGTTTGGCAGAGACGGCCACCGATTGAGCAGCCACCCTCATCTGTAATGAAAAGTCATACATTCCAACTATTACTGGACACCCCCAGGGGGTATGGGTGTATAGTATCAGCAGGTTAACAATTCCAATACCAAACCACGGAAAGGAGAAGCCATGGCTCAAGATAAGTTCGATGTGGGCGGCATGACATGCGCTGCCTGCCAGGCGCACGTGGACCGCGCCGTGAGCAAGCTCGACGGCGTCCAAAGCGTCGCGGTCAATCTGCTCGCTGGCTCTATGCTGGTGGACTACAACCCCGCGCAGGTCTCCCCCGACGATATCTGCACCGCCGTCGACCGCGCGGGCTACTCGGCCTCGCCCGTCGATGTGGGCACCGGTGCCGCCGGCTCAAACGGCAGTGCACAAGCCAGGTCCGACGCCGCCCATATGGAGTCGCCTACCAAAAAACTGGAGGCCGCCGCCTCCGCCATGCGCACCCGCCTCATCGTCTCGATCGTATTCCTCATCCCACTGTTCTACATAGGCATGGGGCACATGCTTGGCTGGCCGCTACCCGGCATTTTCACCGACCATACCCACAGCATGACGCTCGCGCTCACCGAGCTCGTCCTGCTCATCCCCATCGTCTACGTCAACGACGCGTACTTTATCAACGGGTTTAAATCGCTCGCGCACGGCGCGCCGACCATGGACGCTCTCATCGCCGTCGGCGCCACCGCGTCGATTGCCTGGTCGCTCTATGCCATGTTCATCATGGCCGACCAGCTGGCCGCCGGGCAAATCCACGAGGCCATGATGACGAGCATGGACAATCTGTATTTTGAGAGCGCCGGCACGATCCTGTCGCTGGTCACCGTGGGCAAATACCTCGAGACGCGCAGCAAATCCAAAACCGGCGGCGCTATCGAGGCGCTGATCGACCTGGCGCCCAAGACCGCGACCGTCGTGGCAGAGGACGGCAGCGAGACCACCGTCGACGTCGACAGCATCCTTCCCGGCCAGATCCTGCGCGTACGCCCCGGCGAGTCCATCCCCGTCGATGGCGTGGTGCTCGAGGGCAGCTCGGCCGTGGACGAGAGCGCGCTGACCGGCGAGTCCATCCCCGTGGAAAAGACCGCCGGTGACACCGTCAACGCCGCCACCGTCAACCGCACCGGCTCGTTTACCTTCCGCGCCACGCGTGTGGGTGCCGAGACATCGCTCGCCAAGATCATCAAGCTTGTCGAGGACGCCAACGCCACCAAGGCGCCCATCGCCCGCATGGCCGACAAGGTCGCCGGCGTGTTCGTGCCCGTGGTGTTCGTGATCTCGGCCGTGACCTTCTTGGCGTGGATGACACTGACCGGAAGCGTCAACGAAGCGCTCACCTCCGCCGTCGCTGTGCTGGTGATCAGCTGTCCGTGTGCACTCGGCCTAGCCACGCCCGTCGCCATTATGGTGGGCACCGGCAAGGGCGCCGAGATGGGCATTCTGTTTAAGAGCGCCGAAGCGCTGGAGAATCTGCGCAGCGTGGGCACGGTGGTGCTCGATAAGACGGGCACGGTCACCCGCGGCAAGCCTGCCGTGACCGATATCGTGGTAGCCACGCGTGCTGACGGCTCGCGCGCCATGAGCGAAAAGGCGCTGCTCAAGCTGGCCGCCGCGTTGGAGCGCTCAAGCGAGCACCCGCTGGCCGAGGCGATTATGGCCGAGTGCGAGGCGCGCGGAATTGTCGCGCGCATGGTCGAGGACTTTGCCGCCGTGCCCGGTCGTGGCGTTACGGCGCGCGAGGGACAAAATGTCATCGCAGCCGGCAACGTGCGTCTGATGGACGAGCTGGGCGTTACCGTGCCCGCGGGCCTTGCCGAACAGCTCGCCGCCGAAGGCAAGACACCGCTGTTCTTTGCCAAGAACAGCGAGCTTGTCGGTACCATCGCCGTGGCTGACGAGGTCAAAGAGACGAGCGCCGAGGCCATCGCCGCGCTGCGTTCGCTCGGCGTCGACGTGCGCATGCTCACCGGCGATAACCGTGTGACGGCCGAAGCAATCGCCCGCCGCGTGGGACTGAACAGCAAGCAGGTCATCGCCGACGTCCTCCCCGCCGACAAGGAGCGCCACGTCCGCGAGCTGCAGGATGCGAGCGGCAAGGTCGCCATGGTGGGCGACGGCATCAACGACTCCCCCGCCCTGGCGCGCGCCGACGTGGGCCTTGCCATCGGCACCGGCGCCGACATCGCCAAAGAAGGGGCAGATGTGGTGCTCATGCGCAGCGACCTCATGGACGTCGCCCGCGCCATTGAGCTGTCGCGCGCCACGATTCGCAACATCAAGCAGGACCTATTCTGGGCGCTGTTCTACAACGGCATCGGTATTCCGCTCGCCGCGGGCGTGTTCTTCCCCCTCACCGGTTGGCAACTCTCACCGATGTTTGGCGCCGCGGCGATGAGCCTGTCGAGCGTCTGCGTCGTAAGCAATGCACTGCGCCTGCGAACCTTTAAGCCTAAAGTGGCAAAATAGGCTCACTATTACGTCCATTTAGAACGGGTTTTCCAGGTGCCAGAGATTGACCTGAAAGAGGAGTGACGCGTACTTTGGTACGCGAGCGACGGCTTGAAGGTCAAGGTCGGGTGCCTGGGAAAGCCGACACAACAGAGAGGAATATCCATGCGTTTCACAATTAAGACTTCCGGCCTTATGTGCGGCCACTGCGACGCCACCGTCGAGACGGCGTTGCTCAACGTGGCCGGCGTGACCGACGCCGACGCCGATCACGAGACCCAGACCGTACAGGTGGAGTGTGCCGACACCGTGACCGCCGAGCAGCTCGCCGCCGCCGTCGAGGGCGCCGGCGAGAAGTTCCACGCCCTGTCCGTGACCGCCGCGTAACAACCCGCACGTACCCCCCCCCGACCAGAAACGAGGACCCGCCATGATGGCAGACCATAAATCGGTGACCCGCATGCTCAAGACGGCACGCGGCCAGATCGACGGCATCTTGCGGATGGTCGAGGAGGACCGTTATTGCGTCGATATCTCCACGCAGCTCATGGCCACACAGGCGCTCCTCGCGCGCATTAACGCCGACGTGCTCAAGGCGCATATCGAGGGCTGCGTGACTTCGGCAATCGAATCGGGCGACGAAGACCTCAAAGCCGCCAAGCTCGCCGAGATCGAACGCGTCGTCGACAAGCTCTCCAAGTAATTGGGGGCATTGGGGGCAGACTGCTTTGCACCATCTTGGTGTATCGGGGACAGGTACGTTTGCACCACCTTGGTGCAGATTAACCTGTCCCCCTTGCTCTAAATCGGGTATAAAGGCGTGCAGCATATCGAACGAAAGGCAATTTGCATGAATGACTTTATGAAGGGTCGCAATGGCGCCGACGAACTCACCGTCGTGTTGGGCTTCGCAGGCATTATCATCGCGATGATCGGATCGATGGCCCGTATCCAGTGGCTCAGCTGGATCGCCATCGCCGTGATCGTGCTCGGCGTGCTGCGTGGCCTGTCAAAAAACATCGACGCGCGCCGCAAGGAGAACGACGCCTTTGTCACGGCGACCGCAAACGTCCCCGGCCTAGGCAAGTTCGTCGCCAGCTTGGGCGGCGGGACTGCAGCTGCCAACGCCTCGCGTGCGGCCGGCACCAGCAAGGAAGACTTTGAGCGCGCCAAGCGAACGGCCAAGAAGATGTGGAAGGGCCGCAAAACCACGGCATACCTCAAGTGCCCCAACTGCGGTCAGATGCTGTCCGTCCCCAAGGGCAAGGGCAAGATCCGCGTCACCTGCCCCAAGTGCCATGCCAAGATGGAAACGCGCTCCTAGCAGCAACACCATAGGAAAAATAAGAGCCGAGGCCTCGTGTTGAGACCTCGGCTTTTTTGAGCGCGGCATAGGGACCGTCCCTTTGTCACACCTATGCCACGCCGTCGCGGGCGAGCTCGTCGGCAAGCGCTTCGGCCGGCATGGCCATAATCGGATCGAGCTCGGCGTCCACCTCGGGAATACGCTTCACCTTGAGTTTGCGCACCAGGTTGCCGCGGCACATCACGTGCATTGGCTCACGCAGAGCACACAGGTCATCGAGCGGGTTCTCGCGCGTCACCAAAATGTCGGCCGCCTTGCCGCACTCGATCGTGCCGGTCTCGTCACCCAGGCCCAGTAGCTCAGCATTGACCTGCGTGGCCGTATGCAGCGCAAACGCATTGCTCACGCCCACGTACTTGGCAAAATAGGCCACCTCGCGCCACATGTCGTACT